>NZ_JABXKN010000125.1:0-72049 GCF_017115065.1 Nostoc sp. JL23
GGCTGCCGTCGGCAGCCCCTTCATCCCCCCTTTAAAATGATTATCATTACTGTTGGTGGAATAGTTTATTTTCTGGAAGTCCCTTATAAAAAATTAGCAATAGGTTTTAAAATGAGCAATAAGTTATACAAAGTATTTGAAGAAGTAGAACAAAATGCCCAGCTTCTCTCTAAATATTGGCATAATTTTTCTACCGAAATATCTGAGCATTTGCCAGATACATATCACGCCGAACTACAAGAACTTTCTGACACGTTAGAGATCGCTATTAATAATTTAGTAGATGAGCTTCAAAATCCTACTCTTACCCTTGCGACAACAGGAACTACCAGTAGTGGTAAAAGCACTTTAGTAAATCTATTATGTGGAGCAGAAATTGTTCCTGTCGCTGTCAGCGAAATGAGCGCCGGAGCAGTAACTATAGAATACAGCGAAACAAAATCTTTAATAATTCATGAAACTCCAGGGGCATTATGGGAGTGTGGAGAATGGACAGGTATTAATGATGAGCGAATTTATCAACGCTTATACGATGTAATGATAAGTTACATCGATAACAGAGAGAAACAAGCTAATTTAGCTTGCCCCCAATCGACCATATATTACCCTTTCAGACTCATCAAAGAATCGAAACTGGAATTACCCAGAGGTGTAAAGGTAAGAATTATGGATTTACCTGGTTTAGCGTATGTGGGCGATGAGGGTAACGCAAGTGTGATTAAACAGTGTCGTGAGGCATTGTGCTTGGTAACATATAACAGTGCAGAAACCGACAAAGAAAAAGTTAGAAGCTTGCTGCAATAAGTAGTTGAGCAGGTAAAAGATTTAGGTGGTTCTCCTGCACGTATGCTATTTATTCTCAATCGTATTGACGTTTTCCGAGCAGATAGAAACTGGCCAGAAACAGAGACTCGCTTTGTTGAAGATGCGATAAGTAAAATCAAGTACTAACTCTCCGAACAGCTAAAAGAGTATACAGAAGAGATTGACACATTACAGGTTATAAAACTGAGCACATGGGCTGCTTTACTGGCACTACAAATCAAAAACAATGATGAGATATATAGTGCAGAAGCATCTAAGAAAGCACGAAACAATTTTTTAGGATTAATTGATGAAAGTATATTAAAAGACCTTCCATTTAAAACAG
Organism: Nostoc sp. JL23; assembly: GCF_017115065.1. Classification (NCBI taxonomy): domain Bacteria; kingdom Bacillati; phylum Cyanobacteriota; class Cyanophyceae; order Nostocales; family Nostocaceae; genus Nostoc; species Nostoc sp. JL23. Next base: position 1,151 of record NZ_JABXKN010000125.1, read on the forward strand.
AAAGATGGTCTAGACATGACCGAAATAGGGTTGCTGATGCGTTATGGCAAAAGTCTTATGCAGAAGATTTTCAGCAATCCTTAAGAGAGCATATTAGTCAACATTTCCCCCGGTTAGTTATTCCTCAAGCAATAGAACGTTTTAATGTTGCTGCTGGGAATGCTATTACAGAGTGGGCTTTACAGACAACAACAGCCATTCTTAATAGTTCAGAAGAACGCTATCAAGAAGAATGTGAAAAAATCTCGTGGATTAGATCAACACTTGATAGTTTCTTGCAAATTAGCGACAACAACTTAAGAGAACCTTTTGAAAAAATAGATAACAAAATTAAGCAAGTTTTAGCAGACGATTCAGAAGATGACCTAGTACTCTATTTAGAAAACAATATAAGAAATCTTAATAATATTGAAGCATATAATGAATTAGGAGACAAATTATGTTCACTTTATGAATGGCGACGAGGAATTGGTAAAGGAATAAACCAGGTATTAGAATCAGTAGCCAAGTCTCTAGAAAATGGAAGAGTAATTTTAGATACTCCAAATTTGAAAAAAGCGAATGCTTTAAATGTTAATTTGTTAGGTAACTGTTTAAAAAGACTAGTTAACTTGGGCTATACATCTTCAGTTGCCAAATCTGGTAAAAAGATGGAAGCAAGAACAGAGAATGATAAGAAGAAACTTAAGCAATTGAATGAGGAACTCAACGAACTGGCAATTCATTTAAATCTCGTGATGGAAGACGTATTAAAGCAAATTTGTAGTCAAGAGATAGATAGAATGTATCAGGCTGTAGTTGAGCTTTTTAAATGTCATTTATCGCATATAGAAAAAGGTACAAACGATATTGCACCTAATATTGCAATTAGATTTCCTGATTCTCAACTTATCAGAGTTGATAATAAACTCACATTTACTTTATGTTTTAAAGCCGGTTTTGCAATTACATCAGGAAATTGGCAAGAGGCTGTACAAGTAGAGAGAATTAAAAGAACTTGGTATACCTTGTGGCTTGGTAAAAAACGTATTACGAGACAGAATATAAAACTCGTTCTAGCGATAATGCAGAAATTCCCAGCATAGAACAGTTACTTGAGAATTGGCAATTTCAGATTAAAGCAGAAGATAAAGAAATAGTAAAAAAAATCTCATGTTGGCTCCTAGAACAAATTGATTCTTTAAAAAAAAATGTAGAAAAAATCCAGAATGATGTTATCAACCGTTATGAAGATAGACTTTATACTGCAAACAAAGAAATTACTACAGATTATGAAATGCAAAAAAATGTTTGGCAACCTATGCAACAAAAAGCTATAAGTCTTATGGAAGATTTTAACAGTTTAGGAAAATCCTTAAAAGAGGAGATTTAAATTAAAAGTGGTAAATTATAATTTAGATAATTTGTATATGGAAATCTTTGCTTATATATATCCTGATATAAAAGATTTTAGATTCGGTATTCTACATAAAGTTTTGTACATTATACTTGATACTGAACACCAACAAGCTAAATCTCTTTGCAATATTTTCGGCATTGCAGAATCAGGAACAAAATATGATGACGAACAAATTATTGATAGTTTAATAAATAATACAACTAGAACGCTCTCTAATCCAATAAGCATTTTCGAGAGTAACAAAAGAGAACTATTTTGGATTGTAGCAGTGGCTTGTATACTTGTTGGAGCAATTGGATGTATTCAATTTATTCAAAGACGAAAAAATAAACAAAGAGGAGGTAATGCCAGAAAAGTACAACAACCCGTTGCTATATCTCTACAACCTTCAGCACCTACTCGACAATCGCTTACCGTAGTCTTATGTCTTATTGTACCCGCTCATATAGTAAATACTTTAAAAGAATAATGTTCAATAGATGCTGATGAGATAGAAAAGCTCATAGATAATTCATCTTATTTTATCTGCACAAAACTTGCTGATGCCGAATTAGTACAACAGCGTCTAGATTTGACAGATGAAAATATTTTAACTGTTGGCGAACGAAGAGAAGTTTACGTCAGAATTCATATTGCTGATGGGAAAGAAATGCTTGATAAAACAGTTCCATATATTTTAAAGACAAATCTACCATCTCACCGTCAAGAAGTGGTTGAAAAATTAGCTTGTCTTGGAGATTTATCTGATTTAGAAGCATTTAACCGTATTTAAGGAGCATTCAAATGGATTGGAAAACAGCATCTTCTTATTATGAGGCTCGTTTAAGCGAAGCCCTAAACGTACAGCGACACGCGCTTAATTTAGCTAATTTACCTCAAACCGAAATTCCCTCTCAACTAAAAGCAATACTCTTACAAGACGCAGAACCAGCCCGTCGTCAACTTGAAAGACTGAAAAAGCGAGAGTTTCGCATTGCAGTTGTCGGTTTAGAAAAAGCGGGAAAAAGTACTTTTATTAATGCCTGGTTAGAATGCGATTTACTTCCAGCCAAGGGAGCAAGATGTACATTTACAACAACGCAAATTTATTCGGTTGAAAATGACACCGAGCAAAAGCTTGAAGTACAAGCGAAAACAGAAGAACAATTTATCAATTTATTAAACGAGCTTGAAACAGAAAAAGAAAACGCCCAAGAAGATATCAGAACTATACGACAAAATGAAATTTCTTTACAGCAAGTAAGAAGAGAAGGTAATCGTACTTTTCCATTTACTCGTTTAGACGACATTAGAGAATCGCTCAAGAAGTATGTAGCAGATGAAAAGTATGCTCATGCTGTTTTAGAAGCGAGACTTTATACTAACAAACTTGCCCAAGCTGAAGGTATTGTATTTTATGATGTTCCTGGTTTAGATTCAGGTTTTGCAAAGCACGTTGACGAAGCCAAGGAAATGCTGTCAGATTGCGATGCCGTAATATTAGTACAGCGTTTTACTAGCCTGAAAGAGAGGGAACTACAAATCATCAAATTCACAGAACTTGGTGACAGAAACGTTACCGTTGCTGATAAACTTTTTGTATTTTTAAGTCATATTGACTCATTCGCTACTCCAGAAACACTTAAAACTCATATTGAAGAAGCATCTCAAGGTTGGTTTAGACGTGCCAAACTTCCACGGGAACGTATTATATATGGTTCTGCTGGAGCATATCTAGTTTTGAATGGATTAGCTGGAGAACAGACAAGGTTAGATGTTGGTGAAGCAAGTCATATCCAAGCCCAGTTAAAAAAATTAACTGGAATTATTGATGAGGAAATTTTAAATAAGAAAGGTACTGGAATTCCAGAAATAAAAGATAAAATATTTAATTATATTAATACTGAACGTGTATTTATCTTAAAAAAGAGATGCGAGGCTTCCATAAATACAATCTTAACTACTTCGGAAGAAATTTATAAATTAGTTAGCCAACGTTATCCTGAAAACCCTGAAGACGCAAAACGATTTGAAGAAGAACGTAGACAAGTTTTGTTTAGTGAATGGTGGAATCATAGATGGGAAGAGAAGAAAGCTGATCTCCAAAAGTTTTATGACTCTTCGGTTGCCAATAACTCTCTCGATAATTTAACCGCAAATTCTGCAACTAGCCTCGCAAAATTTAAAGAGAGATATCTACAAATTGTTGACAGTGAAATCCAAAAGCTGAAAGCAGAAGTAGTTATAAAAAAAGATACTATCTTTGCTGCTAACTCATTCCCACAGTTTGCTAGCATGAAAGCTAACTTCGCTTTGCGTGAAAATTTATACGGCGACATTAGGAAGCTTTTATCTTCCATAGCCCGACAACTCGCTATAGAATTGAAAGATGAGGCATTAAAATTAGTCGAATATATGACAAGCTTATTGTGGGGCAGTAAGCAAGTCAAAGAAAGATTAATTGAGAAATCCGAAGAATACTTTTTATCCAAATTAGAAAATAGCTTAAGCGTTCTATTTTTACGTTTTGCCCGTCCAGTAGCAGAAGTATTAATTCGCGCTCCGCTTGATACCGATGTCCGCGATAAAATTGCTAAGAGCCTTGGTGTAGATATTGAAATAGTTGATAACTACTACACGGGAGAAGAAGCCGCTTTTAAAGTCCTCAAAAGATACGCAAAATATGGTTATAAATTACTCTATAATCCTGAAATAAGGCAACAGGTTTTAGGAGTAACAGGAGTTGCAGCACCTATTATTAATATTGCCACACAAATTGCTATTGATGTTTCTAGCAAATTTCCATCTTCTCAAGATGATGTAATGTTTGAAGTTGAAAATGATATTAATGCTTTTGAAGAGTACTTGCGTGCTGCAATTTTTGAAGCATCAGGTTTTGAATCTTACTGCATTCAAGAACTAAAGGGATTAATTGATAGTTTTAGGGAAAAGGAAGGCACATGGACGGGGATTGCCCATAATGAATGGTTGCAAGAAAATCCGCTTTTGTTGGCAGAGATACCACCAGAATTACGATCGCAAGAGTCTAACTTAGAAGTTAGCGATCGCTTGCGCCAATTATCTACTGCATTAAAAAATACTCCGATGGAAGAAATGCGTAGGCGTAGCCCGTCGTAGACATCGCATCCTGTGATTGTTGAATCCATCTCTAATCACTACAGCAGCTTTCAAGGAAAGTGAAATATACAACGATTCGTCTCAAAGCCAGTAATAAAGAGTGTTTGACTTCTAAATTCTGAATTCTGCTGTATTAAACTTCGTCAGGGTTTATTCCAAGCTGTCTCAAGCGTTCTGCTAAACGCTGGGCTTTTTGCTGTTCTTGTTCTAATTGAGATGTTAATAACTGCGATTTTTCCTCACCAGTTAGTAATAAATTTCCCTGTGCATCCCACCAACGTAACCAGGGCGCTGTAGTATTTCCATACTGTCCTTCCCAAATGCCCAATTCGACACCCATCAAAGAAATCTCATAGTGTCCACGTTCGTTAGCTGTGAGTTGCTGATACCTACCATCAACTAAGTGATAAATCTCAATCGCAGCTTTGCTAAATTCGTAAATGCCATAAAAAGGTACGCGGATTGCTTGTTCGTATACCCAGAATTTACCAGTAATTGGAGTATTATCTCTTTCTTCTGAACCATCCCCAGAAGCAAATTCCAGTACAATTAAGGGAGCGACATATTCTTGCCACAACACATACGAACGTCGAAACTGACCATTTAACATAGGTGCAACATTCGGGACGTAAAACCAATCAGGTGCTTCGGCACCGCGTTCAGGTGGTTCGGTTAAACGCCAGTAAATGCCACAATCTTGACCAATACAATACTGATTATCTGGGTGAATTTGCTGTAATATACCTTGAACGGAGTCAGTTAGGAGTATACTTTGCGGGTGTTCTTGAAAATTTTTGCCTCCGGCACGCTCCGCGAACACAAAAGTTCCATCCGACTCTGGTAACTCAGTATGGTCGGGAAGATGAGTAATGCCTAGTTCGGACAGTTTGGCAATAGTCATTGAACTTTGGCGCGAGTTAATCGGCTTATTTATCTTAGCACTGCTCCAAGGAAAGGGTTGGTAGTGGGTAGTTTACTGTCCAATAGTTATAGGACTTACGCATAGGTAACGGAAAACGAACCACAGAGGACGCAGAGGTAACAGAGAAATGAGATTTTGAGAGGGTTTTTGCGTAAGTCCTAAGTTAGTTACTTTAAAACTGTGATATTGACTCATTACAGCTAGGATTTTCTGTGATTATTGCTCGATATTGCCTTTCAACATTCTTCTCAATCACCTACCAGAACACAAGGCGCGATCGCTCTTAATTACCTTCTGGTTAGTCTGCAAATAATCATGTAGCAAATCGCAACCCCGCGCCAGTAATTTATCCAGTTGGATATCTGCCAAATCTCGGAAAATTACTGTGCCATTGCCACTACCCGCAGCCAGAGTCTTGCCGTCATGGCTGAAACTGACGCTGGTTAACTCATCTTTATCGCCTTTCAAAGCAATCAGCAACGTTCCTTCTCGGTTCCAAATCCTCACTTTGTCATCACTGCTAGCTGCCAGAGTCTTGCCATCGGGGCTAAAACTGACGCTGATAAAACTGTCGCCATCGCCCGTAAGATTATTTAGCAAATTACCGTCTCGATTCCAAATCTTCACTGTGCTATCAATACTCACTGAGGCAATGCTTTGACCATCAGGCGACCAAGCAACCCCATTTACCCGGCGGCTGTGACCAGTTAATGTGTATAGTAATTTACCCTCTACACTCCAGACTTTTACGGTTTTGTCATCGCTGGCTGAGGCTAACAACTTGCCATCTGGGCTAAAGCTTACCCAATTCACCGCTTCTTGATGTCCCTGTAAGGTATTAAGTAGTTTACCGTTGCTACTCCAAAGTTTTACTGTTTTATCTTTACTAGCAGAGGCAATTACTTGACCATCGGGCGACCAAGCTACACTCAAGATGGCATCATTATGACCCTGTAAGGTGTTGAGCAGTTGACCGTCACTACTCCAAAGTTTTACTGTTTTATCTTTACTAGCAGAGGCAATTACTTGACCATCGGGCGACCAAGCTACACTCAAGATGGCATCATTATGACCCTGTAAGGTGTTGAGCAGTTGACCGTCACTACTCCAAAGTTTTACTGTTTTATCTTTACTAGCAGAGGCAATTACTTGACCATCGGGCGACCAAGCTACACCCCAAACTTGACCCTGATGCCCCGTTAATATACGCAGTAGCTGACCGTCCCGACTGAAAAGTTTTACAGTTTTATCTCGGCTTGCTGCTGCCAAGGTGCGATCGCCTGGGCTAAAACTGATGCTAGTTATCCAGTCATCATTATCGGCTTTGGGCTTTCGCAGTAATACATCGTCCCAATGCCAAAGTTTAATAGTTTTGTCTCGACTGGCGGAAGCAAGGGTGCGACCATCTGGGCTGAAGCTGACACTGTTAACCCAATTATTATGTCCCTTCAGGGTTCCCAGCAACACACCTTCAGAACTCCAAAGTTTGATTGTCTCATCAGTACTTGCAGAAGCGATCGTGTTACCATCGCGGCTAAAACTGACGCTGGTAACTCCAGCACTATGCCCCGATAAGGTTCGCATTAGCTTCCCTTCCAGATTCCACAGCTTGATTGTCTGGTCTAAACTAGCAGAGGCGATCGCTTTTCCATCGGGCGACCAAGCGACACTTTTAACTGCATCATCATGCCCTTGTAAGGTTTTGAGCAGTTTACCATCGCGACTCCACAGTTTCGCCGTTTTATCAGCACTCCCAGAAGCTAAGGTTTGACCATCATTTGACCAAGCGACACTTAACACTGCACCATCATGTCCCTGCAAGGTTTTGAGCAGCTTACCATCGCGACTCCACAGTTTCACTGTTTTGTCTGTACTTGCTGAAGCAATAATCTGGCCATCTGGGCTGAAACTCACACTATTCACCACACCCTGATGTCCTAATAAGGTAGCAAGCAGTTGACCTTCTCGACTCCAAATTTTTATCGTCTTGTCTTGACTGGCGGAAGCAATGATTTGACTATCTGGACTGAAGCTGACGCTATTAACTACATCCTCATGCCCCGACAAGGTTTTAACTAAGCTACCATCGGGAAGCCAGAGTTTGATTGTAGTATCCGCACTGGCTGAGGCAATTAAAGAGCGATCGAGGCTGAATGTAGCACTATTTACCCCAGATATATGCCCGTCCAAGCGGTCATATTCTCTGACCCCTGAAACTGCTTGATAGAGCGCCGTCTGTACTTGCTCTCTTGTATAGGAATCTACACAGACTGTTTGTTGTAATTTTCTCCCTGCCTTTAAACTTTCTTTTAAGGCATCAATACCTTTTTGCGACGCAAAGAGGGCTTCACTAGATGCACTGAGGGTTTTAATTTCGCTATCTACCGCTGTAACTATGGAAACACTTAATCCCAATATGGCGAGAACGGAAGCAGTTAAGGCAATTTTCAGTGAACGATTTAATTGAGCTTCACTAAGTCTTTGTTTCTTTTGACTTTCGGCAAGTTTAGCTGTTAACTCTTTTTCTTTAAGTTCAGCTCGTAATTGCTCAATTTCTAACTGACTTAATTCTTCCCGTTTGTGTAATTCTCGCAATTCTGTTAATAAGTCTACTCCCTGTTGGGGATGAGGAGCTACCAATTTGGAACGCTGCTTATTTTGACTAAGTTCGCTTTTCAGCCGCTCAATCTCAGCTTTACTTTGTTCTACTTTGTAGCGTAACTGATTTAGTTGTACCTGTAAGCTGGATTCTTGTTGTTGTAGGTAGCGAATCAAGTCTACTAAATAATCGTGAATGAGTTGATAGCGTTCTGGTACATCAGGGAATAGTACCACTAAACCGGAGCGCACTAAAATTTCTAAGACTAACTCTAATTTGTCAGCATCTTCTAACTCTGCTAGCTGCGCCGCTAACTCAGCACGAGTTTTAAAAGGTCGATTGTTGCTTTCATCTGTTAATAAGTATAAGACAAGTAACGCGGCTCGTTCATTTTCTGGGCCGCAGTCTTTAATCAGTTCCTTAATATATCGTTCGATGAGTTTGTTCGGTCTATATGGTTGATATTCTTCTAGTGTAGTAATGCGCTCATCTTGAATTTGCGCCCCGACAACTTGCAATTCAATGGGGCGGACTTCTCCAAATTCTGTGGATAAATCTTCGATTAAAGCATCAATTAAAGCGGGTTCTAAATTAAACTGCGATCGCTCGGTCAATTTTTGGATAATTGCTTTGGCATATTCCGGCGAAAAATTATTTAACTGATAACGAATATGCTTGTCGAGAATATTATTATTAATCGCTTCCAGTGCCGAGAGATGTTTAAAATCTAATAACCGATGTAAATAATCTTCTCGCAAGGAAAGGATGACTTTAACAAAAGGTATATTGAGACAATCGCTAATAAATTTATCAAACTCTTGTTTTTGATTGCGATCGCTAGAACCAAAGAAAAATTCTTCAAATTGGTCAAAAATTAAAACTGTGATTAAATGGCGATCGGCATTTTCTTGGAGTTGTTGTAAAATGCTACCAATGGTGAACGGTGTGCCAGAGTAAGGCAAAGCCTCCGCTTCAATCGCTGGTTCTAGCTTAATCTCAGCATAAATCGCCAGGGATGCGTCACTAGACATCGCCTCACTTAAAGATTTCCCTAATTCCCGTGCCCAATCTGTATAAACTTGCAGTACCACAGGCACGGCTATTTGATCGCCAATGGCTCGATTTTGCAGTGCTGGAACTAAACCCGCCGTTACAGTGGAACTCTTACCCACCCCCGATTGACCGTGAATCACCGTCAACTTTTGATCGGCGCGGCTAATTCTGCCAATTAAGTTATTAATATCACGCTCTCGACCAGAAGCCGCAATTTCTAAAGCAACGCTACTACTTCCAGAAGGTGACATTAATGCTGGGTTTGTCGCCTGTCTTTGAGGTTGCAAGCGCCCTGCACCAATAAAAGCCCGAAAACCGTACTGCTGCTCAACAGAACGCCGTTTCTGTCGAATGTAATAGGCTTCTAAATATCGTCCTTCTTCAAAGTAGAGCGATCGCAGTCTCCGCAATAAGCGAATATAACGATGGGCATCGTATTGATGGGCACTGCTTTCTAAGGCTGCTGGCAATTCTTTTGTTGCCTTATCTAAGTATTCACGAGCAACTCCTAGCTCACCGACATTTCGCTGTGCTTTTGCCAATACTAAATAGTAAATCTGCGCCAATAATAATGGAAATAAGCAGTTATAAGGGTCGTTCTGCTTTTGCGCCTCACCTAATTTCAGCAGTGATACGTGTGCTAAGATACTCGCCTGTACCCACCGTGACTGCTGCACAGCCACTTGCGCCAGAAAACCGTAGTCACAAGCTAATTGGATTTGACTACCATAAGTTTGATGTAACTCCAGAGACTTTTGAGCAACTGTCTGCAATTCTTCCCACTCTTGCAGATATTGCAAAACCTCAGCGAGTTGATTAATAAATCCAGCAACTATATCCAAACGCCCAGCTACCTGTAAGATATTCAAGCATTGCTGAAAATAAGATTTAGCAGTGTACCAATGGCGGCGGTTTTCTATTTGATTTTGCTCTGCAAAACGGCAATAACACAGCCCAATATAAAACAGCAAAATTCCCTGTCGCAGCAGTAGAGGAGATGGGCGATTAGGAGGCGTAGACGAAGAAAATACCCCCTCATCTCCCCTGCTCCCCTGCTCCCCTGCTTCCCCTGCCTCAGCCAACTTTTGCCAAACTTGCAAGCTTTGCTGAAAATGGCTTAAACCTGTATTGATGCGATCGCTAATATAATCATCTAGACCAAAAACAAATTCTAAACTAGCGTGTAGTTCTGGCTCTAAGGTAATACCACGATTATGCAACTCTCTAATGGCAAAGTGGAGTTCATAACTATGTTCCCAGACTTGCTCGACAGTGGAATAATGCTTTGCAACTTGAGGAGGTTGGTGTTGTGCAGCATCGTTTGCTAACACTGTGGCAAATAAAGAGTCAGTTTCCTGTTGCAGAAATTGCAGCAGTGATTGAGTTGTCATTTCAAACCGAATCGGTGTCGCCGCCCAACTAGCAAAATCTGGTGCTAAACGGACTACCTTTTGCAATACTTCCTCGTTCACCCATACAATCATCGGAAATGAGTGGCGTTTGCGAAATTCATCCCGAATATGATTGATAGACCTCAATAAATCGTCGAGTCCATCTACTGACTCTAAACCCAAAATCATCAACGCCGATGGCGGATTAGCTTCGGTTAGCAGTTGTAAATGAATACTTGTGTAAAGACTTCTGGCATTATGCGGCAGAATTACCTTTTGAATGTGGTGTACTCCTGAAGAGATTTCTTCGAGTCGTTGCAGCATAAGTTCTTGCAAAACTCGATAATTGCAGCACACCAAAACCAGAGAAAATTGACCGCTAGAAAGGGCAATTGCTCTCCCCAAACTCCGCAAAGCACGCTCATTAGCTGCTCTGATATCTACTTGTGCGTGTCGTTCAACCATGATTTAAATTTTTCCGTCTCTGCTAAAACTGGGTTGACGGCAAACCAAGCTCCCTGATGATCGCGGTATTCAAATACAAATAGACTTCGCAAGAGGGTGTGGTATTCTATATCACCTCTAACTCGTTGCTGTTGCACCACCTGAAAGATTAGTTCCCACTCATGGGGGTCGATAGCGTTGGCTCGGTAATCCCGCTGTCTTTGAATTACCAGTTCGACACATTCCCGCTCAAAGGGTGGATCTTGTTCTCGTAGACAGTCAAACAGTAAACCTAATAAGTCGCGGACATGACCACCACTCATCAGGCATAATCGATCTAAGGTTTCTAAACTATCAAACACCTCTGTAATTAAGCCTAACCGATCGCTAGGTAAAATGTCTGGAAAAGCTCTAGCTAGCACCATTTGCCGCATCATTGCTAGCCCTTGGGGAAAAATCTCGCCAGAGCGCAGACGTACAGGTATCATCGGTAAAACTTTTGGTGCGACTCCACCCCCCAAACGATGCTGAAGTTCGGCGCTATCGTTGGAGAAAGTCAGTGCTAAAGGAATAGTGTAGACTACATGACAATTCAGTTTTCGTAACTGTTCGCCTCGTTGAATAAATAAATATTCTGGCAGCGATCGCCCTGATGGTAAAGGTCGAATTGCGACTCGATCCAAGTTATCAACAATTACCACCAATCCTTTTTTACCCCTGGCTTTCAGTTCCTTAGTGGCAGGTTCTAGTAATTCTTGATTAATTGACTGTAAAATATTTGCGGTTCGTGGTTCTAGATAATCTCTTAACCGCCGCCGTAATTGGGGACTTTCTTTTGTTTTAGCTGTAATTTTGGCAATCCCTACAGACAACTCTGCTTCTACCCCAACGTCAATTGGCGTCTGCAAGAAATCCACAACTTCACCAAACAACTTGGTAAAGTAGCGAGGCTTGAGCCTAATTTTCATCGCTTCTAGACTTTCACTGACCTGTCCAGCGATCGCTAACAAAATATCAGTCACATCCACATCGGCCATTTCTAAGACATGGGTAGACTCAAAGTAAACTACATGAAACTGCTGCACTTCTAACTCAGCTTTGAGGCGCAACAACTCCGTTGATTTTCCACAACCGAGATGTCCGGTAAATAGCTGACAGGTTGGGATATCTGGCGAAATTCTAGCGATCGTCCGCTGCAAAGCTTCGATAATTTTGCCACCCCGCACCGCAGCAAAATCAATATAGTACCTGCGATCGCTAGCGTTTCCTATAATTAGAGGTCTGCTCGGATTGCAAGCCTGATAAAATCTTTCTAAATCTAGGAGCATAACTAATCAAGTTCACTCAGGAATGGGGATGCAAAAATTTACTAGATAAATATATTGATTTTAAGTAATTTATGTATTATTTTAATCAAACTACTAACTAAACTAGCAGCATTCAGGATAATTGTTTATATCTATGTTCGATATAGCACATATTAATGGCGATGTTTTCGTTAAAGCAAGCAGAGATAAAATATAAGTACAAATACAAAAATGTTTAATCTTAAATAAGGTACTCTTATAAATATTAAAAATATCCAACACAAAAAAAGGTACTGTTAAGTACAGTTTTGTTGCTCTCTTGAACTCATTATCAGCTTGATTTATTAACGAGCTTTCGTCAATTTTACAAAACCATAATCTACAATCCTTGTAGCATAAGGCTTTTAACAAAAATATTGGTTAAGTCAACTTGAGTTTAGAGTCACTTTTTGACTAGATTTTGCTTCTCATTCTGAAATCAGCACGATTTTATTGATGAAAATATGATTTTTTTGATGAAAACCATAACTTTGTTGATGAAAATCATGATTTTGTTATGAAAACCATGATTTTCTTAATGACAGCCTTCGCATTCAGAGTGACCACCTCTGAAGTATTGACAATCAGTAATCTACAATCCCATTGAGTATAAAATTATCTTGTCATGTAGCTTGTCAGGCAAAATATGCTTAATCAGCGCTCCAATTTTGGCATCCTGTCCAACAAGATAGCGTGTCTTGGGTTGCTTTGCAGTCAGCGCATGAACAACAACCTGAGCCACAATATCCGCAGAAATTCCCTTAGATGCGAAAATCTGCATTTTCTTGCGGACAATATTCATCGCTTGACCGTAGAGATTTTGTGCCGATTGTGGTAAATCGTACTGTGCTATTTCCGATTGACTAAGAGACTTTTCCCAGATTGGGGTAGAAATAGAACCAGGTTCAATAATTGAAACCGAGATTCCCCAAGGTCGTAATTCCATCCGCATCACATCGGTGAGTGCTTCCAAAGCAAATTTAGAAGCATTATAAGCACCCAAAAATGGCGTAGGACTCCTACCAGCAATGGAACCCATATTGACAATTCGACCCCGACTTTGGCGTAAAAGACCCAGAAATGCTTGTGTCACAGCTAATTGTCCAGTGACATTAACCTGCATCTGGTGTTGAAATTCAGCGATCGCTAATAATTCTAACGGCCCAGGAACAGCAATTCCGGCATTATTCACTAAACCTAAAATTCCCGTACCACCAACTGCATTTGTTACCGTATCAACCGCAGCTGCAATCGATTCAGCGTCAGTAACATCCAAAAAAATTGGAATCAGCCTTTGTGACCCTTTCTGTTTAAGTGTTTGAGCATCAATATCTTGACGCACTCCAGCAAAAACAGAGAAGCCCAATTGGTCTAACAGCAAAGCACACGCTTGACCAATTCCTGTTGAGGCTCCTGTAACCACTACTGTACGTTGATTTTCTACAACCATTTATTTTCTTTGATGATGGGGCCGCCGTAATTACGAATTACGAATTAGTATCAATCTTTGCAAGTGCCAAAACGAAGGCAATCTTCAGTTTGGTCATCTCTAGCCGATATTTGCCACGGCAAGATGCGTAACTGAGCATTTGTACTGTAAGCAATTAGAGCAGCTATTGTGGGTAACTGGTTTTTAACAATTGTCACATCACTACTATAAGTATTGCCTAGCTCAACATTGTATAAATAAACAGGCAATGCCATGAGGGCAATGCAAATTATCCGGTTCATACCCAACCTCAGTTAACAATTTCCGATTACCATCTGTATAGATGCCAGCCTGATGAACCGGATTTTTAAAACTGAGTATTAAATGTTGATATTGTGCTAATTTACTCAGCGCAGTGGTCTATCAAGTTTAAATTGATGGGTAAGCCAGTTCCTAGTAAGGACTTTAGTCCTTCATTTTCTAAACACTGAAGTGCTTACTTACAAACTCATCAGAATTAATCGGACAGACTACTAGCCGCAGAGACATGATTTCTAATTTATCGGTTCCACCCTTTTTTATTTTAGGTTAGGCATTGCCTACAAGATGTCTTCCTAGTAACTTATGCAGATGCAAACCCAAAAAACAGGACAAAAAACCCACAGCACCCAAAAACATATCTTAGTAGCTGCATTCCCCAGATAAAATAATGAAGGTGCTGAGTCACCAAAATGGTCGATGACCAACAAAAAAAGATACAAACCCCTAAATTTATTTATGGGATTGTAATGCGTGAATTTTGAATTTTGAATTCGGAGCGAAGCGACGTGACGCCTTCACAAGACGTAGATACTGTAAACGTTCTTAACATCGACCCAGAAGAATATGGCAACTCAGACACCGATCCTCTTGATGAGTTGCCTGGTGAAGTCGAAATGTCCCTTTTTGACCACCTAGAAGAGTTGCGGCAACGGATTTTCTATTCGTTGATTGCCGTAGCAGTAGGCATTATTGGCTGTTTCTTTGCCGTTAAGCCTATTGTCCAGTTACTTGAGGTTCCAGCACAAGGAGTAAAATTTCTTCAACTTGCACCTGGAGAATATTTCTTTGTCTCCCTGAAAGTTGCAGCCTACACTGGCTTCGTACTTACTAGTCCTTTCATTCTTTACCAGATTATCCAGTTTGTACTTCCAGGATTGACTCGCCGCGAACGCCGTTTACTGGGGCCTGTGGTTTTGGGTTCGAGTGTGCTGTTTGGGGCGGGGTTGGTATTTGCCTATTTACTCCTGATTCCCGCAGCGTTGAAATTTTTCATTAGCTACGGAGCAGATGTAGTCGAACAACTTTGGTCAATTGATAAATATTTTGAATTTGTGCTGCTACTGTTATTCAGCACTGGTTTAGCATTTCAAATTCCGATCATCCAACTGTTGCTCGGTAATTTGAACATTGTCTCGTCAGAACGGATGGTTTCTGGTTGGCGTTACGTGATTATGGGATCAGTGGTTTTAGGAGCCGTCCTCACGCCTTCTACTGACCCCTTGACTCAAAGTCTTTTAGCTGGAGCAGTTTTAGCGCTTTATTTCGGCGGTGTTGGACTGGTGAAACTCACAGGTAAATAACATCTGGAATAAGTAATAAAGAATAGGTAAACAATTTTAATCCAAGAGTTGGCTCACCAGTTATACAGAATTCAATTCTGAATTCTGGCAACTGATGCCAATATTTATGTTTTATTAAGTTACGAGACGTTTAGCACGTTTATGTTCATACATTAGCTTGTCAGCCTCTTCTAGCAATTGTTCTAGTGAAACGTTTTCATTTAAAGCACATTGGGTGGCACCAATACTTATAGATAGTTGATATGAGTAATTATGCTCTTTATTAAAGCGATCAATATTTACTTGCAATCGGGGACGAAATTCATCTGTATTCTCTGGGGAGCAGGTAGAAACAAATACTACAAACTCATCTCCTCCTATACGGGCAACAATATCTGATTCACGGAAGGTTTTCTTTAGTAATTGGGCTGTGTCAATGATTATTCTGTCTCCTATTTCATGCCCTAGAGAATCATTAATCTGCTTTAAACCATCTAAATCAACAAACAAAAGACAGCAAAATATTTGTGTGCGTCGGGCAATTTTGAATTGATGATTTGCCAGCCAAAAGAAACCACGTCGATTATGTAGTCCTGTCAACTCATCAGTTAGGGATAGCTGCCTTACCTCTGCTTCAGCCTTCAGGCGTTCCTGAATTTCATCCTCTAGATGTTGATTTTGTTCAAGAAGTTGTTGGCGTTGCTGTTTGATGAGTAGCTGATTTTTGACTCGCATTAGCACTTCAAGTTCTTCAAAGGGCTTGGTGATATAGTCTTGTCCACCTAGTTCAAATGCGTGCACTTTATCATTGATTTGGTCAAAGCCACTAATAAAAATAATCGGAATTTGATCTGTTGTTTTTGATGCTTTCAACTGTTGACAAACCTCATACCCATTCATTTCCGGCATATTGATGTCAAGCAGAATCAGATCCGGTGGATGTCGATAAGCAGCTTGTAATGCCATTCTCCCGTTTAGGGATTTACGGGTGATATAACCCTGCGACTCAAATATTTTGGTTAACAATCGTAGACTGTCAGGGGTATCGTCCACGATGAGGATATTCGTTTCCGAAGCGGATTTGAGTAAATTAGCCATAGGGGAATGGGGAATAGTAAAAACTAATTATTTCTTAACCCTTGTTTGCGTAAAAGGATATCAGACCATACAGCATCTTCCGATTTTAGAGGTGGTACTGGTTCTTGATTACAATCAATTGCTAAGTAATATCTGCCACGATTGTATATGCCATACAATAAAGATTGCAAATCTACAATCGTTTCTGTATCTTCTGACTGTAAAGGTAATGGAAATATGGGAATCGTTTCTCTGATGCTAAATCCGTATAATTTAGCTTGAGGACGTGTTTCACTTCTGCTAACAATAATTTGATAATTTGTTACAGGAATTTTCCCTAAAATTGACATGGGTTTTCCAGTTCTGAGTAAATCAATTTCGACTAAGTGAGAAAGACTAGCTAAAACTTGTTTGCGTTTCAGTTGATATGCTTTTCTGTCTTCGCCTGGGCGTTTATTTTTAGGCAATAAAATTTCGATAGATGTCACCACAAAACCTGTAGAAACTTCTCGAATTTCTAAGTAATTTTCCGTAATATGCTCAGGTAACGGGATCATCACCGTTATGCCTTCTGACGTTTCTGTTTGGGTAGTAGTTGATGAGTATTGCTGCGGTAATTTTCGTTGAGAAAAAACAGAAACATCAGGTGTAGCAACTAATACAGAATCGGAGTCATCACTTAAATAAGTACGTTGTTCAATTGCAACTCGATACTGTGGAGGAATATTTTGCTCAATATTATCTGCTATAGCTGTAATCAATCGATGATTTACTTCTGACCAAAACACAGTATTTTCTAAATAAAGATTCATTCCGGGAAATGGATAATTCATAGTTTTACTATCCTGAAATGAGAAATTAGGATGATTCTAAATTAACGCTTCTTTTACATTCCTTTATCGCTTCCCGGAGTTTGGGTTAGATTTGCGATCGCTTCCAACTGGAAGTTCTCCACCAGATATTTCAGAGCATTGGCAAGAACTTGCTCCTGGTTGGGGATTTGGGCGATGAGATTATAGAGTTTGGCATCGTTGAGATCCAGAGCTGCTTGATTTGCCAAAATAATCCACTCTGGCGACATTACCTGTAAATCTTTGGCGGTTAGGGATTTGTGAAGTAAGGTTTGCTGGTCTAACGCCGGTAAAGCTTCTTCTTTGTAGCAGTAGCGGACTCCCAAATAGTGTGCAATCTTATCAAATAGGATAGCTTCTATAAATGGTTTGGTGATGTGGTCGTTGCAGCCTGCTTGAATGCTGGCGGTGTAATCTTCTTCAAAGGCATAGGCTGTCACCGCAATAATCACGACATCTTTACCTGCCTCCCTCCCTCGAATTTGCCGGGTAGTTTCGTAGCCATCCATCACGGGCATTTGAATGTCCATCAAAACCAGGTGGGGGTGCCATTCTGACCAAAGAGCGATCGCCTCATTTCCATTCTCAACTGCACAGACCTCGAACCCAACTAATTCCAATAGCTTGACGAGCAACAGACGATTTTCTCTCAAGTCTTCCGCCACCAGAATCCGATAAGTGGGCTGTCCCGGTTCCAGACCAATAACAGTGCGAGTCGTTTCCGGGGCGATGATATCCACTGAGCTTACCAGACTCAGTAAAACATCACAAATGAACGTTGACTTCTGATTCAGGGTGCTTCGCGCTGTAATATCACCACCCATTAAACGGGCAAACTGACGGCTAATCGATAAGCCTAAGCCTGTACCTTGAATATGGCGACCTGGTTCTGTTTGCGTGAAGGCTTCAAACACAGTCTCGATATCGGACTGAGCGATACCACATCCAGTGTCTTCAACTTCCAGATGAAGGGTGATAATTATTTTGGAATCATTGGGAGAAATTGAATCAAGGGAGTAGACGTTACCCACTCTCCCGGTAAAAGCTCGGAATCGCAGGGTGACACTGCCTGTTGTCGTAAATTTGATCGCATTGCTTAATAGGTTGAGCAGAATTTGGAGCAGTTTTGATTCGTCACCATACACATAGCGAGGAACGCTGGGATGCTGTTCTGTTATCAGATCAATTCCTTTCTCTAAAGCTTTCAGAACAACCATATCTCTGATCGAGTGGATTAGCTGATGCAAATCGAAAGAGTTTTCTGTTAACTGTAACTGATCCGCTTCAATTTTGGACATTTCCAGCACATCGTTGATCAGAGTTAGTAAGTGTTTTCCACTGAGGCTGATGATGCCTAAATCCTCTTGAAACTCAGATGGAATCTTTTCGCTGCGGTTCATTAACTGAGTAAATCCCAAAATGGCATTGAGGGGAGTCCGCAGTTCGTGGCTCATTTTAGCGAGGAACTGGCTTTTGGCGCGGCTGGCGATCGCGGCTTGTTCTGCGGCTTGTTCTAGAGCTATCTGGGAAAACTCCAGCACTGCCAACATCAGCGTATTTCGCATCTCTGTAGCGGCTTCCACTTCCGCAATCTCCCAAGGCAAGGAAGTTTCGCGTACAGTTTCCTTCCACATTTCAAACGACTTTCGGGGGCACAATTGCATTTCTCCAATTTCATTGATTGTTAACGCATCCTGGGGGTTGCCCGCCCAATTCACCGTCTGAATTTGCTCCGGTCGAAACCAGATAATGTGGTAAGACTTTTGTTTGACATGATTGAATAAAATTGAAATTGCCAAGATGCCGCTAGCTTGATCTTTAAATGCTTTCGCATCTGGATATAAACGTGAGAAGGAATCGGTAGCAAACACTCGTTCCTGATTGTGTTGCACCAACCACGTCACCAGTTCCTGCACCTGGGTAGCCGATGGCGTTTGACCAACTAATGTCAGATGACCGTCAAGTAAAATCGCGGCTCCTTGAGCATGAACTAGATCCAGCAATTGAGAAGTATTTCGGATCAATACTTGCTCAATCAAATTGGACTCCTGCAATAACGTCTGTTGCAATGCATCCTGAATTGCTTTCACCTGCGTTCGGTAAACATCCAATTCTCGTTCTTGCTGATGCACCAGTTCAATCGAGGCAAACTGTCCTAAAAATTCACAGGCTTTGCGAGTTTCATAATCCACTAGTTTAGGGCTGTAGTGGTGACAGGCAATTAATCCCCAAAGTCCTTTGTCGTTGATCAATGAAATCGTCATCGACCCAGCAACCCCCATATTCTGTAGATATTCAATGTGAAAATGAGACACTCCTCGTAACACAGAATTACTCAAATCAAGGGGTGTATCCATCAGAGGATGGTTAGTGGGAATCAGGAAGACAGGGATGTAATTGATATCGGGAATCAATCGCACCCATTTGCGGCAAAACAACTTGCGGGCTGGCGCGGGAATGTCTATCCCCAAATAGTGCAGTCCCAAGTAGTTTTCTAGATGGCTCTGTTTCTCCTCCGCAATCACCACACCACTGTCGTCTGCCTGAAAGCGGTAGATCATAACTCGATCAAACCCAGTCATTGCTTTCACCTCTCTGGCAAGGGTTTGAGCCAGATTCTTAAGGCTAGTGGCATTACGGAAATTGGCGATCACGGCTTGCAGGCGGTGATATGACGGGATTAAATTGGTGCTTTTGAGCGATCGCACAGGTTCTAGTTCCAGGATCAACCCATCTAGCATTCGGTGCATCACACCTCTAAATGTCTGATTTTTCCGTTGCCAATTAGTCTGGGCAACCCGCCGCGTTTTTAGCTCAAACGGATTGCAAAGCTCCAGGTTATCTTCGGCTAAATAGCCAACAAGTCGCTGCACTTGAGCGCCAGAAAACAACCGTTGTAAGGGTTGACCGAGCAATGCTTCTGCCGAAATCCCAAAAAACTGTTCCACATTTTCACTAATCTGCAAGATTATTAGCTGTGGCTCTTGCAGCATCAGCAATATTCCATGTGGCTGAATATAACCGGGAGCATACACCGATTCATCACTACACACTTCTAAAGCCGTAAGTATAGGAATGAGTGAAGAGAGCGAGATCGGATTTGGTGATTGCATAGCTGAGGTAAGCGGTTTTGGAAATCAAAAAGTTGTGAATATAAGTTAAAAGTTCAGACAAGGAGAATTGCCTGGAATTAGTTTAATTAGCTATTACCAGAGAGAAAGGGAAAAGGAAGAAATAATCTAGTTATAATATCCATTCCGAAGAGCGTTCGCCTAAATCTAGAGGAATGCTAACAGCTTTGCCGAGTCGGGGGCGATCGCGTGTCTGGGCAATAAATGTTTGTACCTGTGTTGAGCCACCCAAGGCATGAAGATAATTAGCAATGCTATCGAGATGCTCTTGGTACTCCGCCTCGCTCAAGGGAAAAGAAGCTTGCTCCAGATATTTCCACATTACTTGCAAAAATATCTTTCCCTGTGCCCGCCGGAACTGGACATCATAAGAATATCCCCACTTATCAAGCAATATCTGACGTAATTCCTGTCCTGTCATAGCTTTTCTCAATCAGATTTTACATTTAGTTATGATGTTAAGTTCCGTGACTCCAGTATGATAAGGATATAAAGAAATGTAATGCTAACAGAAAAGATGCTAAATATATCTTGGAACAAAGAATTATGGCATCGTTGTGAGCGCTAGCATTTCGACTTAGACAAGAGTTGCTCAAGTACTAGTACTTTTGTCAAAATGCTTAACAAAATACACAAAGAGCGCGTAGATTATGGCTCAATTTTCTGAATCAGCAGACGTGCCCGATATGGGGCGTCGTCAGTTCATGAATCTGCTCACTTTTGGGACTGTCACTGGAGTAGCTCTGGGTGCATTGTATCCCGTTGTCAAGTACTTTATTCCACCAGCAGCAGGTGGCGCAGGTGGCGGTGTAACGGCAAAAGATGAGCTAGGTAACGATGTTAGCGTCACTAAATTTCTCGAAAACCGGAATGCAGGCGATCGCAACCTAGTCCAAGGACTAAAGGGAGATCCTACCTATATTGTGGTAGACAGCAAAGAGGCGATCAAAGATTATGGCATTAACGCCATCTGCACTCACTTAGGTTGTGTCGTCCCCTGGAACGTTGCTGAGAACAAATTCAAGTGTCCTTGTCATGGTTCCCAGTATGACGAAACTGGTAAAGTTGTTCGGGGCCCAGCACCTCTGTCTCTGGCTTTAGCCCATACCAGCGTCAACGACGACAAAATCGTTTTAACTCCTTGGACTGAAACCGACTTCCGCACAGGTGATGCACCTTGGTGGGGTTAATAATTTTGTCCTTAGTCATTTGTCCTTTGTTCAGGGCTGAATGACTAATGACTAATGACCGATGACTAATGACTAATTCAATTGTCGCCCTTATAGAGATGAGAAATGTTTTCCTAACAGCGAGGTTAACTCGCAGTGCTAGAGCGATTGTAAAAACATTGCTCATAGCGATCGCTACTGTGACATTTTACTTCACCAGCGATCTAGCCCTTCCCCAATCAGCTGCCGCCTATCCCTTTTGGGCACAGCAAACCTATCCCGAAACCCCCCGCGAACCAACAGGGCGAATTGTTTGTGCCAACTGTCACCTAGCCGCCAAGGTTACAGAAGTGGAAGTTCCCCAATCAGTGCTACCTGACACTGTATTCAAAGCTGTGGTGAAAATCCCCTACGATCTAAGTGCCCAGCAAGTTGGTGCTGATGGTTCTAAGGTTGGCTTGAACGTCGGTGCAGTACTGATGCTACCTGAAGGCTTTAAGATTGCTCCTGAAGACCGTCTTTCCGAAGAACTTAAAGAAGAAGTTGGCGACACATTCTACCAACCCTACAGCGAAGACAAAGATAACGTCGTCATCGTCGGCCCTTTACCTGGCGAACAGTATCAGGAAATCGTCTTCCCAGTTCTTTCTCCCAACCCCGCAACCGACAAAAACATCCACTTCGGTAAATATTCAGTTCACGTAGGTGGTAATCGGGGACGCGGACAAGTTTATCCCACAGGCGAAAAGAGCAATAACGCTGTTTACAACGCTTCCGCTACTGGCACAATTACCAAGATTGCCAAAGAGGAAGATGGAGATGGTAACGTCAAATATCTAGTCAACATCCAACCTGAATCGGGTGATGTTGTTGTTGATACGATTCCTTTAGGGCCAGACCTGCTTGTTTCCGAAGGGCAAGCAGTTAAGACTGGTGATGCTTTGACCAGCAACCCTAACGTCGGTGGGTTCGGTCAAGCAGATGGAGAAATCGTACTTCAAGACGCTTCTAGAGTTAAATGGATGATTGCGTTCATCGCTCTTGTAATGTTAGCCCAAGTTATGCTCGTGCTGAAGAAGAAGCAGGTTGAAAAAGTCCAAGCTGCTGAGATGAATTTCTAAATTCTTTGCTAAATCATTACTTATAGGACAGGCATTTTGCCTGTCTTTTTTATATGTTATTTATACTAAGCCTAGAAATTTGGGGCTTAGAGGTTGTTTGAAAAGTGTTTTGCTGTGACTTTAGGCACTTTTAGATCCCCCCTAACCCCCCTTTTTAAGGGGGGAACCGGAATCAAAGTCCCCCAATTTATTGGGGGATTTAGGGGGATCTAAAACTTTTGATACCGCCAATAGAACTTTTCAAACATCCTCTTAGGATTGCTATAGAAAATTTCCGTACTGGAGAAACGACATGGATGGAACAGCCTTAGTTGTAGGCGCGAGCGGCATCATTGGCAGCAATCTTACGAGAGAACTGATCGCGAATGGATGGACGACCTATGGATTGGCCCGAAATCTTAAAAAAGGGGTGGAAGGGTTACGCCCTGTTGCTGCCGATCTGCTCGATCTAGCTAGCCTGAAAACTGCGCTGTCAGACATCGCCCCGACGCACATCTTCATCACGACGTGGATGCGTAATGCGACCGAGGCCGAGAACATCAGGGTCAACGGCACGATGGTTCGCAATATACTGGATGTTCTGTCACCGAAGGACTCAGTGCAGCACGTCGCCCTCGTCACCGGACTCAAGCACTATCTTGGGCCATTCGATGCATACGCCAGGGGCGGATCGCTGCCAGAAACTCCATTGCGCGAGGAGCATCCCCGGCTCGACGTCGAAAATTTTTATTATGCTCAGGAAGATGAGGTCTATGCCGCCGCCGCCCGTGACGGTTTCACCTGGAGCATTCATCGCCCTCACACTGTCATTGGAAAGGCGGTCGGCAATTTGATGAACCTCGGCACGACACTGGCCGTGTATGCCGCGATCTGCAAGGAAACCGGGCGCCCATTCCGTTGGCCAGGTTCTGAAGCGCAGTGGAAGGGCATCTCTGACATGACCGACGCGCGGGTGCTGGCGAAGCACCTAGTCTGGGCGGCGAAGACCGAAGTGGCCCATAACGAGGCGTTTAACGTCGTCAATGGCGACATCTTCCGCTGGATATGGTTGTGGGGGCGCCTGGCTGACTGGTTCGGCATCGATCCCATCGGCTTCGACGGCACAACCCACCCGCTCGAAGCCGAAATGGCGAATGAAGGTGCTGTCTGGCGCGAGATCGCAAAGCAGCATGACCTCGCCGAGCCGGATCTGAGCCGTCTATCGTCTGCATGGCACACTGATCTTGATCTTGGGCGTCCGATTGAGGTTATGACCGACATGTCGAAGAGCCGGAAACTCGGCTTCTCCATATACCAGAAAACGGACGAGTCGTTTTTTGACCTGTTCGAGCAACTACGCGCAGATCGGTTGATTCCGTAGAACCTCGGTGGATGGCACTGGTAGCGTTTTATGGGTGCTGAAGGACAGGAACTCGGACTAATAACATTTCACGAAATTATTGATACACATCACTTCCTCTGCTCCTCTGCTTCCTCTGCTTGCCCATGTGTATCATTTTTTAAGTGAAACGGTATAAGCAGCGGTTGCAATCTGGAATTTATCGTGATTTCTCAGCCTCCCAGTCATGGCGATAGAATTTTGAAGCCTTTAGCTAAATCCCATAGTGTTAATAAAATAATAGGGTGAGTATGATTTACCCACCCTAATTTATGCTTACTGAATTAGACAATAATCTCAAAGTTCTCCATTAATCTTACGCCTGATGATTTCCATCTGGGCTTGCATATCTGCTTCTGTCACAGGCATAGGATACTTTGGAGAATTAGGGTCACGTTTGCTCATCAAAAAACGTATAGCTTCAATGTCTTCACGGTTTTCTACGACATAAGCTCTCAATTCTGTAAAACTCATTTGCTCATAATTCGGGTTCATTGACAAACTCCCATTCGCCATTGCGATAAACAATGATTTGCAGTTCATCCGCAGATAGAATGTAAACTTCTCCGATTTTGTCGTCAAATCGAAATAAGCGGATATCTTTGTAAAGATTTGATAGCATTTGACAAACCCTTACACAGGCTAAGGCTTGCTCTGTTGTTGGTAAAATAAACGCTCCTCACTACTAATATAAGGTGGGCAACGCCCACCTTACTACTATTGATTATTTTTTGTGAGACTATAGCGGACGGTAAACGCGATAGTTGATTTCGGGGAAGATATTATCCATTAACTCGACTTTTTCCAGCCAACCACTATCAATTTTGCCAACTTTAACGTCTTCATAGAGCTTATTGAACCGCATTAGGTGCGATCGCGTCCGTCTAACTGCATAGGGTACCATCGTTCCCGTCCGCATAATAAATGCCCAGTCGGAAGATTGTGCTAATAACAATTCCCGCGCTGCTTGGTTCAATGCTTTTTCTCCCAACTCATCCTCTGGTTCTAGGTGCGAAATTTCAATCATCCGTTCAGCAGCTTTGTGCAAATGTGGATAAATCCACGCATTTGTTTCATTCAACCAATATTCGTGGAAACCCTTGAAACCCCAACTAGACTGCGAAGGACGACACACTTGCTGAGTTGGCTGATCTCGCAAATAGTCTGCTAAATGGGTCATTTGATATGTTTTTTGGTCATACCACGATTTGCGGAATAGGTAATCGATGAACCAAGGGCCTTCATACCACCAATGTCCAAATAACTCTGCATCATAAGGCGAAACGATAATTGGCGGGCGTTGCATTATACCATAGAGATGCTCAGATTGCCGCTCTCGGTTATACATAAAGTTATCAGCGTGTTCTGCTGCCTTTTCTTTAGCCCAATAAGGATCATAGAGCGTCTTATCTGATAGACCTAAGCCACGACCCGTAATTTTGTGATACTTAATGCCCGTATTTTTCCGCTGACCATTGGGCATAATGTAGGGCTTGATGTACTCATATTCTGCTTCCCAGCCCAAATCTTTGTAAAATTCTCGATATTCCGCCGCCCCAGGATAGCCCACCTCAGAAGACCATACCTGTTGGGAAGATTCATGATCTCGACCAAAGACAGCAACACCAGTTTCTGTATAAATTGGCGCATAAGTGCCAAAACGCGGCCGGGGACGGGCGTAAAGAATGCCATGTCCATCAGTGAGGAAATAGCGTAACCCAGCATCGGCTAGCATCCGGTCTAAACCTTCATAGTAGGCACATTCCGGCAACCAAATGCCTCTGGGTGCTTGTCCAAAGGTTTGCTCATAATGTTCGCAGGCTACCTGAATTTGCGCCCACACTGCTTGCGGATACATTTTCATCAACGGTAAATAGCCGTGTGTAGCGCCGCAAGTGATGATTTCCAGGTTGTTACTGTCTTGGAACTTCTTAAAAGCTGTCACCAAGTCCCCGCCGTAGCGTTCCCATAGCTGACGCGCTTCGCTAAATTCAGTCGCGTAATGTTCGGCTAAATAACGAAGATGCCCGTTGTTAACATTATGTTCTGCTTCTAGTGCTATAAGTTCTTCTAGTTGAGCTAAGTGTGCTTCGTAGCGTTCTTGAAGCAGAGGATCGCGAAGCATCGACACTAAAGGGGGTGTCATACTCATCGTGATTTTAAAGTCGATACCGTCTCGCTTTAAGCCTTCAAATACTTTCAATAAGGGGATGTAGGTTTCTGTGATGGCTTCATAGAGCCATTCTTCCTCCAGCACGTAGTCACTTTCTGGGTGACGAACGAAGGGCAGATGTGCGTGGAGTACAAGCGCGACGTAGCCGATAGCCATAGTGATTTTGGGGTGATACTTGTAAGTTGAAGGTCGAGAGGTTTGCCTGAAATTAACAATATTTTAAGACTTTATGGGGATCGTAAGAATAGTTTTCAATTGAGTTAATTACAGTACTTGTGAGGACACAACAATTGTTGTACTTCCATCGCCTTTTGTTGTTAACTAGTTGTAAAATCTGCCTATTTGTTTATTGTATAATCCTACACTGAAAATATTTACTCCGGTTCAAGACCTTTGGCTTGTAAGCGTTCTGTTAATTTTTCACCTAACGAACCTCAACAATTCAAGGTGCATTAGCCTACGGCGTAACACACCCTACTTCAAGTTTATATTTCTTCACATGCATTGAATTTTGATCGCCGACTTACTCAATTGCGGGTTTGCTTCTTCTCCCGGCAATATTCTGGGTTAACGTGCATTTCTGTGGGAGACTCACTTTGGTTTAAAAAAACGTCATTTATAACTGAGTGTTCTGAGAAATCTGGCAGTATTTTTTACTTTCTAACTTGGGTTCGTACTGGCTCTGCCTTTTGCCTAGTTTGTTGGTGCAGCTGAGTTTGATGAGCGATGCCTACAGCGGGCTACGCCTACGCCAGAATTATACAAAAAAACGCTGAACTGGAACGCCGAAACCTGGTAACAATGGTGATGTGATTTCGTCATCAGCCAACAAGGTTGCGATCAGTTTTAATTGGGCAGCTTCTCGGCGATATACTTCTAGCTGCTGTAATTGCCAATTTGCAATCCAATATTCTTGGACTCCTGTGGATGAGTATAGTTTTAGCTTGGCTTCTCGATCTCGACGTTCGTTAGTTGTCCCAGGAGAAAGCACTTCCACAATGAGTTCTGGCGCTCCTCTCAAATGCCCTTCGTCATCTAGCAGTTGTGCTAAACGCTCATGACTAATCCAAACTAGATCGGGTATGACATTATCGGCATCTGTAAAAATTATGCCGGGAGTTTGACGGGTTTCCCCTAGCCCACTAGAGCGAGACCAAATTTGTAATTCTAAGCATATATTACCCGCAGTGCCTTGATGTTTCCAGTGAGGCGCTCTAGTCACAAATAGCTCTCCGTCAATAATCTCATAGCGCTTCCATTCGTCAGTTGCAAGTAATTCTAAGTCTGAGGTTGTCCAACGGACTTTATCAGATATTGTTTGGTTCATAGCACTATTTTTCTATGCCTAGTTTAGAGATAAAATTCTATTTTTCAGAATATTTGCTCAGGATCAATACCTGCGGTTCGCAAGTGTTCTGCCAATATTGCAGCCCGTTGACGTTCTTCTTCTAGTTGTTGATTTGTTTGCTCTAACTGTTGGTTTACCTGCTGTAACTGTTGGTTTGATTCTTCCTCTGGCAACATCACCAGCTGTCCATCTGGTGTAAAAAAGCGTAATTTGCCCAAATATACTGCCAAATACAGCCCTAATTGCTGACTCCACAACCAACCCGACTCAGTGGCTACAAGTTGTTGATATTGCCCATCAACTATGTGAAATCCCTGTAATTCTAGGTTGTTTGGGTCAAACCAAAAGTAATCTGGAGTGCGAAATGTATTCTGGTAAATTTGCTTTTTTAAACCTTTATCAACTGAGGCAGTGGAATTAGATAATAGCTCAATAATCACATTGGGGTATTTGCCATCTTCTTGCCACACAACCCAGCTTTTGCGGTCTTTTTTTTCTGTATCTAAAACCACAAAGAAATCCGGCCCTCGAAATTCTTCTGACTTTTTCTGATTGGGACTGAAATAGATTGTCAGGTTGCCAGTAGCATAAAAATCCTGACGATCGCGCCACCACCATTTAATCAGGCGGATGAGTAAATCAATTTGTTCGCGGTGTAAGTCAGATTCCAAGGGGGGTTCGTCACTATAGATATCACCTGGTGGGAAAATTATACTCTCAGTGACAGCTTGTAAACTAGGGGTGGTGACAAGGGGCTGAAACATACAAGATAGTTTTTATGTTTGTATCTATGCTATCGTGACCAACCTTTGCATTATGAATGCGACACCGATAGCGTAGCGGTAGCGAGTCCGCGAGCGTCACAGCCCGTCGTAGACATCGCACTCCTTATTCCTCATCTCGATATAATTCCTGCAAGTCCTGTAACTGAGTCTTGCGAGAAATTCGGCGATATTTTTTACTTTCTAGCTTGGGTTCGTATTGACTCTGCCCTTTGCCTTTACTTTTGCTTTTTAACTTCATGGTGGATTCTGGATCGGCTTGTTGGTGTAGCTGTGTTTGATGAGCGATCGCAGCGTCCAAAAATTCTAAATAATGTTCATATCGTTCCCAGTCTCCCCGCACAACACATTCAGGCTCGTCTCGGTGCAGACAATCACTAAACCGACAGCTAGCAACTGCTAACCGTTTTCTTGCTTCTGGGAAATAATGGATTAATTCTTCTGGGACACAATCCATGTCCGGCTGATTAAAGCCGGGAGTGTCTGCAAGCATTCCACCGCTAGGTAACTCAAATAATTCTGTATGGCGAGTGGTATGACGACCACGAGCTAGTTTGCCAGAAACTTCTCCAACTCGCAACTTCGCCGTGTCAATTAGTGTATTAATCAGGCTGGATTTACCTACACCAGAAGGCCCAGCGATTACAGTTATTTTATTGCTCAAATATCTGGCTGCTTGTTCAGTATTTATGCCATCTTTAACACTGATAAATATCGGCTGATAGCCCCAACGGAGCAAGCGATCGCTAACTTTTTGCTGTTCTTGTGGTGAAATTAAATCACTTTTATTCAAGCATAAAAGCACATCCAAGCCAGTAGACTCAGCCTTAATCAGAAATCGACTCAGCTGATAAGGTTCCAAAGGTGGATCGGCAACGGCAAATACCAAGAGGATTTGGTTGACATTGGCGATCGCCGGACGATCTAACTCACTTTGGCGGGGTAAAACCTCAGCGATCGCTCCCCTCCCTCCAGCCCAATCTGGCTCTTCTACCACAACGCGATCGCCTACCATCACCTGTTGTCCAATTTTTTTCAGACGTGTTCTTCGAGTACAAAGCAGCAGAGGAGGCGAGGGCAAAGAGGCATTTAAATCCAGTTTCTCCTCTGCTCCCCTGCTCCCCTGCTCCCCTGCCTCTTGATCCATCTGTACTCGGTAAAAATTAGCCTGTACAGCCACCACCGTACCCAATAAATGTCCAGTTACGTCAAAAATTTCCCCTGTCATTGGCCAGCAACTGGACGGCGCACTAACAGAGAAAAATAATTAGTGCAGTCTGTAATTTGTTCCACCTGATAACCTGCCATTGTCAAACTATCAGGAACCTGCTCAATCGGCTCACCAGGGTCTAGCCAGACTTCTAGCAAACCTCCTAATGGCATTTTCTCTAGACGTAGTTTTGTCCGGACGAAATTAATCGGGCAAGGGGTGCCGCGTAAATCAAGTTGAGCATCGGGAGTTAAAACAGAAGAGGGCATCATCACTTAAATAAATTTCCCAAGAATCCTTCTAGACCGCCTTTACCAGTCCGATCCCCCTTAATTTTAGCTAGCTTCTCCAGCAGTTCCCTCTCCTCTGGGGTGACTTTATTGGGAATATCAATTAACACGTTCAGCATGTGATCCCCACGACTTACGGGATTACCCAAACGGGGTACGCCACGATTTTCCAACTTCATCACTGTATTCGGCTGAGTTCCAGGTGGAATAATTAGTTCTACCGGCCCATCTACTGTATCTACCTCTAACCGACAACCTAAAATCGCTTGCAGGTAGCTAACTTTGATTTCCGAGAGAATATTAATCCCATCCCGTTGGAATTCCTCGTCCTCATTTACGAACAAGTAAACGTATAAATCTCCAGGAGGGCCACTACGTTGACCGGCATCTCCTTCACTAGAAATGCGTAAACGTGTGCCATTATCCACCCCTGCTGGAATGGTAATTTTGAGTTTCTTTGTGACTTGATTTGCGCCCTTACCATCACACGCATCACACTTATCTTCAATTACCATCCCTGTTCCATTACAGGTGGGACAAGTTGATACTTGGGTGAAACTGCCAAAGGGTGTTCTAGTCACACGGCGTACTTGAGCCGATCCGCCACAAGTCGAACAAGTCCGAGGGCGGGTTCCAGGTTTAGCACCAGAACCGCTACAAACTTCACAATTTTCTAGATGGGAAATGCGAATTTCTTTTTCGCCGCCAAATATCGCTTCCCGAAAGTCTAACTTCAGGTCTAGCCGCAGGTCATCACCCCTCGCAGGTCCATTGCGCCGTCTTTGTTGCGTGGGATTACCCATACCGCCAGCAAAGCCACTAAAAATGCTTTCAAAGATATCGGCAAAACCACCCATATCGCCGACATCTTGAAAGCCCGCGCCAGCAGCACCTGAGACACCCTCTGGGCCAAAGCGATCGTAACGAGCGCGGGTTTCGGGTTCTGAGAGTACCTCATAAGCGCGGTTAATTTCTTTAAAGCGATCCTCCGCCCCCGGTTCTTTGTTCACATCTGGGTGATACTTCCGGGCTAGACGGCGATAGGCTTGTTTAATTTCTTCTTTGTCAGTGTCACGAGAGACACCCAGGATTTCATAGTAGTCGCGGGCCATATAGCAAAGGTAAAAGTTAGAAGGAAGAAAGCAAAAGTCAGTAGAATGTCATTCACGGTCACTTGCTACCCTATGGATTAAGTGTTTTGCCTACAGATATGCAAGAGCAACACATTATCCTTTAGAGGGCGGCTTGCCGGAGGGCAGGCAGAAGATAAAATTAATTTTTGTTAATAACTGATTTTACCCTTTACCTTTTACAAAAATCACCGACAAATCTTGAGCAACAGGTGCTTTCCTCGTGGGAGACGACAAAAGCTATAGAAGTTAGGAACAGGGGAAGCCTCTGCTCAGACTTCTCACTGCCGAGTCGGCTGTCTCTTTTACAATTGTGCTACTTAGGAGAGGAAAACCTCGCCCATCAACCAGAGGGGCTAGCCGCACCATTAGGTGTGGAAAACCACCCTTATGCAATGAAAGTGGCTCTGAACTTGCACATTGCCTAGCCCAAAGTAATATTGCTTCTACAATCTAGCAAACCGCTGGGGTCTTGTGAAACTTCGCTAAATATTTAGATATATTAAAATGTCTTAATAAAAATTTGCAACTTAGGAGAGTGGGGAAGATGAAAGAGACAAGGGGACAAGGAGAATAACCAATGCTCAATGCCCAATGCCCCATGCCCAGTGCCCCATGCCCAATGCCCCATGCCCAATGCCCCATGCCCAATGCCCAATGCCCAATGCCCCTGCCCAACCCCTAATCTATCGCCTCATAATCAGCTTGAGCGGTACTTTCTTCGTCAAAATCAAAGTTGAATTGTGGTATCAGCGTGCCATTCATTGGTGAGTCTACTTCTGGGGTAAAGTGACCAGATGAACCCTCCTCAATCTCATCAGTTTGGCTGTTAGCTCGATTGTAAACATCAGCACCAATTGCAAACAAGGTTTGTTGGAAGTCGTCTAAGCGCTGCTTAAATTCCACTATGGAAATGCTGGAGTCAATCATTGCAGCTTGAAGTTGTTCAACTTTTTCACTGGCCAAGGTTTTCATCTGCTCGCCAATAAAGTTGCTATTATCCTTGATGGTGGATTCATAGCTGAACAACAAATTATCTGCTTGGTTTTTGAGTTCAACCAGTTCTTTACGTCTTCTATCTTCTTCGGAAAACAGTTCGGCTTCTTGGCGCATCCGTTCGACTTCGTTGCTATTCAAACCACCTGTATTGGTAATCCTGATACTCTGTTCTCTACCTGTACCTTTATCTTGGGCAGAAACCTTCAGGATGCCGTTGACATCGATTTCAAAGGATACTTCAATTTGCGGTACACCACGGGGAGATGGGGGAATTCCTGCTAGCAAAAACTTGCCGAGACTCTTATTATCTCGTGACATCGCCCGTTCACCTTGGAGAATGTGAATTTCCACTGAGGTTTGCCCATCAACGGCAGTGGAAAAAACTTGTGACCGACTCGTAGGAATTGTGGTGTTGCGTTCAATGATTTTGGTGAACACTTCACCCAAAGTTTCAATTCCCAAGGACAGAGGGGTGACATCCAATAGTAAAAGATTATCGACTTCGCCACCCAACACACCTGCTTGGATAGCTGCTCCTAATGCTACGGCTTCGTCAGGGTTGATGGAGCGATCGGGAGCTTTCCCGTTGAAAAACTTAATTAGCGCGTTTTGGACTGCCGGAATACGCGTAGAACCACCTACCAAAATAATCCGATCTATGGCTTCTGGTTTGAGATCCGCATCTTTGAGCGATTGGATCAGTGGCTCAATGGTCGCTTCAATTAATTTCGCGGCGAGTTCTTCAAATTTCGAGCGACTAAGTTCCATCTCCAGATGCTTTGGCCCGGAGTCATCCGCTGTGATAAATGGCAAATTGACAG
The DNA here is from genome assembly GCF_017115065.1 of Nostoc sp. JL23. Classification (NCBI taxonomy): domain Bacteria; kingdom Bacillati; phylum Cyanobacteriota; class Cyanophyceae; order Nostocales; family Nostocaceae; genus Nostoc; species Nostoc sp. JL23. The sequence goes on from NZ_JABXKN010000125.1 coordinate 33,932, forward strand.
AGGTATTCATCATACTGGAGAGTTCAATTTTTGCCTTTTCCGCTGCTTCCCGCAGGCGTTGCAGCGCCATCTTGTCTTTGGAAAGGTCGATTTTCTCTTGTTCTTGAAAACGTTCCATCATCCAAAGGACGATCGCATTATCAAAGTCGTCTCCACCCAAGTGGTTGTTACCACAAGTCGCCTTCACTTCAAAAACGCCATCCCCAAGTTGCAGGATCGATACGTCGAAGGTACCGCCTCCCAAGTCAAATACTAAGATTAGCTGCTCTTGGTCTTGCTTTTCTAATCCAAAAGCTAAAGCCGCAGATGTTGGTTCATTAATGATTCGCAGGACTTCTAGTCCTGCAATGGTGCCAGCATCTTTAGTTGCTTGTCTTTGGGCATCTGTGAAATATGCTGGTACGGTGATCACTGCTTGAGTGACCTCCTCACCCAAAAAGTTTTCCGCATCCTGCTTCAGCTTTTGCAGAATCATTGCGGATAATTCTTGTGGCGTATAGTTTTTTGAGCGAATTTGGACATCAACGGTCTCGTCTCGACCTTTGACACAGTTGTAGGGGACGCGATCGCGTTCTATTTCAGTATCTTCCCAACGCCGCCCGATGAATCGTTTAATACTGTAAATTGTGTTTTCAGCATTGGTTACGGCTTGGCGCTTTGCCAATTGACCAACCAAGCGATCGCCACTCTTTCCAAATCCCACAATACTTGGAGTAGTTCGTCCACCTTCAGAATTGGAGATCACTAGTGGTTGACCACCCTCCAAAACTGCGACGCAACTGTTAGTAGTGCCTAAGTCGATCCCAATAACTTTTCCCATATTTGACAGTATTTTTACTGAATATTTCTGCTGTAGTATGTCGCGGACTAACTTTTTTGCTAAAAACAAAGGCTAGCGGATAACTTCTATGTAACCCCTGTTGCTGGTAGCAATCAAGAAGTTGAAACACAGATAGTTATCCAAAGCCTTGTCCAAGTTTTAGGTACGCGATGCTCGTCTTTGCTATAACCCAGGCACTTGAGGTCAGCGAGGCGAGCAACTACAGCTTAACTGCTGGCTGAACTCGACTGATCTTCTGGTGCGAAAGGTGTATCTTCCTTGGGAGCAGCTACTTTGACCATTGCATGGCGTAGCACGCGATCGCCCAAGTAATATCCGCGCACTAACTCTTCTAACACTGTTCCTTCAGGATGTTCATCCGTAGGTTCCCGCATTACTGCTTCGTGCAGGTTAGGATCGAATTCTTGACCTTCGGGACGCATTGGTGATACACCCAAGCGCTTCAGGCTATCTACTAATTGTTTGTAAACGCCTTGGTAACTTTTGTGCATGGTCATTTCGCCATCAGATTGTGGTTTGAGGTGCGATCGCGCCCGCTCAAAATTATCGACTACTGGCAGCAATTCCAAAATCGTATTCCGCTTCACCTGTAACTCTAGGTCTTCTTTTTCTTTGCTAGTGCGTTTCCGGTAATTCTCAAAATCAGCGGCAATCCGCATATATTGAGTACTACGCTCTTCTAGTTGCGTTTTTACAGACTCTATTTGTTGAGTCAGTTCTGCCAAAGCTGCCCTTTCTACTTCAGTTTTCTCAGTTGCAGCGACGCTATTTTCTGAATTGAGAGTAGCAGTATCGCCTGATATATTTGTTTGGGCTGCCACTTGCTCTGTCGCCTCGCTGCCAGATTCATTGAAATTAACTTGGGCTGGGAAGTCACTCTTCATTGCTTGCTTTACCTCTGTTGGTTCACCCAATTGCTGGCTTGTATTGTTTATCTGTTTATTTTCATCGATCATTGTCTATTCATTCCAGATCCTATTTATGGCAGTGTATCTCCACAGCTTGCAACCGTCGTCATCCACGACGTGCCTCTGAGGCTGATTTTGTTGCCGACAAGTTCCTGGAAGTGATATAACCGTCCTCTTATTGTGACAAATGGTGAACACGTTAGCCCAGACGCTACTAAGGCGGGAACCCGAACGAGTAATTTGCAATAATAGCGCCAAATGCGACTCGCCCCTTATCTTATTTGAAAATATCTTTAATTTTGAATTTTGAATTTGGAGCAAAGCGACGTGATTCAGGACTTTTTTGGGAAATGAGAATTCTGTCTCACAGCCTGGGAATACTTTAAGCAGAGGTTTCCCCTACTCAATTGCTCATTTATGACTTACTCGTCACCACAACGGCGCAGTACCGCTCTAACTACTAGAACAGAGTTTTCGCCCTTCGGCAACAAGCTAGTGCAATCTGGCTATGCCAATACCGAACAGATGAGGCTGGCATTAATTGAAAGCCGCAAATCTGGCAGACCGTTAACAGAAGTATTAGAGTCAATCACTGGGCAACAACTATCGCCTGAGTTGCTTAGGCAATACAAAAAACAGCAACTATTTGAACTGAAAATACTATACGGAGTTGAATTTCTAGATCCAGAAGTCAATTCCGTTGGCAACACGATGATGGGGAACCTGATTGAAACCCTCATCCCAGTCGATATCTGCCGTCGCCATCGTTTAGTACCACTGTCGAAACACGAAGACCAAACCCCGCCCTCAGTTTTAGTGGCGATGGTTGCTCCAGATAATCTAGAGGCTTCCGATGACCTGAACCGCATCTTACGCCCCCAAGGCTTGGCCTTGCAGCGTATGGTGATTACCCAGGAAGATTACCAGCAGCTAATCAACCAATATCTGGATGAAATGGCTGTTAAGCAGAAGCATCTGGAACAAGAAAAGTTTACAGATATTAATCAGGATTTAGAAAACCTCGGAAATCTCGATATTTCGGATGCTCCTGAAGAAATGGAGGCCGATCTAGGGGCAGCGATGAAGGGTGCGGAGGATGCCCCAGTTATCAACCTAGTTAATAGAATTCTGGCTAAAGCCTTACATGAGGGCGTTTCTGACATTCATATCGAACCGCAAGAAGAAAACTTACGCATTCGCTTTCGGAAGGATGGCGTACTGAAGGAAGCTTTCGATCCCCTACCGAAAAAAATCATCCCGGCGGTGACAGCCCGATTTAAAATTATCTCCAATCTAGACATTGCCGAACGCCGTCTACCCCAAGATGGACGTATCCGCCGGATGTTTGAGGGACGTAAGGTGGACTTCCGGGTGAATACCTTGCCTAGCCGCTACGGGGAAAAGGTGGTACTGCGGATTTTGGATAACTCCTCCACCCAACTGGGATTAGATAAGTTAATTACCGATCCAGAGACTTTACATATTGTCCAGGATATGGTTAGCCGTCCCTTTGGGCTAATTTTGGTAACTGGGCCAACTGGTTCCGGGAAAACAACCTCGCTGTATTCTGCACTTTCAGAAAAGAACGATCCCGGAATTAATATCAGTACTGTAGAAGACCCAATTGAGTACAGTCTTCCAGGGATTACGCAAGTACAGGTGATTCGGGAAAAAGGGCTGGATTTTGCTACTGCTCTGCGGGCTTTCTTGCGACAAGATCCAGATGTGCTATTGGTGGGTGAAACGCGGGATAAGGAAACGGCAAAAACAGCGATTGAAGCTGCCTTGACCGGTCACTTAGTATTAACTACTTTACATACCAATGATGCCCCAGGAGCGATCGCTCGTTTGGGAGAAATGGGGATTGAGCCTTTCATGGTTTCTAGTTCCCTAATTGGCGTTCTAGCTCAACGTTTGGTGCGGCGGGTATGTTCTGAATGTCGCATTCCCTACACTCCCACAACTGAAGAACTAGCTCGTTATGGTCTATCAGCTTCCTCTGATGTGGGAGTCACCTTCTATAAAGCTAACACCTTGACATTAGATGCGATCGCAGATGCCAAAGCCAAAAATCAGCTTTGCCCAAAATGTAATGGGGTCGGCTACAAAGGGCGTTGTGGTGTTTATGAAGTCATGCGAGTCACCGAAAACCTGCAAACTCTGATCAACGAAGATGCACCAACGGAACGCATCAAGGAAGTGGCAATAGAAGAGGGTATGAAAACCTTGCTGGCTTACAGTTTGGACTTAGTGCGTGAAGGTTCCACCACTCTAGAAGAAGTAGAACGAGTGACGTTTACTGATACTGGTTTGGAAGCAGAGTTAAAAGCCAAACGCAAGACTGGTCTTACCTGTCGGAGTTGCGATGCCACATTGAAACAAGAATGGCTGGATTGTCCTTACTGTATGACAGCTCGGTTTTAAGACTAGTCATTGGTCATTGGTGAATGCTTAATAACTTTAAACAACTGACAAATAAAAAACATTAAAAGGAAGCAGAACTATGGAAATGATGATTGAAGATTTGATGGAGCAGTTGATTGAAATGGGTGGCTCGGATTTGCATTTATCCGCAGGTTTGCCTCCCTACTTCCGTATCAGTGGCAAACTTACCCCTATCGGTGAGCATGTATTGACAGCCGATCAATGTCAAAGGCTGATTTTTAGTATGCTCAACAATACCCAGCGTAAAACCTTAGAGCAGACTTGGGAGTTGGATTGTTCTTATGGTGTCAAAGGTTTGGCTCGTTTCCGGGTCAATGTCTATAAAGAGCGTGGTGCTTATGCTGCTTGCTTACGAGCATTAAGTTCTAAGATTCCTAATTTTGAAAAATTAGGGCTGCCAGATATCGTGCGAGAAATGTGCGATAAGCCCAGAGGACTTATTCTGGTGACAGGCCCTACAGGTTCCGGCAAGACAACTACTCTAGCGGCAATGATTGACTTGATTAACCGCACCAAGGCAGAGCATATTTTAACGGTGGAAGACCCGATTGAATTTGTCTATGAACCAATTAAAAGCTTAGTTCACCAGCGGCAACTAGGAGAAGATACTAAGAGCTTTGCTAATGCTTTGAAAGCAGCCTTGCGGGAAGATCCAGATATTATTTTGGTGGGGGAAATGCGCGATTTGGAAACGATTTCTTTGGCGATTTCCGCAGCAGAAACAGGACACTTGGTATTTGGCACGCTACACACTAGTTCTGCCGCCCAAACAGTTGACCGGATTATTGACGTTTTTCCCCATGAAAGACAAACCCAAGTGCGGGTGCAGTTGTCTAACTCATTGGTGGGTGTATTTAGCCAAACCTTGGTGTCTAAGAAAAACCCTAAACCCGGTGAATATGGTCGGGTGATGGCTCAAGAAATTCTGATAGTCACTCCTGCTATTTCCAACTTGATTCGAGAAGGCAAAACATCTCAAATTTACTCAGCGATTCAAACTGGCGGCAAATTGGGAATGCAAACTCTGGAGAAGGTTTTAGCTGATTTTTATAAAGCAGGAACGATTTCCTTTGAAGCGGCAATGTCTAAGACTTCTAAGCCAGATGAAATTCAACGTCTAATTGGTAATTCTACACCGCAAGCTACCGCCGGTGCTAGACCCGGTGCGGCTGCCAAAGCACATTAAAAGAATTGGGGATAGGGGAGATGAAGAATATTTCATCCCCTTGAGTATTTTGAATTTTGAATTTTGAATTTATTTATGCCAAACTATGTTGCCCGTGTTCGCGATTCACAAGGAAAATCCCGAACAGAAAAAATTGTTGCTGAATCCTTGGTACAAGCTCGTACTAATCTCAGAGATCAAGGTTTTGTAGTTCAAGAACTCAAGCAATCTCAGGGATTTCAGCCAGATGTTGCCTTTAAAAAATTCCAGAATTCCTTAGTTAAGGTTTCTGTAAAAGACAAAGCCGTTTTTTCGCGCCAATTTGCCGTTTTGATGAATGCGGGAGTTGCGATCGTTAGAAGTCTGGGGGTGCTTTCCGAACAGTGTAGTAATACTAAATTGAAACAAGCTCTTGTGGAGATTAGTACTGATGTTCAAAGCGGAATGAATCTTTCAGAGGCAATGCGAAAGCATCCTGACTGCTTTGATGGATTATATGTGAGTATGATTCAAGCTGGCGAAGTTGGTGGTGTTCTAGACGAAGTATTGAATCGTTTAGCCAAGTTGTTAGAAGATGTTGCCCGTTTACAGAACCAAATTAAATCAGCACTGTCTTATCCAACGGTCGTGGGTTTTATCGCAGTTGCTATTTTTCTGGGCATGACTATTTTTCTGATTCCCATTTTTGCCACGATTTTTACACAAATTGGAATCTCATTACCACCTTTAACGCAATTCTTGATGGATGCTAGTAAGTTTTTGAGAAGTCCGGGTGCTTTCGTCCTACTTGCTGCTCTTATAGGACTAAAATTTGCCTTTACACAATATGGTAAAACTCCTGTTGGTCGCATCACAATTGATCGTTTATCTCTGAAAATGCCATTGTTTGGTGACTTAATTCAAAAATCTTCAGTTGCCCGCTTTAGCCGAACTTTTGGTTCTTTGACTCGTTCAGGTGTACCAATTTTAACTTGCTTAGAAATTGTCCGAGATACATCAGGAAACCAAGTGATTGCCAATGCCATAGACGCAGCCCGTATGGAGATTCAACAAGGAGGCATGATTAGCATTGCTTTACAAAAAGATGCCGTTTTTCCGGCTATGGCAATTCAAATGATTAGTATCGGGGAAGAAACTGGAGAATTAGATGCAATGTTGATGAAAGTTGCCGATTTCTATGAAGATGAAGTCGAGCAAGCAGTAAAAGCAATGACCAGTATTTTGGAACCGGTGATGATTGTAGTTCTAGGAGGAATGGTGGGAACCATTTTGCTAGCAATGTATCTACCGATGTTTGCGGTATTTGAAAAGCTGGGATAAAGGATTAATAGTTAAGAGTTAGAAGTTATGAGTTAGAAATTAAAATTTTTTATTCCTAACTTTTAGCTCCTAACTGATTAATTTTATTATTAACTTTTAACTCCTCACTATTTAATAAATTATGACTGTGCAAAAATCTCAGTACGAAGCGAGTTTGGCAGAGTACAGCAATCATCTAGCTGCGATCGCCTTACTAAAGCAATATCGGCCATACTTGGAGATGATTCCCAGTCTGCGCCGTCCAGATGAAAGTGTCATCACTATACCTTTGCCAATTGTCCGGCTTCGCAATAATGCTACAACAGCCCCACAAACGATTTGCTTACCCTGTGATGTGGCAATTTTGATGTGCGATCCAGAGTGGAAAATCAAAACTGGAGCAGAAATTTTAGTCTTTATTCATCGCGCTCACGAAGACTTTTCTGATTTGTTAGGACGTTGGCGACAAACCCAAGTTTATCTAGACAATGATTATGAGTGGTTGATGCCTCTCCGTCACAGTCATATTTTGAGTGAGGGAGCTAATGCTATATATCCTCTGTTTATCGTTTTTAGTGAGACTTTAGAACGCATCCAAAGAGGCCTTGTGGGAGCCGAACTCCCATTTATTATGCAAACACCAGATTTGCTGGTTGAGGAGAATCTCACAGATATTTTCTCTTCACAAACTCCACCAGCTTAGGTACTTACAGCAGAATTCAGAATTCAAAAGTAAAATACGCTTTATACCCGGCTAACAGACGAATCGTTGTGTACCTCACTAGTTTGAAATCTGCTGTATAGTCAAAAAAAATATCATAAATGTACTAAGTGTGAAACTACATATTTTTACCCCCGGCTATGCCGTCCCCCTTTTGCTAAACTAGAGGGGTTTTATTATGTGCATCTTCATACAAAATTGTTACAAGTACCCACGCAACAGACTTTCACCTCTAACAAACTACAAATTAGCTTGTGACACATCCGTAAAAGGGCCAGTTCTACAAAAATTTATTTTTACTTTTTGAAGAGTAATGAGGATTTGGCAAAGATTCAGTAATCTTACTGTTGCCAATAAAGAATTGTCATAGAATTAGAGACATTTAAAAGCAGATACTTTATACTAATGAATCGTTTTCCTCAAAAAACAACGAATTCTCAAGAGAGCATTTCACAACAAACTCAGTTGAGTCACATTTGTGGTTCCAAACGGCTATTTCGCGATCGCTATGAAATACTACAAATTTTAGGTAGAGGTGGTTTTGGTGTGACATTTTTAGCCAAAAATGCCGTATTACCTGGGAATCCACTGTGTGTTATTAAACAGCTTTGCCCAAAAGTGACTAGTCCCCAAAGTTGGCAAAGGGCATGTATGCGCTTTGAAAAAGAAGCCAGAACTTTGGGGCAACTCGGTAGTCATTCGCAAATTCCCATGCTATTAGACTACTTTCAGGCGAATGGGGAGTTCTTTTTAATTCAAGAATATGTGCCGGGTTTGACTTTGGCGCGAGAAGTACGGCAAACTGGGCCCAAAAGTGAAGCCTCAGTTAAGCAGTTCTTACAGGAATTATTACCTGTATTACAGTATCTTCATAAACATCATGTAATTCATCGGGATATTAAGCCTCAGAATTTATTGCGGTGTGAATATGATGGGCGCATAGTGCTGATTGATTTTGGTGCGGTGAAAGAGAAATTAGTTGATGCTTGTGAAAACTCAATCAATCAAGCTGTAAATACCAACTTTATCGGGACTAGGGGATTTGCACCACCAGAACAGTTTTCTCTACGTCCAGTTTATGCCAGTGATATTTATGCACTGGGTGTAACTTGTATTTATATGTTGACTGCTAAAAGTCCTTTAGAATTGGACTACGACCCAAATAGTGGTGAAATATCTTGGCAAAAACAGGTAAATATCAGCAACAGTTTCGCCCAGATTTTAGGAAAAATGGTGAAAATCACCTTAGAGGATCGGTTTAAGAATGCCGATGAAGTGATGAAAGCTTTAAGTAATGAAACTTATTTGCCTACTTTGGCTAACTGTCTAACTACCCAAAAATTAAATAATAAAAGTATTACACAACACGAAATTACACAACATGAAATTACACAACACGAAAATTATGATGTATACATGCCACCTGTAGCCAGAACTGCTAGTGCCATTCGGAAATGGAGAGCTAGATTCAAGGAAACAAGATAACATACAGCAGAATTCAGAATTCAGAATTCAGAATTCAGGAGTAAAACAAGCTTTATACCTGGGTAACATACTTAGCTTGTGTACCTCAACAACTTGAAATCTGCTGTCTATTGCAGCCTTTTTTAGCTAAAGTATCAAATGAATAATTAATTATGGGCAATTTAAAATAGTTAAAACAAATTTAGTAAGCATTTTAACTATATTTGATAGTCAGTAATGATTCATTAATCAGGGTTTATCTTCAATACTTAGTCAGCTATCGCTTGCCAAGATACAAGCAAAATTACTAGGTTTAAAAGTTTCAAAAAACATTTTTATTTAGATTATTATATAATCGATAGAATAATTAATCTTATGGCTCTCGTAGTTTTCCACAGATGAGGAAGACTGACTACTATTTACAAAAGCTAACTATATAAGTAATTCCCCAATCCCCAGAACAGGGTTTATCTACCACAAGTAAGCGAGAGTCAATTATCTTAAGGGAAAGTTCGGGGCAAACTTAGCCTAAGTTGTCATGCAGTCGCGCCTGTCAGATCATGATCTGCTGCTTAAATCCCGATTGCTCAAATCCCCTGAATCCTAATGGAAAGAAGTTTTGCCAAAGTTGTAGCACCCCGCTGGTGTCACTTTTAAGAAATCGCTTTCGTGTCATCCGAGTCCTTTCAGATGAGGGGGGATTTGGCAGAACCTATCTATCAGAAGACGTAGATAAACTCCATGAACGCTGTGTTATCAAGCAATTAGCTCCAAAATTCCAAGGAACTTGGTCGCAAAAAAAGGCGATGGAGTTGTTTGCCCAAGAAGCGCAGCGACTACAAGACCTTGGGGAACATCCCCAAATTCCGACTTTGATAGCTTACTTTGAGCAAGACGGCTGCCTATATTTGGTGCAGCAGTTTATTAATGGAGATAATTTGTTAAAGGAGTTGCAACAGCGCAAGGCTTATAACGCTAGAGACATTCAATCTATTTTGCTAGACTTACTGCCCATCCTCAAATTTATCCACGATCGCAAAGTTATTCACCGAGACATCAAGCCAGAAAATATTATCCGCAATAAAAATGATGGACGATTAAGCCTGATTGATTTTGGCTCCTCAAAACAATTTACCGCCAAAGTTCAGCAGAAATCTGGCACATCCATTGGTTCACATGGTTATTCTCCCCTAGAACAAATTAGAGATGGCAAAGCTTTCCCCGCCAGCGACTTGTTCGGTGTGGGGGCTACCTGCTTTCATCTGCTAACGGGAAATTCCCCGTTTCAGTTGTGGATGGAATCTGGGTACGCCTGGGTAAGTAATTGGCGGGAATATTTGCGGAGTCCATTAAATCCTGAGTTGGATTTTGTCATCGACAAGCTTTTGAAAAAAGATATCCAGGAACGTTACCAGTCAGCCGAAGAAGTCCTGAGAGACTTGACTCCCAAACAACTCCTCGCCCTGCCTCCGGCGGGTAAGTCATCGGGGAAATTACCACCAACTAAAGCACCAGTTTTACCAAAAAGTTCTCCCTTACTGAGAATTATAATCTTGGTAAGTGCTTTCATTCTGTTGTTTGGATTCAGCGAATCTTGGTATAAAAATTTTCGCCGGATTCAAACTAGTTTGGTTTCTAGGTTGATTCAACAAAATAATCCTGGTAAAAATGACGCGATTTTGAGTCAGATTAGCTTGGGTAAGGTTTCCTTGGATAACACCCTTCAAGGACACGAAAACTCAGTTTTATCTGTCGCCATCAGCCCTGATGGTAAAACCATAGCTAGCAGTGGCGATCGCACAATCAAACTTTGGAATCTCGCAACCGGAAAACTAATCGCTTCACTCAACGGGCATTTTCAGCAGGTGAATGTCGTGGTAATTAGTCCAGATGGCAAACTTCTGGTTAGTGCCAGTGATGACAACACCATTAAAATCTGGAATCTGGCAACACGCAAACAAATTCGCACTCTTATAGGGCATTCTGACTCAGTTCATGCCCTAGCCATCAGTGCTGATAGTGAGACTCTAGTTACTGGCAGTGATGACAATACGATTAAAATCTGGGATTTGGCAACAGGAGAGCAAATTCGGACACTAGCAGGGCATACATTCTGGGTGCGGTCAGTAGCTATCAGTCCTAATGGCGTGCTTTTGGCCAGTGGCAGTTTTGACAAGACGATCAAAATCTGGAATCTAGCAAAAGGATACCCAATCCGCACACTAGAAGGAAATTCTCAAACAGTGACAACTGTGGCTATTAGCCCAAATGGTAAAACTTTAGCCACTGCTAGCCGCGATCGCACCATCAAACTTTGGAATTTAGCTACCGGAAGAGAACTTCGCACCCTAGCGGGACATGGCAACACTGTCACATCCGTAGCCTTCAGTGCCGATGGTAAAATTGTTGCTAGTGGTAGCCGCGATCGCACTATCAAACTGTGGAATACAGCAACAGGAGAAGAAATTCTCACATTGGCGGGGCACACCAACACCGTCACATCTGTTACCTTCACTCCTGATGGCAAAAGCCTTGTTAGCGGTAGTGAAGATAACACGATTAAGATTTGGCGGTTGTCTCAGTGAGTGGGGATTAGGGATTGAGGATGAAGGAGAGTTAGAATCTCGTTCATCCACCTTTGGACTGGATGAATCCAGATCAAATACTCGTTCATCCACCTTTGGACTGGATGAATCCACCTTTGAATCTCAAACCATTCCCCAGTCTCCAGCCCACGATCCCCAATTACGATGAACTGTCTCAAATGGGGAGGGGTGATAATGAGCAGCATTCCCAACCATCGCCGCGATCGCAGGTTTGGAATTAAAATAACAAAGCTGTTTTCAGGTTGGCAGCAAGTATTTGGAGAAGCACGCACCCGGATTTTGCTCTGGTACTTGCTTGTCTATGTTGGTTATCTCCGCAAGAAACTAGGCAGTAACATCATTGAAACCGTTAGAGGAATGGGTTATCGCTTGCGAACCTAATACCAATCGCGTCAATTAGTTTGCCCTAGCGAATGAATTCGCAACCTCTAAAACTAACGAGGCGATCAGGAATTGCTAACTAAACTATACTGCTTAGTTGATTTCTGCAACGAGTTAGCTCTGATTGCGCGGAACATTCCGAATCGGCACAGACCCGCGCTGAATGCTAGCCGCATCAGTAGGAGAGTAGGTACTTCTCGCAGAGATTTAATGAAACCAGATAGACCAAAACGCACCAATCCCTCTGGTCGAGTCACTCCTTGCCAGATGGAATCTAGCCAAGAAGGAAGTGTTTGTTCCGTCCAGTCTGTCGTTATTACTTCCCCCTCAACTAATCCCGTTGCTGCCAAAAGCTCGGAAAAGCCTTCAATACTGGAAAAAGCCGGATGCGACCACTGATCTAATAGTTGCCGCATTACCCGTTTCTCCCAAAAATTGAGCGGTTTTTGGCGATCGTCTCTCTGATTCCAATCGGCTAAAACCATCACTCCACCCGGTTTTAGCACCCGTATCAACTCTCTAGCAAAAATGGCTTTATCTGGCATGTGTGGCCCAGCTTCAATCGACCAAACTACATCAAAACTAGCATCTGGGAAAGAAAGTGCCATCGCATCATCCACAAGAAACCGCACATTAAGTTCCTCTTGGGTTAACTGCTGGGCGCGTTGGACTTGTTGGGGACTAATGGTAATACCCGTGACTGCAAAACCGTAATCTCGTGCCAAGATGCGACTGCTACCTCCAATTCCACAGCCAACATCTAAGAGAGTCGTGCCAGGGGGTAATTTATCTAAACCACCCCAACGTACCATTTCATGCACAAAGTCAGATTTAGCAGTCAGAAAATCCTTTCGTTGTGGTGGCGAACCATAATGACCTAAGTGGATATGTTCACCCCAGTAGAATTCCAAAATACCGTCTTCAGTCCATTCGTCATAGGAATTGGCTACAGAGTTAGATGATTGATAAGGCCTAGCAGTAATTAGATACAACCCTAGCAAGAGTGTTATTAGTGCCAGCAAAACTCCTAACGTCGAAAAAAACCAACTCATGGAAATAAACCCTTAATGTTTTCTAACAAGTTTATCCAATTGTTAGACTGCAAGCTGTCCAATTTTCTCACCGAAGTAGGGGCGCAAGGCCTTGTGCCCCTACCGCGTGGTCTATTTACCTGAAAATAGCTCATCAGTGGAATATCAAAACTGGATGAATGTTTACCAACGAGTCTTAGGGATATCTAATGCAGGTTTGTTAGGCGAAATATATTTCGTATAGAGAACGTCAAAACTCTTTTTTTCTCTCTCTGCGCCCTCTGTGTCTCTGCGGTTAAATAAATAATTAACCGCAGAGGCGCAGAGAACACAGAGAGAAGAGAGGAATTCATTTTGTAAAAACAGAATTTGAACCATGAATAAAGCAGAAATAACCATAATTGTTTCGCAGCGTGAGCGATTCAGTTCTCACCTGTGGGCAAAATCCCCTGTGGCTGGAGAAAATAGCGATCGCTCTTGAAAGAAAATTAAATTACTATATTAGCGATCGCTTGACTCAAAAATGCACTACCTTTGTAGTTTCTCATAATCTTAGAGCCGTAGAACAAGCCGATTTAATTCTCTACATCGAAGACGGACAGATTTTAGAGCAAGGTACGCATCAAGAATTACTGCACTTAAGTGGACGTTACAGCGCAATATATGCCTTGAAATCTGCGGTAAATTCCCAAGAGGATCGTCATGTAGAGACGCGATTTATCGCGTCTTTAAAGACCAATTATCTACACCAATAACCCTTAAATGAACTTTGTACAATGGCATCGAGACTATTACGGTAAATAAAAAAACATTCCGGGCTATATCCTACTCATAGCAATAGTCTCGATACCAGAATCGGTAATTACTTCAGAAAATAGTCAATCTATATTTACCGCGTTCCTGTGGATTTTTGGAAGTAATAACTATATAGTATGTATCATCTTCAGGCAACCTAGCTCGGTCAATTAAAGCACTGTAGACACCACTTTTGTCTTTGTCTTTATCAATCGCGATCGTCTGTCCTTTAGAATTTAGCAAAGCTACATAAGGAGAAAACTCTTCATCAACACTATCAACACGAATACTTATCAGCTGATTTTTTTTACCTTGGAAATTAGAAACATTGTAAGCGCCTCCATTTTGTTTCAGGGTTGAGCTTTTGGCAGTTAATTGGTCTGATTCATCTAAAGTATAGCTAGCTCTATCATTCCTCAGAGCCAAGCTATAGCGGCCTGTATCTCCAGGATCTTGACTAGTAACAGCAATCTTGTAAATGCCATTCTTAGGCAGTCGCGCAAAAATAAATGCATCATCGCCACCACTGCTTTTATCCAAAGCGCCTTTTTTGACAATAATATTGTTATCAGGATCGTGCAGAAACAACAAGGGTTTTAAACTCAAGTTATTATATCTGCGTGTATCATTACTGCCAATCAGTCTAATTTGAACTAATTGATTTTCTCTGCCCTCAAACTCATAGAAATGAAAATATCTACCTTCAGATTGAAAGTCACTCTTACTTAAAATCCCTAATGCAACATCTACAAAGTTAATCTCTTTGTAAGTTGGTGTTGCAGGTGAAGAAATCGCTGAATTATCGAGATTTTGGTTCCCAGTTGTAGCGACATTAGAACTTGGCTTGCGAACTCTCCTGGAACCACCATTAGAACGATTGGCGTTTGAATTTGCAGTTCTAGTTCCAGAGGATCTAGATGCACCACCACTATTGGAACGATTAGAATTGGAGTTATAAGTCCTACGTCTAGACGATCTAGGAGTAGAGCTATTATCTGAAACGCTGGAAGCTCGCTGAGAATTTTCTGTATTAGACGATACGCGAGGAGTTTGCTGTACTGGTGACTCAATAGATATCTTCCGTCTTGGAGATATTGATGCCTGAGAAGGAGGAATTTGCTCAATTCCTTTTTTTACTGCTTCTGGTTGTCTCTCATCTGGTGATTTAGCAATTATGAAGTCTTGAGAACTTTGAGATTTTACCAAAGCACTTATAGGCAGCACATTACTTGTGATTAACAAACTACTACTCACGCAACCAATTAAAACATGACTTAATTTGCGACGATAGTTTTTGTTGTCTAATAGCATAATTACGCTCCTAATTTTGCTGATAATTTTGTCTATTATTGAAAGACAAAATTAATACTAGTTGCTGTTTTAACCGCAGCAGTTATTTAAATTGAAAGGGGAATTTAGCGTATATACCTTAGCGGTTTGCTAAAGGCATCGCCTGTAATCAAATGAATTCGTATATCCTACATACCCAAATGTTTGCCACAATCAAATCGGAAAAATTATATTTTCAATTTAGACTACTAAAGAAAATCTCAATTTCGTAAGTATATACTGAGCTACAAACTTAGATTGCTGCTTTTCGGATTTTTGCCCAGATATTTTTGAAAACCTGACTAAGTGGCTCACACAGATGTAATACACAAGCAAACCTGACGCCCATCAATTAGTCAAAAGGCATCGCTCAAACACAATTTTTTGCAAGTTATCTCAAGTTATCTAAATTGTTCAATACCTGATGAGGTAAGGAAATTGGGGATTTGTATGGTGTCTCAGTGATATTTACTAACAAGAGAGATTATACTGCATGACTTAAGATGAATATATACCCCAACTGAAATGGATTCCCAGTATGCTCTGTTGTGTGAATCCCGATTGCGAAAAACCCTTAAATCCTGATAAAAACAACTATTGCCACAGTTGTAGAGCGGAATTGATACCCCTGCTAGGAGGTCGCTATCGTCCTACTCAGGTTTTATCAGACGAAGGTGGATTTGGTAGAACCTATCTAGCCAAAGATGTACACAAACTGAATGAATGCTGTGTTGTTAAGCAATTCGCGCCAAAACTTCAGGGAACTGGGCCGCTAACCAAGGCCGTTGAACTATTTAAACAAGAAGCGAGCCGACTGCAAGAACTGGCAGAACATCCGCAAATTCCAACTTTATTGGCTTATTTTGAGCAAAATAGTTATCTTTTTTTGGTGCAGCAGTTTATCGATGGGCAAAACTTGCTCAAAGAATCGGAAACGCGGGCAAACTATAACGAAACAGAGATTCGCCAACTTTTACTAGATTTACTGCCGGTACTGAAGTTTATCCATCTGCGGGGAGTGATTCACCGGGATATTAAGCCACAGAATATTATTCGTCGTCAAAGTGATGGGCGATTAATCCTCATTGATTTTGGAGCTTCCAAGCTGCTGACAGCAACAGTGCAGACTAAAATGGGCACTGTGATTGGCTCACACGGTTACACTGCACTTGAACAGATGCAAGAGGGAAAAGCTTACCCAGCCAGTGATTTATTCAGTTTGGGGGCTACTTGTTTTCATCTCCTGACTGGGGTTCGCCCATCTCAACTGTGGATACACCAGGGTTATGGTTGGGTTGCATCTTGGCGGCAACATTTAACCAGTTCAGGTAGAGACGGAATTTCAATATCTGTAGAGTTGGGTGAAGTTTTGGATAAGCTGTTGCAACTAGACATCCAAAAGCGTTATCAATCGGCCGATGAAGTCATCAATGACTTGAGACCTCAACTACCACCATTGTCATCAGTACCCCCAACTATACTGACACCAACATTTGCAGCTACCCCAGCAAACAAGGTGCCAGTTTCACCAAAATCAAATAACAATCTGAAAAGTCAACTGCTGTTAGGTTCTAGCATTTTAGTGTTGGGATTAGGGGGAGTTTGGTATTTTCAGTCTCGTCCCCAGACAGTCAGCGAGGTTCCTGAACCTATTTCTCAGCCTATTTCTCAGCCTATTCAGCCCCAAAAAAACGTCTCAGAAAATTCTTATCTACCCAAACCCTTCAAGGGGCATTCTAGTGACGTGAATTCCGTAGCTTTCAGTCCTGATGGTACAACCCTTGGCAGTGCCAGTGATGATAAGACAATCAAGCTATGGAATCTGACGGGTGGACAAGAAATCCGCACTTTAGAAGGACATTCCAATTGGATTTGGACTATAGCTTTCAGTCCTGATAGCAAAATCCTCGCTAGTGGCAGTGCGGACAAGACAATTAAATTGTGGAATCTGGAGACAGGAAAGTTAATCCGTACCTTGGAGGGAAATAGCGACGGAGTTACTTCTGTAGCTTTCAGTCCTGATGGCAAAACCCTTGCCAGTGGCTGTGCTAGTAAGGATATGAAAATCAAAATATGGAATCTGGAGACAGGAAAGTTAATCCGCACCTTAGAGGGACATACGAGTGGTGTTGCATCTGTAGTTTTCAGTCCTGATGGTAAAACCCTTGCCAGTGGTAGCTGGGATAAAACAATTAAATTGTGGAATCTGGGAACAGGAAAGTTAATCCGCACCTTAGAGGGAAATCCAGAATCGATTCTTTCAGTCGCTTTTGCTCCCGATGGCGTCATCCTTGCCAGTGGTAGTAAAGACAAGACAATTAAATTGTGGAATTTGAAAACAGGAAAGTTAATCCACACCTTAAAAGGACATAATGATAAGGTTAATTCTGTCGCCTTTTTGCCAAGGGTAGGTTCAAATGGTATCACCCTTGTAAGTGGCAGTAGTGACAAGACAATCAAACTTTGGAACCCAGTCACAGGAAAGGAAATCCGCACTTTGGAGACAGGTTCTGGATATATTTATGCCGTTGCCATTAGCCCAGATGGACAAACCATTGCCGGTGGTGGAAGTGGTGAGAACATTCTCAAAATTTGGCAGATGATTAATTAAAAATATCTGATAATGTACATTCGGAATAGATTGCGACTTTTTCGGGTTCTACTCAGAAAGAATATTTAGCTGTGCAAAAATCTCAAATTAATCCTAGCTTAAAAAGATGATATTGGCGAAGACTGTATTATGCTAATATTCTCTACGTACTCAGGATTATAACTTGAAAAAAAATATCAAAATCTATCCCTAAACCTGCAAAAGTAGGTTTATATAGGTTTTCTTTTGTCAAAAAAATATCTTTAAACAAAAGTTTATGATTAATATATTTTTTCTGCTTATATTATTTTCTTCACTTTTAGGGCGAATTAAATTTCCAGGAATAAATATTGGCATTCATTATTTATTACTTCCTGCATTTAGTTTTGGGATCATTAGTTTATCTTTCAAATCTCTACCAGAAGTTGTTAAGAAGCATAAAATAATTTTGATATCTATAAGTCTCATGTATTTGTGGATGTGCCTGTCCTCATTAATGAGCGAGTTTCCAAATATTGCTATTACTTATAGTCTAAAATACTCAACTTATTACATATTATTTTTTGCTTTTTTAGTATTAACCTTTAAAAATATAACAACACTATTTCTAACATTCTATTATCGTTGCATATTATACTTGCTACAGATAATTGCAGGTTTGGGTTTTTTAGAGGTTTTACTTCCCAACAACTGGATTTTTAAATCATTAAAGTTCCCCAGCTTTTATCCTGAGATTGGTTCAATTATGCAAAACCCTAATCAGTTTGGGGTCATAGTCGCCATTGGATTATGTTTAAGCCTGATTTTAGAAAAACAGAATAATATTTCTAAAATTGAATTACATATAAGCGAATTAATTTTTGTAATTCCCTTAGCTTTATCTGCCAGCGGGAATGGTTGGGTAATTTTCATAATTGGTATGTTTCTTTTGTTGATATATAAAATTATTAGTTTTAGAAAAATGATTTATCTAATCAGCTTGTTGTTTTTATTCATTGTAACTGTACCTGTTTCTACACGGCGAATTGGTTTGGCAGATAGTAAAATATTTCCATTAACTAATGTATTTACAGAAAATTCAAATTTATTAAATCCACATGGTAAAAAGATTATTACTCTTGTAGGAACAGGTGTTACAAGGTTTGAAATGTGGCAGGCAGCTATTAATGAAACTATTAAAAGACCATTTACTGGTATAGGTATAGGAGTTTTTCCAGACCAGATAGGAGTGAAAGTTTGGGGAAAGAAAAGTTATCACGCACATAATATATTTTTAAATGTGTCAGCAGAACAAGGAATTCCTGGATTATTGCTATTTACTAATTTTTTAGCGAAAATAGCATTGAAAGTTAAGTATGCTAATCCTTTAATTACTGTTCCAATTATTATGTTTTTAGTGTCTCAAATTCCAGATGTTTTTACTGAAGACTATACTTTTACAACTATTGAGTTTTATTTTATAGCAGCGGCTATCAATTCTCGAAAAGATGTTGTCACCCAATTAAAACCTGAAATTATTGAAAATGCCAAAAAACTATGAGTGCTAAACCTCGTCTTTACTTAATATTTCCGAATATATTTGATTTCAAGGGAGGTATTCAAGTTTACTCAAAATTTTTGCTGCAAGCTTTACAATATATATATCCTGAAGCCGATTATGATGTGTTTCTAAAATATGATAAGTATAGTTTAAAGCAGCCAGGTAAATTGCAGTTTTTAAGTTCGACAATATTTCATTATTTTGGAGATTTACCAAAGTTACTACAACCAATTTTATTTGCCACAAAAATAATTATTTTAGCTATTCTTCAACATCCTATTATAGTCATTTCCACTCATGTTAACTATGCTATTGTTTGTTATATTTTAAAACTTTTCACTGGAATTCCTTACTGGGTAGTTGCTCATGGCTTAGAAGTTTGGAATATCGAAAACAAGGCAACAAAATTAGCTTTAGAAAAAGCAGATAAAATCATTAGTGTTAGTAATTATACTCGCCAGCGCTTGCTTCAAGATACAAATATTGATTCCGAAAAAATAGTTATTTTACCTAATACATTTGATGCGAGTAATTTTTCAATTAATTCTAAACCTAGCTACTTACTGAAGCGATATAATTTAACAGATGAACAGCCTGTAATTTTAACAGTAACACGGTTAGGAAGCACGGCAAAATACAAGGGTTATGACCAAATGCTTCATGCTTTAGTTAAGGTGCGGTTGTATCTCCCTAATGTTCACTTCATTCTTGCAGGGAAAGGAGATGATATACCTCGAATTAAAACTTTAGTTACCAACTTAAATCTACAAGATTGTGTGACAATTGCCGGATTTGTTCCAGATAAAGAATTGTGCGATCATTACAATCTCTGCGATGTTTTTGCTCTGCCTAGTAAAGGAGAAGGATTTGGGATTGTTTTTCTAGAAGCTTTAGCTTGTGGTAAACCTGTATTGGCGGGTAATCAAGATGGTTCTATAGATCCCTTAGCTGACGGGAAGTTGGGATGTTTGGTCGATCCTGATAATGTTGAAGAAATTGCCGATAATCTAATTCAAATCCTGCAAGGTAATTGCTCTAATCCAGTAATTTACCAACCCAAATATTTACAAAAAAAAACTATTGAAGCTTTTGATTTTAGCCAGTTTTGTGCAAGTTTAGCAAAGTTATTTAGTGGAAATTAGTTACAATTTAAGAAAATTTGGTAAAAATAATGGACGATTCAGTGTTTGTGATATTTCTTGCCTTTGGGTTTCTTTGGGTTTTGATGGGAGTTGTAGGTTGGATTGCGTTTCTAAAATCTGAGGGTGAGGAAATTAAGTTTGGTAAGTGGGGACTTATAGTTGCTATTCCCATCTTAATACCAATAATTTTTACTCTGATTATTGGTGTATTTTACCATAGGTAAAATGGGCGATCGCTGGGCAAAACAGCATAATAGATGGACAATGAATGGGACAATAAATTACTTAAATAAGCTATTTGTCAGATTGTATGTGTAGAGAAATAAGTCCAACTGAACAAAATAAAAATATCGTTCTTCAGTTCTATGGAGCTTTCGATAGCCGGAATATTAGCCAAGCCTTGGCGCTTCTCGCACCCAATTTTATTGCTCATATCGCTGGTACACCTGCTCCTCTTGATGGTGAAGGTTTTAAACAGTTTGGTATGGCTTTTTACTTAGCCTTTACCAACAGTCAACATACATTTGATCAAGTGCTTGTTAAAGGAGATAAAGTTGTTACTTGTGGAACATTTACAGCTAGGCATCTAGGTGAATTTCAAGGTCTTCCTTCAACAGGTAAAGAAATTAAGTTATCAATCATGCATATTGATCGCGTTGAAAACGGCAAAATTGTAGAGCATTGGGGGCAAGGCGATGCATTTGGATTAATGCAACAGTTGGGTATTATCTTTTTACCAGGGCCTGCCCTTTTTCCGCATATTTTTAAAAGTCTTTTATCCAAGCTGTTGAACAAGCCAATAGGAATTAATAACTTAGGAGTATGATATTTATTCTTAACACCAATGTTATGAAACTACTAGTTTTGTAACAGCGCTCGCAAGAAGATGCCAATTGATCTGAGTTTATTTATTAATCGCACCCCTAACTAAAATAACTGTACTTTCGACACCCGAAGCGATCGCTTCGGGAATATTACCTTGAATCGCTTGCTGTAGCAATCCCTCGCGGGAAGCTCCCAAAACTACAACGTCGTAACCTTCGGTTTGCACTAGCTTAATCACACCTTCAGCGACTGAATTAGCTTGTATGGGGAGAGCAATTACAGTACTCGACAATTTGCGGCGACGCATCAAATGGCGGATGGCTTGTTCTGAAATTGACATATCTGGCTTGAGTTCAGATGGGTTAAACACCTGTGTCAGGCGAATTTTCGGATCCTTTCCCAATGTAATTAAAGCTGGTAGCAATTTAATTGCCAGTGGTGAATTGGGGCCACCAGCCACTGGGACTAGCCAACTGTTAAATGAGTGCTGAGTGGGGAGTGCTGAGTGGGGAGTAGTGCCTAATTTGACTAATACAACTTCACAGGTGGCTTGGCGAATTATGGTGTCAACAACGCTGCCAAAAATCCGACCAGGGGTAGATGTGTTACCTTTCCATCCCATTAAAATTAGGTCGATGTGTTGTTCGTTGATTGTCTCCAAAATTGCCTGCGCCACATCGTGGGTAACTCGAATCTGCGTGTGCAAGGGAATTTTCCACTTTTTTGCTAAGACTTCTGCCTGTCTTAGCAAGCGGCGACTTTTCGCCGTTCTTACCTGTGTTTCTGATGGGGAACTGTGGCGGGGTATCAGCATCACTTGCACGCAATCTATTTCATAATGGCGATCGCGGGCAATAGCTGCTGCCATCAGTAATAAAACACCTGCTGTTTCGGGATTTGCTACGGGTACTAATAATCTACCTCTACCAATGCTAGGCGATCGCGTTTGGTAAACTATGTATGAAGGTTCTGGTCGCAGTTTCGGTGTCGCATTTTCACCATTGAGATGATCTGCTTCTGCCCGAATAATATCTGCACGGGTAATAATCCCAATCAGTTTTCGTCTATCTACCACCGGTAAGCGACTGATTTGATAGCGATCGAGTAAATATAGTACATTACTGAGGGTGTGAATTGGTGATACTGTCATCGGGACAGATGTCATAATTTCTTTTAAGAAAATATCGGCTAAATTGCGATCGCTAAGTGTGTGGTTTGTAATCTCGCGGATTTTTAACAAGTCTGATTGCGTTACAATCCCCACTAACTTGCTATCTTCTACCACAGGGAAACCGCGATGATGGGAATGAGCAAAAGCTTGCATTGCTTCTTCCAAGCTCATCTCTGCATCTAGAGTTTCTACCCGTTCTTGCATCACATCTTTTGCAGTTAACTTGCTTAATGCTCCTTCCATCGCAACTTCTTTGGTGAGACTAATACCTTTTAACTCCAAAAGTTTCTCATAAAGCGAACCAGGCACTACCTTATCCGCAACCAGGTAAGCTGCAACAGAAACAATCATCAAAGGTAGCACCAGGTTGAAATCTGTAGTCATCTCAAAGACAATCACAATGGCTGTGATTGGCACTTTGGAAACGGCGCTAAAAAATCCACCCATACCTGCTAGGGCGTAAGTCGTAGGAGAACCAACTCCGGTGATATATAACTCAGATACACCGATGATGTGTCCTAAGCAAGAACCCAAAATCAGACTGGGAGCGAATAATCCCCCCGGCGCTCCCGAACCAAATGCAATCAGTGTGAGGATAAACTGGGCCGCAAAGGCGATCGCTGCGACGCTAGGATGGGAACCTCCAGTAATCAATGACTCCCGTAATCCCGTATTATCACGGAAGGATGGAGGGAGCATGGCGACGACAACACCAGAGATAAATCCAGCTAAAGCCACCCGCAACGGTAAGCTGATGTGTAATCTTTGATAAAATTTAATACTAAATATTAAGCCGCGATTAAACAATGCACCAAACAAGCCTGCCAAAATACCTAACAGGATGAAAAAGGGAATTTCTGGGATGGAGAATTGGCTGGAAGATTTTACTAATTGCAAGTTAAGGTCAAGAGAGCCACCACCCAAAAGTCGGGAGATCACGCCACCAATAAAGGAGGCGATAATGGCAGTTCCGAGAGTCAATCCTGATAAATCTTGGAGTAACTCTTCAACGATAAATAATACACCTGCGATCGGGGCATTGAAAGCAGCAGCCAAACCCGCACCCGCACCAGCTGCAATCATCTGCCGTCGATGATCTGGAGAAGTGGGAACCCAACGACTCATTCCTGCTGCCAAACCAGCCCCTACTTGGACAGTAGGGCCTTGCCGTCCCAGAGTCATGCCAGAACCGATGGCGATGATGGCACTGAATAACTTCACACCTGCTACCCGCCAAGATAAATTCACAGGCACATTAGCTAGAGAAGCTTTGACTTGCGGAATACCACTACCAGAAGCCTCTGGTGCTAATCTATCCACCAACCATCCAGCCAGAAATCCCAGAACAAGACCAATTGCAGGTAGTACCAGCCATGCGGGCAAAAGGTGGGTAGTATGCACTCGCCATGTCCCCAGCCATCCCGATCCGACTTTCAGGAAAACCGCAGAGAGGGCAGCAACCAGACCGATAATACAGGCTTCGGCGATCGCTAAACCTCTTCTAGGCTGCCACCAGGTGCGAAAACGCTGATTCATACCAATTTTGGATTTTAGATTTTGGATTTTTTATTACAAATCTTTACTAAAAAGCTGTTCGGTGGAATCTTCAGAGGATCTTTTAAAAGTCGTTAGCAAAATACAGCCGAATTCAGAATTGGCTGCGCTAACAGAATTCAGAAGTAAAACAGGCTTTATACCTGGCTTTGAGACGAATCGTTGTGTACTTCACTAACTTGAAATATTTTTGTATAATTCGTTACTACACAATTCCTGTCTCCAATTACGAATTACGAATTATTTAATTGCTTCTTCCCGTGGTGGATAGCCCTTCTACTATCAGAGACGGAGTATAACAAGAACCATTCCAATCAACATCGTTGCCTAGTGTAACCAATTGCTTTAGGGCTGTGTAAACATTACCTGCAACCATCGTATCCTTAACGCGCCCAATTACTTGACCATTTTGGACGCGGTAGCCTAAATCGATGTTGATCGAAAAATCTCCAGAAATACTGCCGCCACCACCCAACATTTGATCGACAATCAAGCCATCATCTAATTGTTGAATCAAATCTGGCAGCGATGCCGAACCTGGCTGGATGAGAAAATTAAATAAACCAGGAGTGGGATAGCTACCTAAACCAGGGCGAAAACCATTTCCAGTCGTGTTAGTACCCAGTTGGGAGCCGGTGGTGCGATCGCCATAGAAATGCTGTAAAGTTCCATTTTGGATAAATACTAGAGATTGAGTAGGAGTGCCTTCATCATCAAAAGGGCAACTGTAAGGGCCAGCTTCTGGATCTTGGTAAATGGTGAGGCTGGGTGCCACTACTTCCTTACCCAAACGTTCTGCCCAAGGTGAAGCTACTTCTAAAACTCGCTTGCCATTTAAAGCGGCTTGCACAGTACCCCAAAGCATATCGGCGGCTTTAGAAGTGAACAAAATCGGCACACGACCAGTAGGAGGTGAGATATTTTCTCTAGCCCAAATTAACCGTTGTAAAATTTGGTTAGCTAATCTCTCTGGGTCGAGTTCCCCTCGCTTAGTTTGACCATCAGCAACACTTAAAAAATCATCACCGCGTACCCATTCTGCTGATACGTAGCAGCTAAGTGTTGTATCAGTGTAGTGACAATCTAAACCCTTGGTATTGACTAATCTGGTGGTTTCAATATCACATTCCCAATCACCATTGCATACAACATCGGGATAGGCATCACGGATGAGTGCGATCGCTTCTTTGCCCCAGTCCACCAAAACTTCTATCGGTAAACTTTCTCCTAAATCGGGGTAGGAAGGCTGAAAGTTAGAGCCTAATTCTACAGTTTCCGGTTGATTTAGTTGACTTAGAGCCAGAGCTTTTTCCACCATTACTTCGGCTAAGACAGAACCGTAAGCCACCGTCAGTCCCGGACGCCCGTTTCGCCAAAGCCGTAATGCTGTACCTTCAGATTGGTTAGTTTCTAGCTGTTTGAGTCGGTTTGCCTCAAAAAACACTGGGCGAGAAAGCGATCGCGACTGATACACCTCAGCAGCTTCTGCTCCAGATTTTATAGCTAGTTCCAGCAACTGTTCGGCTAGTGTATCTTGTGACAAATTTTCAGAATCCATGACCCTTAGTGAATTGTGGATTTTGAACCGCATATCAACGCTGTCTCTTGAGAAGTGCGATGTCTACGACGGGCTACGCCTACGCACTTTCCAGTGATGAACGCAGATAACTATCCAAAAATCATCAGTGTTTCTTTACAGTTACGATTTGAAACCGCAGATCAACACTGATGGACGCAGTTAATTATCCCAAATCATTGTCATGTCTTAACGGATCTAGTCATTTGTCATTGGTCATTAGTCATTAGTCGTTTGTAAATGCCCAATGCCCAATGCCCCATGACCCATCCCCAATTTTCAAAGATTAACCTCTTGCAACAGCCAAAAACCAGCAAAAGATTCTGCTTTGGGATCGGACTGTACACCGATAAAATGTACTCCATTCGCTTTTTGCTTGGCTTCTTCAAAACCTTTAGCTTCTGCTAAGATTTGAGGTTTTTTAATATTTGCCACAATCCAGCTTTCAGTTACACCAGTTTCTAAAACCAATCTTGCCTCTTCGCTGCTGTCAAATCTTAGAAAAGCTAACTCCAAACCAGACATCCAGCCAGCCAAGGGCAACGCTCTTGATGAGAAAATCAAAATACCAGGAATACGGGCTTCAGGTGAAACTTTCGCCAACTCTAAAGGGAAAGCTTCACCAAAGCCAATCTCCCACTCTGGCATATCAGCAAAATCCGCAGCATCTAAGGTAACAAATACCCACTGCTGTCCTTCCAAAGCATCTGGTAAACGTTGCGGCAAAGGTTTCTCCAAGCGGACAGAGGGATTAGTCCCCCCTTGATACCCTGCTTCTTGAGGATACACTTCTTCCATCCGCTGTTCTAACCATTGGTTAAGAACCAAAGTGCGGCGGCTAGGCTGGGCGGGAATGCCCAAATCTTGGCAGGCTTTAGTAATCATATTGTTCATTTGGCGGCGGAAAAAGCGGATTTTAATTGGTGCTTTTCCAGCTTGGTCAATAGCCTCCTGCAATGCTGTCCGCAACCAGCCCGAATTTACCTGGGTACTGGGACAATATTGAGCATAGCGAAACAAAGAGTCTACTTTTGCGCCAACATCCAAGGGGCTTTCGCAGACTAAGACTTCCCAAACTTTTTTTTGATTAGCGTCCAAAATCGGACGAGAGTAAAAATCGATTTCCCAAATACTGCCCATGTTATGCGGTAAAAATCTGGCTGTTATGTTTTCCTGATATGTTGATCATACGAGTGTTGGGGCAGCATTAAGCATTGAGAATGGGGCATGGGGCATTGGAAATTGGGAATTGGGATGAACGGAGTTCTGAGGAGGAACAAAACCCAACATTTAATCCTTGTTCATGTTGGGTTTAACCCTGTTAGTTTTATAATCGGCGTGAACTGAAACCATTATTTTCCCGAAGGTTTATGAAAGTTTGCGATCTAGTCACGATTGATCCAAACGCCTCTGAGTCCGGCTGCCTTAGCTGCATAATAGTCTTCTACAATGCTATCGCCGATATGCCATGCCGCCTCTGGGGAACATTTATGTTTGTCTAAGGCAATGGCAAAAATTTGCGGGTCGGGTTTAGCTGCACGTACCTGGGTAGAAATGGTGACGGAGGTAAAAAACTCTCTCAATCCCAAACTTTGCAATACTGAGTAAATCCGAGAATCAAAATTGGACAGCACTCCCAAAGTAACTCCCAACCGCCGCCAGTTGATTAAAGCTGGCAAGACATCGGGATAGACAAACCACGGTTCGCCAGTGCCAAAGTGAATGTAAAGTTCGCTAAAAAAAGCCGAAAAGTCAGAAAATTCCTTAAGAACACCTGCACTTTCAAAAGTGTTCAGGGCAATTATCCGCCACCAATCAAACTCGCGCTGGGGAATATCTTGCAGTTCTGCATC
Source organism: Nostoc sp. JL23 (assembly GCF_017115065.1). Classification (NCBI taxonomy): domain Bacteria; kingdom Bacillati; phylum Cyanobacteriota; class Cyanophyceae; order Nostocales; family Nostocaceae; genus Nostoc; species Nostoc sp. JL23. Next base: position 61,168 of record NZ_JABXKN010000125.1, read on the forward strand.
TGGAAATATCGGTGGCGGCGCAGCTTTAAAGCTTTTGATGAAGGCTGTATTCAATGTTTCGGCTGAAACTGTAACGTCAAATTCCTGGGCTATCTGACTATAAACTTTGCCCACACCACCTTTGACATCGAAGAGTGTACCCACAGCATCTAAAAAAATAACTTTCGGTTGTTCCATCAAACTTTGAAAATTTTGAATGTTGAATTTTAGATTTTGGCTTGTTAAGAGCTTCTGTGGGTAGAGTCTAGCATCTGCTAAGTAGATTGGCGGAAATAAAACAAATCATCGTAAACATCTTGGTTTTTACCAATGCCCAATTCCCAATTCCCAATGCCCAACTTTGAAAGTTATCGAGAAAGTATTTCTATAATCGGACGGACTAGCCAATTAAAACCAACTTTCAGCTGATGGTCTAAAGTTGGCAATCTATATAAATAAGCAGCACGACGAGCGACGTATGCCAAGGGGCCATCTAGTTTAATTCCCAAACCAGTGAGAGTGGCGTTGTCTATTCCTAGTGCCATCATTTCTCCTAACTGTTGGTAGTGGAAGGGAAGGAGGGGGCGATTAGTCAGAGTTGCCCAGATATTCCAAGCAGTATAATCAGCTTGTTGAAAAGCTGCTTGTGCAGTAGCGGGGACTTGCTGTCCTTCAGCATCATGACAGTCTGCTAAATCTCCCAAGGCAAAGATTTCTGGATGGTCGAGGACTTGCAGATTGGATGTAGTGGTGATTTGACCACGCTGATTTTGCTTGAGAGCAAGAGATTTAACTACAGGTGCAACCCTAGTTCCTACAGTCCAAATTACCAAATCCACAGGAATCGTATCTAACTGGTTTTTGTACTCTAGGGAAATGCTATTTTGTTCGATTGATTCTACTTTGGTTTCTAAGTCAAGAAATACACCACGGGCATCTATAGCTTTCTTTGCTGCTTCCCGATTAAACTCTGGGGAAGTTCGCAAAATTTGGTCGGCAATTTCAACGATCCGAAAGCGTCCTCTTTCGCCTAGTCTGTCGGCTAATTTACAGGCTAACTCTACACCGCTGTAGCCAGCCCCAACGATCGCTACCCGAATTTTATCAGCATCCGATTCTTCTAAAAATCGCAGGCGTTCTTCTAAACGATAGGCATCAGAGATTGTGCGGAATGTGTAGGCATAGGCTGCTGCACCAGGGACTAAATCTAGAGGTGTCTCACCTCCTAGCGCCAGCACTAATCGATCGTAAGGGATTTCCGGGCCTTCTTGGATATTTACCCGTTGCTGGTCGATGTCAATTCCAGACACAACCCCTTGATAAAAACGCACCCCTGTTCCTTGTAAAAGTTCTTCAAAGGGTGGGGCAATTTCCCAGGTTTGCAGTTCGCCAGTGAGTAATTCGTAAAGTAAAGGAGAGAATAGGAAGCGATCGCTTTGATCTACCAGAACAATTTCTGGTTTTTGCGTAGATTCCCAAGGTAATTGGCTTAACCGTAAGGCTGTGTAGAGACCACCAAAGCCTCCGCCAAGGATACAAATTCTAGAAGTTTGTTCAGTCATCTATTCTATGCTATGCAACAATCAATATTAATTAGGCAACTAACTTCAGGGTAACTGAAAGTTTAGGGTTCAAAACCCTCCATTTGGATGAAGGGTTTTGGCATCAGGTCACGGGAATCACTTTACACAATTCTTGAAACAGTAGGTTAAGGTTCGGGAATAACTCTCTGGGGATTCTCATTAGTAATATTTGTCGTGAAAACCAGTTCATCTATTTCCTAAAACACATCAGCTTCTACTTGCAAAAAAAAATCATAGTCTGACTTGCCAATTAATTCTTCTCGGCTGTGACCGACGAAATCACAGTAGCGATGTTGCCAACGCATTCATCAACGGTGATGCGGCTTTTTTGAGTAGCATAATTGATACGAAACCTTAAAGTACTTACGGTATCGTCAAATTCGTAGATTAGACTAGAACCACAGGGTAACAATCAAAGGAAGATTATGATGAGCGATCGCGACTATACACTAATCATTGACAAAAGCGGTAGTATGTCCACACCCGATCAAGTGGGTGGTAGAAGTAGATGGGAAATCGCTCAAGAGTCTACTCTCGCTTTGGCCAGAAAAGCCGAACAGTTTGACCCCGATGGCATCACCGTTTACGTGTTTTCTGGGAGATTTAAACGCTACGATGATGTCACTTCAGCCAAAGTCGCCCAGATATTTCTCGAAAATGACCCTTCTGGCACAACAAACTTAGCAGGTGTACTCCAGGATGCCCTCAATAACTACTTTCAACGCAAAGCAGCCGGTAAAACCAAGCCAAACGGAGAGACAATTTTAGTCATCACCGATGGTGAACCAGACGATCGCAAGGCTGTATTTGAAGTGATCATTCATGCTACTCGCCAGATGGAACGTGATGAAGAATTAGGAATTTCGATTATTCAAGTAGGTTCAGATGCCCAAGCAACTAAGTTCCTCAAAGCTTTGGATGACCAGTTACAAAGTGTTGGCGCTAAATTTGATATTTGCGATACCGTCACTTTAGACGACTTAGAAGAAATGAGTCTTGTAGATGTATTGACGAACGCAATAACTGATTAATACAGCAGGATTCAGGAGTAAAACACGCTTTATACTTGGGTAACAGACTTCTCTTGTATACCTCACCAACTTTAAATCTGCTGTATGTTTAGCGATCGCCCATAGTTCAGTAACTGTTAATTCTAGATTGGAGAATTGAATAATGCTAGAAAATCGTGACTATACCTTGATTATTGACAAAAGCGGTAGCATGGCAACCCAAGATCAAAAGGGTGGTAGAACTAGATGGCTTGCAGCCCAGGAATCTACTTTAGCTTTAGCTAGTAAGTGTGAGCAATTTGACCCAGATGGCATCACTATCTATGTCTTTTCTGGTAAATTTAAACGATACGAAAACGTCACATCCAGCAAGGTATCACAAATTTTTCGAGAGAACGATCCCTCTGGTACAACAGACTTGGCAAGTGTGTTAAAACATGCAACTGATGATTACCTTCAACGCAAAGCAGCCGGTCAAACCAAGCCAAATGGTGAAACAATTTTAGTAGTTACTGATGGTGAGCCGGACGATCGCAAAGCAGTAATGAGGGTAATTATTGAAGCCTCTCGTCGCATCGATCGAGATGAAGAATTAGCTATTTCTTTTATTCAAGTTGGTACAGATCAACAAGCTACCCGCTTTCTGAAAGTCTTAGATGATGAACTCCAAAGTGCTGGTGCTAAGTTTGATATCTGTGACACCATTACTATGGAAGATATGGAAGATTTGAGTCTATCGGAAGTGCTACTCAATGCTATTAATGACTAGCTATATTATTTATTAGGAATTGCAAAAATGGATTCCATTGATAAGCTATTAGCTGAACTCCAAACTGAATGTAAAGAAATACAACCACAACAGCAGTCAAAATCAGCCACAGCCAAATCGTTTATGCCATCATCGCCAAAGTCGGCATCTTTTATGGATAAGCTTTTGGCAGATGTTAAAGCTGATTTTGCCGAAGAGGATGCTGCTATTGAATTAAAAAGACAGCAAGAACTAGAACAGGAACGAATTCAACAAGAAAAAATCAAAGCCAAACAAATAGAAGGTTTAAAAGTGCAGGCGAAAGAATGGTTAGCCAAAGTAGATCCACTTTCGTCTGAAGGACTTTGGTTTGAAAGGTTTGCTGAAAGTTACCCTTCAAAATTAGAGGCAGCGATTGAATATTTAAGAAGCAATGAATGAATTCAAAACTCAATATCTGGCTCATGAATCTGCTTGCTTGAATTGAAAATTAGCAATTATTATTTAAGTTAAGTAAGCGCCAATAATTAAAAGATAGTGTAGAGTGTGTTACCGCGTTAGCGTAACGCACCGAAACCTCAATTTTGACACTACGCAAGCCGTAACGCGACAGTTGTCATTAACAATTAGCAATTATTATTTATAATCAATATTAATGATGACTTGTTTGAGCTAAATGTTGCACAGCCCATTCGTGCATAGCATAGAGAATTGGTTGCAAAGTTTCTCCTAAAGGTGTCAGTGAATATTCTACCTTGGGTGGAATCTGGGGATAAACTTCTCGATGAATAATTCCATCTTCCTCCATTTCTCTGAGTTGCTGGGTTAACATCTTTTGCGTAACTCCAGGTAAAGCTCGTTGCAACTCACCAAAGCGTTTGACACCTGTCATTAATTCTCTAATAATCAAAACTTTCCAGCGTCCGCCAATCACTTTTAGGGTAGTTTCTACTTCACAAGTCAGCCTGAAATGGTTTTCTGCTTCAGCTTTCATAGTTTTTTTTGTAGGAATAACCCGGCTCAGGTTTGCTGGATATACCGCTAGTTATCTGTTACTGGTTCATAACTAGTGTAGCAGCTGCGGGAATATGACAATACAGTAGATACTTGCTGTCTTTTGCTGTCCACTGAACGCGGATGTTTGATTGTTACTGTTACAGAAGCAATCAAAGTGCGATCGCTTGTTTTATAATTAGAGAGGATGTCTAAGAAGCTTGAGATAATGAGTTCCAATCTCTACCAAAATATGTCGATAAACTAGTAGTATACAGCAACAAAAATCTCAGGTAAAGAAACCCCTGGCTAACGAAAGTTTGAGCCAAGGGTAGTTCATCATTAGTTACTCAAGATATCTATAATTACGTAGCTATCAACTCAGAATCGATTTCCGACGGCGCACTATCTTGGACTAGCGATCGCGTTTCGCCATTACGCTGGAGGATACCGCCAACCATTGCCAATAAGGCGTTCACCTTGCGGGTTCGCCACATATCAACAAGGTTTTGCACTTCAGTTGCAGACATCCGGCGCATCATCGCTTCGTAGAGATAAGCAGCATGTCCAGTTTCGTCTTGGGCAATACTTAGCATTCCTAACTTCAAGTTACGAGCGGTTGGCTCGTTATCAGGTAATACTTTTGCCATTCGGGCAAAGTCTTTGCTAGCATCTAACTCCAGAATGTATGTGCTAGCCATAAACACATCCCAGTCAATTACAGCTGGTTTTAGCTGTTCTTGAGTGTAACCTTCAAAGAATGCTGCGAAAAAAGGACTACGTTGTTGTGATTTTTTTGTCGATGTAGTTGGGGGTTGACGCTTGAAATCTATAACTTGTTTATTCAGCTGTTGTAAGGCGTGGGCAAAAATTTGACCATGCTTAGTTTCATCTGATGCATGTTTTGCTAGTTTTTCGGCTAGCCATGTATCGCCTTCTGCTGCGGCGCGATCGCTAAGTGCAGATAAAAATGGCACAGAGCCAGATTCCGCCAACTGAAACCCCGCAAGGATGTTGGGGCGAGTTTTAGAATCACGAATTTGAGCAGCAGAGTAATAGGCAAAGACACTTGAACCAGCTAGATGCAGAAGGTTAGTCAAGAAGTTCATCAGAAATTCCCGCTGACAATTGGAAGGTTACAATTCTTATACTAATCTGCATTTTCTATTCGTTGCCGCCAGAGGTTCTTATCATTTTGAATTTTGAATTTTGAATTGCCTGTAGCAGTATGTTAACGGTTAACAAATATATCTTTGCATTTTGTTAGTATCATCCCACAGAGGTAATGCAGGTAAGTTTGGATGGAGAAATTAACTAAACCAGTGCGATTTTGGCTTTGTGCAACTATCATAATTTTGGGTTTGATGGGCTGCGATCGCTTTATCGGTACTTCTGGAGAACCGGTTGAGCGAGTCAGTGATGGCGATACTTTAGTAGTGAAAGACACCAACGGCAAAAATCTTACAGTCCGCTTTGCTTGTGTAGATGCACCAGAAATAGCTCATACTAACAAAGAAAAGCAGAGTAAACGCATTAGCGATCGCAATCAATTTACTTGGGGTGTAAAAGCCCAAGAACGGGTGCAACAACTCGTACAACAAGGAGGCGATCGCGTGACTTTGAATATTACCGATAGCGATCGTTATGGGCGTAAAATTGCCGAAGTCCGTTTAAAAAATGGCACTTTTGTACAACAGGTATTGTTGCAAGAAGGTCTAGCAAAAGTCTATCGCCCTTATTTAAACAAGTGTCCTAGTAAAGATTTAGTTCAACAAGCCGAAGCTAAGGCTAAGGAGCAACGGCTCGGCGTTTGGAGCGATACTAAATTTATAAATCCTTGGGAATATCGCAGCTTATATAAAAAGTAAAAACTCTAGCTGTTTCTAATTCAATTCAATAGACTAAATTTTTTGGCATTGCACATTTGCGGTATTATCAGCAACTTCCAAAATCCCCCCAGCCCCCAGCCCCCAGCCCCCAGCCCCCAGCCTCCCCTACTCCTCTCCCCAAGTTTGCAGTTGCAAATAAACTAGTACCAGCGCCACTGCTAATAATACAGTCGCTCCTGCTGCTGCATAACCAAAATCAAACTGACCAAAAGCCTCTTGATAAATGTAGTAAACCAGCAGATTAGTAGAATTCAGTGGGCCACCACCAGTCATTACAAAAACTTGCTCAAAACTCCGCAATGTAAAAATTGCGGTAGTAATGACTGCAAATATCACAGTCAGGCGCAATCCGGGCAAAGTAATATACCAAAATTGTTGCCAAGCATTCGCTCCATCTAAGTCTGCTGCTTCATAACGACTGGAAGGAATTGCTTGCAACCCTGCTAAAAAAACTACCATATTGAAACCGAGTTGTTTCCAAATACTCATTAAAATAATTACTGGCATTGCCCAAAATGTATCTCCTAGCCAGGGGATTTCTGAAATCCCAAAAAAATTTAAAAGTCCGTTAACTGGCCCTGATGTTTGAAACAGCCAGCGAAATCCCAAACCGGCTGCTACAAGTGAAATAATTGAAGGTAGAAAATAAGCACTCCGCAGGATACCCCGCAAGGGAATGGAACGGTTTAATAGTACTGCTAATCCCAATGAGATAACTAAACTGGGAATGATGGTGGCAACAGTAAAATAAAAGGTGTTACCCAGCACTTGCCAGAAATCGGGGTCGAGTAGCAAGCGCCAATAGTTTTTTAAGCCTATCCAATAAATACCTTTTAAGCTGAAACTACCAGCAGTGAAACTGAGATAGAACAAATAGACGATTGGCCAAATGATAAAAATACCCAGCAAAATTAATGCTGGTGCGAGAAAAATCCACGCGGCTACTGTATCATTATCCAACCACGACTTAGTATATATTTTTGGCATCTATAAATTAACCCTCTTAGCTGTTATGACTCTTTGCCTTGATTCTACCCTGAGCTTAATTTCTCCCAACATTAGCGATGATTACCAACAATTCGCTCCTTTAAAACTAGGAATTATGGCTTCTGGGAATGGCAGCAATTTTGATGTAGTTGCCCAAGCTATCCAAGATGGACGGCTAAATGCCCAAATTCAAGTTTTAATTTACAATAATCCCTCGGCGAAAGCAGCCGTCAGAGCAGCTAATAGAGGTGTAGAAACTGTCTTATTAAATCACCGCAACTATCAAAACCGAGAAGAGTTTGATCGTAAAATTGTGCAGACATTACAGCACTACGATGTAGAATGGGTAATTTTGGCAGGGTGGATGCGACTATTAACGTCAGTTTTCATTGATGCCTTCCCTGAGAAGATTATTAATATCCATCCTAGTTTGTTACCTAGTTTCAAGGGAATCCATGCTGTAGAACAAGCCTTGGCATCTGGGGTAAAAATTACTGGTTGTACAGTACATATAGCTTGCTTAGAAATGGATAGCGGCCCAATATTAATGCAAGCCGCAGTACCAGTACTGCCGGATGATACAGCAGAAACACTCCACGCCAGGATTCAAATTCAGGAACATCGAATTTTACCATTAGCGATCGCTCTGGCAGCTTCTTCGTCAAAAATTACACTAAGCGTAACGTAAAAATACATATATCAATTAGGGGCGTACATTTGCGCGCTCCTACTATTCATCAGAGTTAGCTTCAGCAGTTTGATACGCTTGTAGGAGCCTAGCATGATCGAGAGTAAATCCTACTTGCATCGCTATCTGGGCAAATAAATCAATCTCAGATTGTTGCCAATCACGGGGTTCAGAACATTGGTGTGCAATTAACAACCCAAATAGCTGCTCATCTTTGATAATTGGTGCGACTAAATTTGCTTTCACACCAAAAGATTCGAGCAGGTTAATGTGACAATCAGCCAAACTAGACTCATAAATGTTGTTGATTGCGACAACGCGACCAGATTGGTACTTTTCTACATAGCCTTGAGTGAAACAAGGGTCGTGAATTTTAGACCGTAAAACTTTGGGATAACCTGGAAGCACTGATTCAGCAATGATAATTCCGAACCAATTAGCGTAAAAGCTATAAACCAGCACTCGGTCAGTACTCAGTGCTTTACGAACCTCTTCCACAGTAGTTTTGATGATATCCTCTTCCTTGAGGGATTGGCGAATGCTGCGGATAATATCCACTAATAACTGACTTCGCATCCTTTCAGCTTCGATTCTTTGCAGGAGTCTTGCATGGTCGAGAGCAAATCCTACTTGCATCGCCATCTGTCCAAATAAATCAATCTCAGCTTGTTGCCAATCACGGGGTCTGGAGCATTGATGTGCAATTAACAAGCCAAATAGCTCTTTATCTTTAATAATAGGGGCGACCAGATTTGCTTTCACACCAAAGGATTCGAGCAAGTTAATATGGCAGTCAGCCAAACCAGCTTCATAAATGTTGTTAATTGCGAGAACGCGACCAGACTGATACTCTTCTACATAGCCTTGACCGAAACATGGGTCTTGGATTTCAGCTCGCAAAACTTTTGGGTAGGTGAGAACAACTGATTCAGCAATCACTGTTCCAGACCAATTAGCATCAAAGCTATAAACCATCACTCGGTCGGTACTCAGAGCTTTGCGAACCTCTTCTACAGTGGTTTTGAGGACATCCTCTTCGTTGAGCGATTGGCGAATGATGCCGATAGTATCTGCTAACAACTGACTTTGCACACCCTCTGCCTCTATTCGTTGCAGCAGTCTTGCATGGTCGAGAGCAAACCCGACTTGCATGGCTATCTGAGCAAATAAATCAATCTCAGATTGTTGCCAATCACGGGGTCTGGAACATTGATGTGCAATTAATAAGCCAAATAATTGTTCATCTTTGAGAATGGGGGCGACCAGATTTGCTTTGACAGCAAAGGATTCGAGCAGGCTAATGTGACAATCAGCCAAACCTGCTTCATAAATGTTGTTTGTGGCTACAACGCGACCAGACTGATACTTTTCTACATAACCCTGACCGAAACAGATGTCTTGAATTTCAGACCGCAAAACTTTGGGATAACCTGGAACCACTGATTCGGCAATTATAATTCCAGACCAATTAGGGTAAAAGCTATAAACCAGTACTCGGTCAGTACTCAATGCTTTACGAACCTCTTCCACCGTCGTTTTGAGGACATCTTCTTCGTTGAGCGATTGGCGAATGCTGCGGGTAATTTCGATAAATACCTGAGCTTTATCTGCTTTGGTATCTACTTGTTGTAGAAGGTTGGCGTAGTCAAGGGCAAATCCTACTTGCATGGCTATCTGAGAGAACAAATCAATCTCAGATTGTTGCCAAAAGCGAAGTCTAGAACATTGATGTGCAATCAATAAACCGAATAGCCGTTTGCCTTTGAGAATAGGCACTACTAAACTAGATTTGACAGCAAATTGCTCCAACAACTCAATATCACCATCACTGAGATTGGCTTGATGGATATTATCAATAGCATGGATGCTACCATTTTGATATTTTTCTATATACCCTGCCTCAAATCCAGGCTCAGAGACTGTAAACCCTAATATTTTTGGTAAACCGGGTGCTACTGATTCGGCGATAAAGGTTCCATTATAGTTGGAATCAAAGCAAAAGATGGTGACGCGATCGATGCTTAAAGCTTTACGAATTTCTTCTGAGGTAGTTTTGAGAACATCTTCTTCATTGAATGATTCTCGAACCCAACGGGTAATTTTGATTAATATTTGGGAGTAATCAGCTTCGGCTTCTTTCTCCTCTACCAAAACCGAAAGCAGGTCTGTGAATGAGGTGATGTTTTTCTCTAACATCACTAATTCATCTTGGCTAGCGATGAAGACTTGAGTAAACTCACTGTCTGGACGTAGCCTCTTTTTAATATTATTAGAAATTGCAGCAACGTTGCTGACTCGACTCATAACTCGATTCGTCACAAAAACAGCGATCGCACCTGCTAAAATTGCTGTCACTCCCATACCAGTTAACAAGAGTGACAATTGTCTTTGTAGAGCAACTTCAGTTTCTGTTGAACTTATTGCACTCTCAAGTCCTACTTGCGGAATTTGTGTGTTAATTAAATTAATGCCATATTTATAAGTAGCTGTTCCAATTGCAACCACAGGAAGGACACTTATACTTAGTGCCCAAACTATTGCTTTAGTTTTTAAACTCCATTGTTTTTGCCAGAGTCTCTGTTGACGATTTCGTCTTGTTTGGTTTTGAGAAAAAGACTGACTCATAAATGAAACCTGGATTGGTACAATTGAGAATCAAGTAAATAACCTCACCATCAAATTCTACACAAAACTTATTAAATAAGGACTGGCTTTTGGGAGTATTTTGAGGCACTAATCTTCTACGTTATCTCCCATAGGGCTTTGGTTGCCTTTCACCTCAAAAAAATTGGGTCTGATTAACAGGCTTGTTAACAATCAAATGGCGATCGCTTGCTTGGAATGTCTTATTTTCTCATTAGGAGTTGTGGTTTTTTGGCAAGGCAGCCAAACAATCTTTATTTTTTAACAAGGTTTTACAGACTTGTTTTCACAGTTACCCTTACCCGTAATATCATGTTCGGATAATCACTTATGATAAAAGTAGGGATGAAAACGATGAACTA
>NZ_JABXKN010000024.1:0-70230 GCF_017115065.1 Nostoc sp. JL23
TTATCTGAATGGTTTACTTGCTATTTGAGTGTTTCTGCCAAAAGTGGATGCTCCCAACCTGTGCAGCTGGTCAACAACGCAGACTTGAATGCGCTTGGGCAATTGAACAGGCGATTGTTGCAACTTATCAAGTGCAGAATGAGGTTTCAGCAGTCAGCGATCGCCTCATCCTACTCCAAAATAAAATCTGTGAAGATGCTCTCACTGTGATTAATCGCTGCGAATCACATGATGAGCTTGATTTTCTCTTTCCCGAAATTATTCGCTTTAAAAATCATGATTTAGCGGTATTGGATTCGTGGCAAAATCATGTTGATTGGATGCGTAGTTTACCGCCGGAGGCATCGCTTCCTTCGTCAGATTTAAAACTTTTAAGTAGCGCTGATTTTAATAGTTCAGAGACCCACTATTCCACAATCAATTTAGCAGAACCGCCAGAACAATTAGTATATGAGAGTTTAGCCGAAAAATCTCATTTCGCTTCACTTCGTGACCAGTTGTTATTTCTATTCGAGCCTGAACTACGTCGAGAGTACGAATTTTATATTAGTGAACAAGCTGGAATTACGGGTTATAAAACATTAGTTACATCTAATTTGCAACAGGCATCAGACTTAACTGTTGGTAATCTTTATTACTACTTTAAAAATAGAGATGAATCGAAAGATGAGACAGAGCTAGTTTCAGCTAATTAAAACAGCTACGGCAATTCTTGAAACAAGTATTCTTCTAAAGTCCGCGTAGGCGGACTTTTTTGTATGTCCGCAAATTACATTCGTTAAAATATAAAATTATATCATGTCTGCTTGATTACTTATTAAATCCGAATGCAATAACTATGAACAGGTAAAAAACGAGTCAAACTAAATTAACCCCTGAAGAGTGAAAGTAAAATAAAATTATCCTCCACTTAAACCCCATCATGGCTATCCCAGAACTCGAACAACAACTCCTTCAGCTTTCCCCTAACGATAAACTGTATATGATCCAATTCCTTGCTCAAAGCCTGACCACACACAACACCCACCCAAACCAACCCACCAAACTCTCAGAATTCTTTCTTCAATCACCCCTAGCTGAACTCACCGAAGAACTCGACCTTAGCCGAGGCTTGACATTGCTAAAAACCCTCATTGAGTCCCTACAACCAGAAACCCAAATTGAAACTCCAGAATATCCCCTGACTAAATTCTATGGATGTATCGAAGATGAAACATTCTTTCGCCATCCCCAAGGACAACAACAAGAACGCGAACCCATCCAGTGAAATTCCTGCTAGATACTAACACTTGCATTATCTATATGCGTGGTAAAAATTTCACCTTAAAGCAGAAACTAGAAACCACTGCTACCAAAGATATTGCCGTTTGCTCAATCGTCAAAGCTGAATTATTTTATGGCGCAATGAAAAGTGCCAATCCAGAACGTAATCTTACCTTACAGCAAGAATTTTTAGCTCAATTTATATCACTACCGTTTGACGATCTCGCAGCAATGACATTTGGAATAATTCGATCTCAGCTAGAAGCATTAGGCACTCCAATTGGCGCTTATGATTTACAAATTGCTGCCATCGCACTGACAAATAACTTAACCCTTGTTACCCATAACACCAGAGAATTTAAGCGGATTAATAACTTGCTGATTGAAGATTGGGAGATAGATAATTGAAAAAAGACTGGCTAGAAAACATCATCTCACAACTTACCGCGTAGGCGTAGCCCGCCGTAGGCATCGCTCTCTTGCATTCCTTGGGGTATAAAATCAATCACTCGAATACTACTGTTCTATTACCATATACTAATACACGATTTTGTAAGTGCGATCGCACCGCTCTTGCTAATACAACTCTCTCCAAATCTTTGCCTTTTCTCACCAAATCATCAACCTCATCACGGTGACTCACTCGCACCACATCTTGTTCAATAATTGGGCCTGCATCTAAATCAGCAGTGGCATAATGCGCCGTTGCACCAATAATTTTCACACCACGTTCAAAAGCTCGGTGATAAGGATTTGCTCCGATAAATGCTGGTAAAAATGAGTGGTGTATATTAATAATTTGTGGAAATTGATTAATAAAATCTGCACTAACAATCTGCATATATTTTGCCAATACAACTAAATCAATCTTGTACTGACGGAGTAATTCTAGTTGTTGGGCTTCTTGTTCTGATTTATTATCTTTATTGATGGGAATGTGATGAAAGTCAGTATTAAATTGTTCTGCTACTACCTTTAAATTAGAATGATTACTAATAATTAAAGGAATTTCAGCAACAAATTCTTTAGCGTGTTGTCGCCAAATTAAATCAAATAGACAATGGTCTTGCCGACTTACCCAAATAGCAATGCGTGGTACTGTATCAGAAAAACGTAATTCCCACTTAGCGCCTAAAGGTTGTGCGATCGCATTAAATGCAGGGGCAATAAATTCTCGCGGTAAATTGAACCCATCTAACTGCCATTCAATGCGCGTGAGGAATAACTCAGCAGCAAAATCTGTGTGCTGATCTGCATGGATAATATTACCACCATTAGAATAGATGAAATTGGCAAACTTAGCCACCAGTCCCCTTCGATCGGGGCAGGAAATCAGCAATGTTGCTGTCGGATTTGTCATAGTAACTTAGAAAAACTAGTGAGATTTGAAGTAGAGTAGCACAGATGTGCTAACCCATTGTGCGTTACCGAAACATACCACAGAAACCGTAATTGCTTATTTACTATTTGTCGGAGTTGGTAAAGGGGTGCTGAGTTCAGGTAGCTTCTGACTATTATCTACAGGTTGTTTCCACTCTGATAGTTCCCGATTTACGGCATTTGCAAAATCTGTAGATACCAACAGCACATTTATATTACCATCAGGTTTAGCAGCAGGGTCAGCTTGAGCATACAAGAAACGTCCGTTAAAATTAGATTTACCCAAAAGCAACTGATGGCTTTGTCGGTTTTTCAGAGTGATATTAATAGTTGCTTGGGGTTGATCTAGGGCGAATTCTTTAAGCTCTTTTGCTGGAGTTGATAGAGTGCGATCGCTATTACCTTTGACTAACAAATCCATTAAATAAGAAACAATAGCGTCATTTGCTGGACCCGATATCGGAGATTTGATTAACCATTTGGGTTTACTAGAAGATTCAGGGTTACGTTCCAGATTAAGAGTGATTTTGTTTGTCTTGACTGTTAAAGACTGCACATCATCTTCTGCAAAAGAGAAAATTTTCTGCTTTTGCTCCTTAATTTCTTCTCGCTGAGTTGCACCCCGAATTTCATAGAAGTAAACAAAACCACTTAAACCCAGCGCTAGCAGTATCAAAATTAAAGTCGTTCGTGGCAATTTCATTTTTTAGTTATTTGTCATTTGTCATTTGTCGCATAGAAAAAACTCTTGTCCAGTCTCTAATTGTCACTCCTAACTCCTAACTCCTAACTCACTTCTTACCGTCGTTTCCACCAAATAATAACTGCCATCGCAAATCCAATTAAGGGTAAAACCAACAGAGATGACAATATTAAAAGATTAGCTTGTGTGTTTGTCAGGGTTATCCGGCGATTTTTCGGTTCTTTGGGACGAATGGAAAGGGGTTGCTGATCCTCTTGACTCAGCCAAGTAACTGAGTTGAGGAATACATCTCCATTTAATTGCTGTTGAAACAAACCATCGGTGGCGAAATCGGAATTTCCTAAAACTACTAACCGAGACTCGGTGGCTGTTTGAGATGAGGGAGCAGAGGGAGCAGGAGAGGCAGGGGGAGTGGGGGAAGCTTTGCTTAGTGATGGTAGAGGTGAAGGTGTGGGTGCAGGTTGGGGAGTGGAAGTAGATTTGGGTGTTTGTTTTCTTGTTAAGGCAACACCCAAGGTTAGGGGCCCTTTCAGGTCTTTATCTGCATTAAACTCCAATTTTTCGCTTTGGAGGTCGCTTTCTGCCCAACTGTTGGGGTAGGGTTTGGTTCGTAGTAGTGGAGTAGCCTGAACACCAGGCACAGAGGTAATTTCCAGTGGTCGGGCAATAGGATAAAAGGAATTACCGTTACCGAAATCTTTGGTAATTGGATGTTGACCGTATTCTGTGACTAAGGGCGCAGCAGGGCCAAGTCCGACGACGCTCTCGCCAGAGACATCGACAGCTAAACGATTATCTAGACGAACACCCCACTCTTGTAGCAAGCTGTTAAGTTTGGGATCGGTATTAGGATCGATCATCAGCAGTAAATTACCGCCGCGATTAAGATATTCTTGCAAGGCTTTGACTTCACCCTCAAACAGTCCTCGTTTGGGGCCAGCTACTATCACTACAGCCGCATCTTGAGGAACTTTGGAAGTTTCTCCTAAATTCAACGGTGATGTTGTAAAGTTTTTATCGCCTAATCCTTGAACTGCTTGTGATATTGCACCTTTACCAGCCGAAAGTTGGCGTTCGCCATGACCTTGTAATAAGTAAACTTTAGCTGTGGTTGAATTTGTTAGTTGTTGCAGGCGACTAGTTAATCTAATTTCTGATAATCGCTCATTTTCATTTACCGTCTGTACTAATTGCCGTTTATCACCAGATTCTAAATAAACTTCTCCATAATCTTTGACACCAAACTTTTCTGCAAGTCCTGGTCTAGCTTGGGGGTCAATATACTCATATTTAAATTTTGAGCTTTGCCTCTGATAATTTTCTAGTAGTTCTCGGTCTTGGGGATTTTGGTTAATATCAAATACCCACACTTTAACTGGCTGTGGTAAAACTCTTACTAATTCGCGTGACTGGGGAGCAAGAGTAAATAATTGAGCTTCTGTTAAGTCTGCCCGCAAGTGATAGCGAGTTCCCAAAAAGTTAATCAATCCCAAAATTGCTAGTACTGCCAAAGTTGCTACTAAGGCATTAGTCCCAGCTTGGGTAGAACGACGGTTCCACCAGTTACTCTGGTAGCTTTGCCATATTATCCCCAATCCACTGATGACAATTCCTGTAATTAGAAATGCTAATGGAATTAATCCCCATTGTTCAGAGACTAATCCAACTGTTAAGCCGACAGCAATTAGGAATGGGCCCAACCAAAACAGATATTTCCACAGTTTCTTTTTTGCAACTATTTTCATAATTTGTCATTTGTCGTTGTTCATTGGTCATTGGTCATTTGTCATTGAGCGTTAGTCTAAAAATAGTGACAAGTAAAAATATATGGACGAAAATTGAGTAATTAAAAATAAGATAAGCAATGCAACTGAATAAATGGCGACAAAGCGTTTCCAAGAATTACAGGTTTATCAATTATCAGAAAAGTTGGCAGATGACATTTGGAAAATTGTTGAGGGATGGAATTTTTTGCGAAAGATACGATAGGTAAACAGATTGTACGTACGGCAGATAGTATCGGTGCCAATATAGCAGAAGGTGTAGGAAGAGGTAGTTTTCAAGAAAATAGACGTTTTATAAAAATAGCGAGAGGCTCTTTGAATGAAACTCAACATTGGTTAAGACGGGCTTACACTCGTAACCTTTTAACTACCGAACAGATAAATGCAATCAAAACAATCATTAACGAACTAGCACCCAAATTAAACTCCTACCTAAACTCAATTGGCAATGTCCCAGATGACTAATAACAAATGACCAAGGACAAATGACAAATGAATGACTATTGCCTTTGAAAACGCAGTGCATCAATTGATTGAGCTGTGAGAAAGATGCCCAAAAAAATGTAACTGGCAAATAAAATTAAAGCGCTAGTATCAAAAATGCCTTGGATTAAAGTGTTGTAATGTTTCAGCAACGATAGATAACCTAAAGCTTCGCCTACAGGCCCAGGAACAATTTTGGCGATTAAATCAATCAATAACAATAATAAGATTACTGCAAAGGTAAGAACGGCAGACAAAATTGTGCTGTCTGTTAATGAAGAAATAAACATCCCTACAGATAAAATTGCCGCTGCTAGTAAGATTAATCCAAAATGACCCAGCAAGGGAATTGAAGGTGTCATTGGTGGATTTGAACCGCTGATGGCGATCGCTTCTAACACTAGCATGGGTACAACCATTGTGATAAAAAATGTTATCACGCCTAATAATTTACCTACAGCTACCGCCCAATTGGTGATTGGTGAGGTGGCTAACAGTTCTAAAGTGCCCCGCTTCCGTTCTTCGGCATAGAGTCCCATTGAGAGTATGGGCAGGATAAACAACAATAGCCATCCCATACGATCCAAAAATGCTCGGACAAATTCGTAGGGGACATCTATTGGTGGGACTGGTACTCCCAGCTGTTGCCCTTGTGCATCTATTGCCGCAACTCCTACCAAAATGCCGTCTGGCCCTAGCAAAATCATCACGAAGAATAACCCGGCGATGAACCAAAATATGCCTGCGATCGCATAAGCTAAGGGCGATACAAAATAACTCTGTAACTCTCGGCGATAAATGGCAATAATATTACTCAGCACTATACCCATTTACGCTGTTTCTCCTTCGTTGTCTGCTGCTAAGTCTACATCAGGATCGAAATTCTTTTCTTCTGTGGTTAGTTGCAAGAATACGTCTTCTAAGGTGGCGTTAACCCGCCGCAGTTCGTGTAAACCGAATCCCGCACGCACTAATGTTGTGGCAATATCCTTTCCTGGCTCTTTTCCTGGTTGCGATATTACCCGCAGGTAAGCGCGGTTTTCCTGGGGTTGATGACCTCCGGCTGTGGGAATTGATTCTATCAGGCTCACACCCGCGACTTTTTGCAATACCTGTTTTGCTAAGGCAGCTTCTCCTTCTATTTCCAACTCATACCCAGAACCACCTGTCAATTGAGTCATCAGGTTTTCTGGCGTATTAGTTGCCACCACTTTACCGCGATTAATGATGGCGACGCGGCTACAAGTCATGCTCACTTCTGGCAGAATATGTGTGGAAAGAATAATTGTGTGAGTACCAGCGAGGCTTTTAATTAAATTCCGCACCTCAATTATTTGTCGGGGATCGAGTCCGACAGTGGGTTCATCGAGAATAATCGCTGGTGGATCGTGGACGATCGCTTGAGCAATTCCTACCCTTTGGCGGTATCCTTTAGAGAGTTTGCGAATAATTACCCGCCGTTTATCTTCTAAGTTGCAGCGTTCGATGGCGGCTGTCACCTTATTGGGGCGATCGCCTGCTGGAACTCCCTTAATTCGGGCGACAAAATGTAAAAATCCCTCCACCGTCATGTCTGGATATAATGGCGGTGTTTCGGGTAAATAACCAATGCGTTGGCGCACAGCCAGGGAATTTTCATGGACATCATAACCAGCAATCCGGGCATTTCCATTGGTTGCCGGTAAATAACCAGCCAGAATCCGCATGGTTGTGGTTTTTCCAGCGCCATTGGGACCCAACAATCCTAAAATCTCCCCAGGCTCGACGCTAAAGGTGACATCAGTAATCGCTGGGGTAGAGCCGTATATTTTACTCAGATGTTCAACTTCAATCATCCGTATAGTGGCGATCGCAATTTATAGAATACCCAACAATCTTAGATCGCAATATTGAGTATGGGGGACTGGCACAAAGATTAGCTGACAAGGGGTAAAGTTCCTGAAAAAGCTCTTTAGGAACTTCCAAATAAAAAAACATCCCAAATTTTCTTGTGGGATGGTTGTCAATACGGTTCGGGTAAGCACTTTTCATATCCGTTGTGGTTTGGGAAAAGGAGAAAGGCTAAGGGGTAAAGGTTTGAATTCACCTTTTTCCCTTTTCCCTTTAACCGAACCGTATTGGCTCAGTGACTATAGTAGACATCGCACTTCTGAATAACTACCTTGTCGTGACCAAAACGATCGCTTTGGTTATAAAAAGAATCGTTTTTGTGGCAAACGCTTATGCGATCGCAAACAATACTTAAATAAAACTTATGAATTGTTTGATGTTGGCAATAAATCTTGCACTGAACTTACGACTCTGTTTCTAGCCTGTCTCGCGCTGTCCAAATTGCCTCGCGCACCTCTCCCGCGCACTCTTCACCCGTCGTCTCGCGCCAAAAGTTACGGAATAACGTAGACGCTTCTCTACGAGACGCTACGCGTAGCTTGCTTCCCGAAGGGTACGGCTGCAGGCTACCACAGAGGCACAGAGGGCACGGAGAAATCAGAGTTTGAGAGATAATTTGCGTAAGTCCTATTTTAATTCACTACAGATACAGCGATAATTTACTCAAATCATCACTGAGTTATTTCATGCAGCCAGTTATTGAAACTATTGCTTTACGTCAAATGGCTTCGGGCGATCGCCTATCTTTACAACTATACAAATTCATCGGCGCTAAACCTGGTAAAAAGGTTTACATTCAATCTAATCTGCACGGTGCAGAAATTGCTGGCAATGCCGTTATTCACCAGTTAATTGAGTTTTTGCTAACAATAAATGATACAGATTTAACTGGAGAAATTTGGCTAGTTCCCGTTTGTAATCCAATGGGGACGAATGAACGCGCTCATCATTTTTCCCCTGGACGTTACTGCGTTTACGAAGCCAAAGACTGGAATCGCATATTTTGGGACTATGAGAAAGAAGCTGATGATTTAGTAGCTTTTACTAAATCTCAACTTCATAGCGATCTAAAGGTCATTCGACAAAATTATCTAACTATAATTAAGCAACAATTTGCGAAAATTTTAGAAAAAATTAATTCTCCTAGTGCAGTGCCATACACTGAGCTTTTTGCTTACAAACTACAAACTCTGAGTTTAGATGCAGATTACTTAATTGATTTACATAGTTCTACAAATCAAGCATTAGACTACGTTTATTACTTCCAAAATCGAGAAGACAGTGCAAAATACTTCCTACTAGATTTTGGGATATTGCTTAATAAATATGATGGTGATGCTTTTGATGAAGCTTTTATCAAACCTTGGTTAGCACTAGAAGCTTGTTTTAAAGAGTTGGGTAGAGATATCAAGTTTGATGTGGAAGCTTGGACACTGGAATTAGGCTCAGGAATGCAAATGAATCCTGATTCAGTTGCTAAAGGTGTACGGGGTGTGAAAAACTATTTAGCGCAAAAAGGTGTAATACAAGTTTCTAATTTATCAGAAGACACCAAAACTCATAAAATGACTTTTGCATCTAGCAGCAACCGGAAAAAATATTATGCGATCGCAGGTGGTATGATTCAATCCAGAATCGAACTAGGTAGCACAGTCAAAGCTGGAGAAAAACTGTATCAGATTCTCAGTTTTAATAAAGAAGGTCAACTACCTACTGTAATTGATGTCTGCGCTCAACATGATGGATTAGTTTATGATGTCGCAACTAATCAGGCTGTGAATGAAGGCGAGTTTGTACTAGGAATTGTGAGTTAGAGCATGGGGCATTGGGCATAGATATTCATGTGATTGTCATCACAAAGACGCGATAAATCGCCGTCTCTACAAAAGACTAATTATTGTAGAGACGGCGATTCATCGCGTCTCTTACCTTAACCGAACAGTTTTGAGTTTAGTCTCCCAAATAAATACTCATACCACGAGCGGTTTTAACTAAAGTACCATTGGGATCGACAGCGCTATATTGAGCGATCGCTTCTGTAATTGGTACACTTAATACTTGGCGATTTTGCCAAGTCACCATGCGATCGTATTTAGCTTCGGCAATCAGATTAACGGCTGCTACGCCAAAGGCTGTTGCAACTGATCTATCCAATGGTGAAGCAGTTCCACCCCGTTGAATGTGTCCTAAAACTGTGACTCGCGTTTCTACACCGATGTGCTGAATAATTTCATCGGCTAAATATTCGCCAATTCCACCGTATCGAGATTGACCTAAGCGATTGGTAATCGTCACATTTTCGCCATCTTGGGTACGAACGGCTTCAGAAACAATAATCAAACAATAGTTTTTGCCTTTTTCTTGGCGTTCTTTGATTTTGTGACAAATATGCTCAACTGTATAAGGGATTTCGGGAATTAAAATTACATTTGCTCCCCCCGCAATTCCCGCAGCTATGGCTATGTGTCCGGCATCACGACCCATTACTTCTAAAATCATGACTCGGCTATGACTTGCTGCAGTAAAATGTAACCGATCTAGTGCTTCTGTGGCAATATTTACTGCTGTATCAAAACCGATGGCGTGTTCGGTAACGCCAATATCGTTATCAATGGTTTTGGGAATACCTACTAGATTAATACCGCCTTGTTGAGCGAGGCGACGCAAAATTGCCAAGCTACCATCGCCACCAACACCAATCAAAGCGTCTAAACCTAATTCATGATAACCTGCAATAATTTCTTCGGAGCGATCGCATAAACTTCCATCCGCCATCGGAAAGGCAAAGGGGTCGCCTTTATTGGTTGTCCCCAACATTGTGCCACCCGCAGTTAACAATGAGTCAACTTGGTCAACTTCCAGCTTGGTGAATTGTGGCGGACGTGCCATTAATCCTAGAGTCGCTTGACGGATTCCCAAAACCTCCCAGCCGTAAGTATTTACAGCACAATTTACTACAGCCCTAATCACAGCATTTAAGCCAGAACAATCACCTCCACTCGTCAGAATTCCTATGCGTTTGGGTTCTCCCACATTTTTTATTGACATTTTGATCCAAATGTATATGTTAAATAGTTGATGAAACTTAAGCCAAAGTTAGCAGCAGATTAAACCTCAGCAAAAGTCCTCCCTGTTAATGCCAAAGTAATATTATGTTTCTTTTGTATCTAAAAACAAAACTAAGTCTAAAAATTCCGTAAATCTTGAGCCAGAAGTCATAACTTATGTGAGTTTGGTATGATTACCGATGAAATGAGGTAAACTTGGAGTTTAATTTTTTTATATTCTGACTACTGAATTCTGACTCCTGAATACTACAACTAAGGTTATCTGAGCTGTAAAATATAAGTGTAGAGCCAGTAGTAGATTAAACCTCGGCAAAAGCAATCTCTAAAAATGCCAGGGTAATTTTATGCCTGTTTTGTGTCTAAGAAAAAACCAAGTTATCCCAGCTATAAAATATGAGGGTGGAGCCAAAGGTGACTAGTATTGAAAATTACACTTTCTCTTTTTCAGGAGAAGTAACAATCCCCCAGGCTCCTCCTGAATTCAAATCAGGTTTTATCGGCATTGTTGGTCGTCCCAATGTCGGTAAATCTACTTTGATGAATCAGTTAGTAGGACAAAAAATTGCCATCACATCACCAGTGGCACAAACTACACGTAACCGTTTGCGCGGTGTCTTAACTACACCAGAAGCGCAGTTAATATTTGTAGATACGCCAGGAATTCATAAGCCCCATCATCAATTGGGCGAAGTATTGGTGCAAAATGCCAAAATTGCCATTGAATCGGTTGATGTAGTCTTATTTGTGGTAGATGGAGCCGTGGCTTGTGGAGCCGGCGATCGCTATATTGCCGAATTGCTCAGTCGCAGCAAAACACCAGTAATTCTGGGCGTAAACAAAACCGACCAACAACCGACTGATTCACAGTTTCTAGATGATAGTTACGCTCAGATGGCCCAGTCTCATGAATGGGAAATCGTGAAATTTTCTGCCAAGACTAGTACAGGATTACCGCAACTTCAAGAGTTATTAATTGAACATTTAGAAATTGGGCCATTATATTATCCTCCAGACTTGGTAACTGACCAGCCAGAACGCTTTATTATGGGTGAATTAATCCGAGAACAAATTTTATTGTTGACTCGTGAAGAAGTACCCCATTCAGTTGCGATCGCCATTGACTTAGTAGAAGAAACTCCCAGCATTACCCGTGTACTTGCTACCATCAACGTCGAGCGTGATTCTCAAAAAGGCATACTCATTGGCAAAGGTGGAGCAATGCTCAAAGCCATTGGTAGTGAAGCCCGCGAACAAATTCAAAAATTAATCGCTGGCAAAGTTTATCTAGAATTGTTTGTGAAAGTCCAGCCAAAATGGCGACAGTCGCGGATTAGTTTAGCAGAGTTAGGCTATCGGGTGGAAGAATAATAATTGGTCATTTGTCATTAGTCATTAGTCATTGGCAAGCAAAAGACAAAGGACAAATGACAAAGGACAAATGACAAATGACTCTTAATTAATAAAAATGTCTTTAGATACTCACTATCCCTTAAATTTACCCGTCAATGCTCCGCCATTGCGCGTGTTAATTGTCGAAGACGATCCGATGATGCAATTGGGATTAGAGCAATCGTTAATGGCTCATCCTCAGTTGGAGATTGTTGGACAAGCTGAAGATGGTTATTTGGGAGTTCAAGCCGCACTGCAACTGAAACCTGATTTGGTGGTTATGGATATTGGATTGCCGCGATTGGATGGTATTGCCGCAACACAGCAAATTAAGGCGGCGTTGCCAGCAACTCATGTAGTAATGCTGACATCTCATCAAACGGAGACAGAAATTATTGCGGCATTGTCTAGCGGTGCAGATGCCTATTGTATCAAAGGTGCAAGTGTGGAACGATTGTTAAGTGCGATCGCAGCCGCAGTTGATGGCGCAGCCTATCTCGATCCCCAAATTGCACGGCGAGTAATTGATAATCTCAAACCACCTTCACCCACCACCAACAACGCCAACTTATCTGGGCGCGAGTTAGAAGTGTTAAAGCTGATGGTAGACGGGTTGAGTAATCCCGAAATTGCCGAAAAACTCTATCTCAGTCCCAACACCATCAAAACTCACGTCCGGGGAATTATGAATAAATTAGCAGTGGACGATCGCGTGCAAGCAGCAGTTGTGGCACTGCGTTCTGGATTGGTTTGATTATCTTATCTGGCGATCGCCACACCTTTTGCTTTCAAGTTAGCACGAATTTTAATCCCATTTACAACTAGAGACGTACATATATATGTACGCCTCTATAGCTGATTAATTTGTTGCCAAGATGTTTGAAAAATAGTCGCTCTCAATGCATTTCAGTTAAAAGAGTTTGAGAATTCATTAGGGTCTACATTAGCAGGAAATAACAAAATTTCCTTGCCTTCTAAACTTGCCTTATGGTGAAGCAAAATTGCCTTTTCCAAAGAACAATATTTAATTGGAACCCATCTGTCGCTATAAAAGTAGACAGTTACTCGGCTCATTGCATACTCTTTCAACAGCAGTGGAAGAGACCAGGACGAGTCCACAGTTTGAACCTTACCTGTTGAGTCCATGCTTTGAACCTCAGTTATTAAGTATATTTACTTTCACTGATTGGAATGATTTAAAGGAACTATCATAAGTAATAACAATCTGGCTTAACAGTATATCTTTAGATAAAAGTTACAATAATTAAAACTGCTCTCACGCTCTTGGCACGAAATGCGATCGCTACTTCTTGTGTCTTTGCAGCTTGGGTTATATCCACAGCATCACCTCCTGGAATAGTGGTTACTGAGATCGCCATTGCAAAAATATAAGTAGGGATTTGATAGAAGAGTGCGATCGCATAACCTAGTTTTCTTACAGCTATTTTCAGCTAAATAGCTGTAAGCTTTATGCATCTAACTCTTAACAAATGTCCACTCTAGTACCTTGATCGGGGCTTCTTGCAGTGCTTTAGTTAATGCGTTGCTGCTCTGAAATTTCACCTGAGAGAGATCGCAGGCTTCGACGTTGACTGTGAATTTATCGTCCTCGAAGGGCCAGGGTTTGACAACAACCAAGTTATCACTGCGCTGCATGATGTCATAGCGCTCACCTTCAGGACCCTTGCTAATTTCTAAAAACCGCTCATCATCAGGTAGTTCTTGCTGACATAAAATGAGAGAAAGGCGATCGCACCATTGCATAAATGCATAGGCTGCATCAACTTCTTCCTTTTTGATGCCCAATTCTTTGCGCCAACGTTGCTGATTTTGAAGTTGCTCGTCTAAAAGTTTGTCTAATTTTGAAGACTTACCCCGGCTTGACTCATTTAAACGGCTGATGTGCATAGAAATTAATAGAGCCACCCATCGTCCACGGTAAAGAGCATTTTTTGCCAAATTAGCTAATTTTTCGATACCGGCATCGACATCGGCATTTGAGGAGAGCATGAAATCCTTTGGCGCACCCGCTTCAGTCAGAATATCTTCTTCCCACTCTTTTTCTAGATCATCGTGGTGAGAAATTGCCGCTATGGTTTCATATAACCTTGCTGGAGCATCTTTGCGTCGCCACTGTCCCGCCAGTTGAGCTGCTAATAAAGCATGGGCACGATGATAAATGACTTCCCAACCATTTGACGTAGCGTTGACAATCACAAGTTAATCTCCTGATTTTGAGTTTTGATTTTGAGTTGAATTAATTTCTGAAGTCAGAAATGTTGGGGTAGTAATTGAAGCAGCGATCGCTCTAACTTTTTCAGTGTTGCGGAATATTTATAGCTATAGCTATTTCCAATTGAATGTAATAGCCAAATACTCAGCAAAAATTCCCGGCTTCATTAGAAAAGTCGGGAATATTTTTGCTTGCTAAATGTAGCTAAACAGCCCAAAAATTGCTAAATAAGGTGGGTAAATAACCCACTTGATGATTGGGATTTTTTCACAATTTCCCAATCATCTGTTTGCTCAAAATCAACCTATGCAATTAAGAGTGGCTTTCGAGCGGATTAGCAATATATTTGAATGTTGGCTCAGAATTCCAAGGGCCACGCTCATCCTTACCATCTCCGTTTGTAGATAGATTGTAGTAAAGAGCAACAGTTTCATCTGGCTTAATATTACCAAAGAATGGATCTGTCAACTTACCTAGTGAATCTAGAGCTTTCATAAACATCTGAGTATGAGAAATTTCTCGTGTTAACAGATGCACTAAAGTCTCTTGGGTTCCTTTGTCGGTTGCCAACTTAATCAATTCTTCGTAAGTTTGACGAGCGCCAGCTTCAGCTGCAACGTTAGCTCTTAAATCACGCACTACATCTCCGCCCTCATTTAAGTAATTTGCAGTCCAAGCATTACCTTGGCTATCTAGAAAATGAGGTCCAATTCCTCGTACTGCAAAAAGAGTACTCTTGTAAGCCTCTGTTTGATCTACATTTTTAGTATGAGCCTCAATGAGTTTACCAACCATTTCTAAATGGCTGAATTCCTCAATGGCAATGTCTTGGAGCATATCTTTAATGCCAGCATTTTCGACATGGAATGATTGAACCCAATATTGAAGTGCTGCGCTAAGTTCTCCAGTAGCTCCGCCAAACTGCTCTAGTAGCAACTGAGCAAAACGAGGGTTTGGTTCACTAACGTTAACTGCATGAATAGGCTCTTTTTTGTGGAAAAACATAGATTTACACTTCCCAAAATTTGGTGTTACACAATGAATCAATTTATCTTTTAGTTTTTTCCAGATAGAGCTAATTTGATGTTTGATAGCTTCTTAAGCTGGTGAACTAGAAGATTGAATAAAATACAGTAGTTATCTCAGGGTTAGATAACTGCCAATCAGCGGTTATACATTGCTGCTTCTTCTGATTAATCCCCACAGGTAAATAGCAACAATTGCACCAAGCACAGCCACTAAAATACCAGGAAGAGTTAAACCAGCGCCAGCCGCAGTAATTTGCAGAGTTCCTGTTCTTAACAAGGTAAATAAACTTCCACCGACGAAAGCACCAATGATACCCAAAATCATTGTGGAGAGAATTCCGCCGCCTTGATAACCAGGATAAATAGCTTTAGCAATCGCACCTGCCAAAAGTCCTAAAACTATCCAAGCAATAATACTCATAACCGCCTCAACAATCTCACTCACTTAATATCTAAGTTATCAAGTTTAATTTCAAATTCTTTCTACCAGATGGGGTAAATGCTAAATCCGAAAGTTATACAAAATAATTTATATCCAGATTGGATGAGAATTGGCATATTTTACATTTTCATATTAAACGAAATTTTTCTAGAAGTTATTATAAACATTTATTTATTATCTGCAAAATCAAGTATTAACTGACTGACTCAATCTATCATCTTTTATCTCTGCCTTAAGGCATAAAGTTTATATCTAACTTTTTGGGGATGTATTACAAATATTTATATCTAAATTTTTTGAAAATTTTCGTTATAGTTGATCATGAATTAGCTATATAAATAATTAACCAAGCTTTTTGCATATTTTTTATTTAATAAATTTACTCCAATTGTCTTCTGACTGCCTATCATGCTTTTGCTTTGCTTAATGCACCACGCAAATAAGTTCAAAAATAAAATCTGATTGCTATAGTCTTAATAATATCCCCTCAACTTTTATTCTTAAGGTAGATTGAGGGGATAATATGTGGTAAACATTTGCAGCTTGCAGAAGTGATATCAAATAGCGCGAGAGAACTTTGTCTCTTGCGTTCTTGTGTGAGTATCAAATATGACGACAATGTTTCTTACTAGTAATCTACCAATGTCGGTAATCTGAATTTGATTTTTTGATAAACTGACTAGACCATCGGCTTCTAGTGGTTTTAACGTCTCTAGTTCCTCAGAGAAATATTCATCAAAACTGATATGATATTTGTTTTCAATATCTTGCTTATGAAGTTGAAAATGAGACATAATACCCATAATCACATCCCGTCTAATAATGTCATTCTGAGTGAGCTTGATACCTTTACTAACAGGTAAACTACCTGCTGCTAGTGTCTGATAATAATCCTTTAACTCCTTGTGGTTTTGAGCATAAGCATCTTCTAACATACTGATGGATGTAGCACCAAAACCAAATAATTCTGTCTCGGCGTGGGTAGTATAGCCCTGAAAATTGCGTTTGAGAGTGCCATTACGTTGAGCGATCGTTAATTCGTCATCAGTTTTAGCAAAATGATCCATCCCAATAAAGAGATATTCGTTATTCGTCAATTCTTCAATGGTCATTTTCAGAATCTCTAACTTTTCCTCTGCTGGGGGTAGTGCCTCTTGGGGAATATTTTTTTGCGTGGGTTTGAGCCACGGTACATAAGCAAAGTTAAAGACAACAATTCGGTCAGGATCTAATTCAATCGTCTTTTTCAGCGTCTCATGAAATGTCTCGCGGGTTTGATAGGGTAAACCATAAATTAGGTCTACATTCACACTTTCAAACTTAGCTTCTTTGATCCAACTCATGGCATCAAAAAGCATTTCTTCTGGCTGGACACGATTGACAGCTACTTGAACTTGGCTATTAAAATCCTGAATGCCAAAACTAATGCGGTTAAATCCAATCTGTCTCAGAAAGAAAATGTAGTCTTTATCGATATAGCGGGGATTAATCTCAATTGAGATTTCTGCTTGGGAATCGATGTTGAAATAGCGATTGATGTTTTTCCATAAAAATTCTACTTGGTAAGGCTCCAAGTAATTAGGAGTACCACCACCCCAGTGGATTTGCAGCACTTTTCTATCAGAATCGATTAAAGCTGCGGTGTTTTTAATGTCTTGAACCAAAGACTCCACGTAAGGTTTAGCAATATTCTTGTTGTTGGAAATTACTGTATTACAGCCGCAGAAGTAGCAAGCACTTTGGCAAAAAGGGATATGGAAATACAAAGAAAGAGGGGTTTTGCGTTGGTTCGATGCTGCGATCGCGGCCTTAAAATCAGTTTCAGTGAATGTTTCGCTTAACTCTGTAGCAGGCGGGTAACTGGTATATCTAGGTGCGCGAGTGTCGTACTTTTGAATCAAATCCAGATCAAACTTGACACCAGGTAATAGAAAAACCATTGAGTTGCTTTCCAATGAATGAAGGGAGTATTTAATGGGGAGCAGGGGAGCAGGGAGGACAAGGGAGACAAGGGAGACAAGGGGAATTATTGAACAAGTTTTTCCCTTGTCTACCTTGTCTCTTCCCATGCCCCATACCCAATGCCCAATGCCCAATGACAAATGACAAATGACAAAATTAATTAGCCGCAGCTACTTCAGTGCTACCTGAATTTTGAGAACGAGTGAGGCTATTAAAGAGAACTTGGCCGAGTGCTTTAATTAAACTTCCCTCTAACTCTTGAGCCATCTTTAAATTGAACCCAAAGGCATTATTGGCTTCTGCAACAATCCGTTCTGCTGTTATATCATCAACGGGCAATGCATTTAATGCCTGACGATACTTATCCTTAAATGCCTTTTTGTCAGGAATTTGCTCAAAGTTGTAAAAGGATGTGCCTTCATAGCCAGAAAGCTTCAGGGCTGACTGAGCAACTTTTTGTAGCATTTGACCCCCAGAAAGATCGCCCATGTAGCGAGTGTAGGCATGACCTAGCAATAAGGCTGGTTCACTAGCAGAAATTTCCCGAATGCGGTTAATGTAGCTCTGGGCAGCAGGTGAGGCTGTAACTTGCTCTCTCCAATTATCCCCATAATAGAACACCATGTCTTTTTCGAGCGAGGATTGGCGATTAAGTTCCAGAAAGTAAACTGCACTAACCACAGGATGCTCTCTATGGCTCTCTAATGCGGCTTCTAGTTCGCTGTAGACGTAATACAAGTTGCTTAAGAATTTGGCGAAGCAGTCTCTATCCACGACTCCTTGCAAAAAACATTTCATGAATGCCACATTTTCCGCTGATGTGTGGGCTTGTTGAGTTCCAGAGCGAAGTTTGATGGCTAGATTGCTACTCATTGTTGCTTCCTTCATGTTCAAGCGCAAGGTTTCTCGGCAGCCACCGACTCACGATGCCTGCCACAGCCAACTAAAAAATTGTTATTCTAGGTTGAGAAAGAATTTGCATCACTCTATCCAACAAGTACAACTGCCGATGCAAATCCCAGCTATTTTTATTTATCCTAAGATTATTTAACTATTCATTCATATATAACTATTAAGATATTAATATTTATTTATGTTTTTCTGATGCTCATGTTCAGACACATCCCAGTAGAGGCGCAAGGACTTGCGCCTCTACCGCGTAGTCTATTTACCTGAAAAGCGATGCCCACGGCGGCAAGCTATGTGAACTCATTGTAAAATTCTGCCAAAAATTACCCTTGATAGTCTCCACTATTGGGTATTCATTGCAGACTTACCTAATCAAACCCGTCGATATTGAATCATTGAGACGGACAATTTACTGGACATCTGCTGACAAAGAATGTAGAGATGAGTTAGCGCAGTTAGGTGAAGCCTAGTACCGCAAGGCGGAATTAAAAATTAAAAATTAAAAATGAATACAGCATAAGCATTTCATTGATTTGGAATGGTGAGGCAGTCCGGTCTTCTTCCATAGCGCCAAGGGGGTTCCCTCCATGAGGAACTGCCGTTAGCGCAGCGTTAGCGAGCCTGCGTAGCAAATGTGTTCATCTGCGTACAA
Organism: Nostoc sp. JL23; assembly: GCF_017115065.1. Classification (NCBI taxonomy): domain Bacteria; kingdom Bacillati; phylum Cyanobacteriota; class Cyanophyceae; order Nostocales; family Nostocaceae; genus Nostoc; species Nostoc sp. JL23. Next base: position 19,187 of record NZ_JABXKN010000024.1, read on the forward strand.
GTGGCGATCGCTATCCTTTATGGTGGACAGATATAGAAATTGATATTCAAGAGTCAGGCGATCGCCAGAAAGTTGAATACAAGTATGTGCGTCTCGATGCAAACGGTAATGCCCGATGGGAGAGCTTACTAGATACAAATCGCTGGATTCCCATTGATTCTAACAATGACGCCAACACAATTATTGTGGATGATGGCGCATTCGGTTATTTACAACCTTATCCGTTCGGATATATTGAGAACCCTGCTGTCCGAATACCCCTAGATGAAGAGTCTGAAGGGTTAAAAATCGTAGTCATTGGCAGTTCCGTTGCATTAGGTCATAAAGCTTGGTTTTTGCAAGGTTGGGTCTGGCTGTTAGCACAGGCTTTACAGCAAAAATATGGTTAATTTGAGGTCACTTGATGGTTTATCAATTACTGTATCATCTCCGCTTAATGTGCCGCCTACTAAGTTGATATAGAGCTTAATTTCATCAAATAAGTCTTTGGGTTCATACTGCTCACGCAGCAAAAATCTATTGTCAATTTTTGCTAAAGAGAAAGTTATTTGGTCGAGTCTATATTGTGTTGTTCCACGTGTCGTAAAAGATGGAAATCCTTCAGCAACAATAGTAGATTGATCAATATTTGCATCAAAATTACTTTGAGATAAATATGATTTAGCTGCTAAAAGTAAAGCCACTAAATGAGCTTCAGCGCTTCCATCTGTAGGGCTAGCAATCCAGCAGCGCTTAAAGCAGCATCAGGAATAAATAGTCCCGCACTGGCTGTAGTAGCTCCATTCGCCAGTCGTGCTGTGCCTGTTCCTAAAATTTGTACTAGAGTTGGTTTAGTCATCAATAAAAAATATTTAGGTTCTTACAATTTAAAGTAGTTCTCTTGTACTGCAAAGAGTTTTTAAAAATTTAGTGACAAAAATTAAGTTTTGTCACTTCGACTACGGGCAACGGCGATAGCCTTAAAAAGAGCGATCGCAATCTTGACAATACCAACGCTGAATCATGCCGTCCTTGCACTGATTGCAGCCGTTACGGTAAGTATGCCACTCGTGGCAACGGGAACACTGAATGCGGGTTAGGTTTTTTGTCAATTAGGTTTACTCAAAGTAGGTACGAAAATAAGTAGCATTTTAGCAGTGCGAACTTCTGCAAAGATCCTCAAAACGGGGTTATAAATGCTCTGGATGAGTAGCAAATGAGTAGAATTATAGATCAGAGCCAAAAAACCTTGATATACAAGGGGCTTCGGTTTAGCATTGAAAAACGAAGAGAAAATTGCGTAAATTGAGAATAGGAAATCAATTTTTATAACTCCTAACTCTTGTACAGACGCGATTAATCGCGTCTCTCCTAATTTCCTACTCCCCACTCAGTACTCAGCACTCAGCACTCAGAACTGTTATGAGCATTACACTTACAGGTACAGTCGAACGTCGTGATATTGGTACAGGCGCATGGGCGTTAGTTACAGAAGAGGGCGTTACTTACGAAATCCTCAGAGGGGCTGACAAAGACTTACTCAAAGCCGGACAAAAAGCAAAAGTGAAAGGACAGGTGCGTGAAGATATCATGACTACTGCCATGATTGGCCCTGCTTTAGAGGTCAAATCTTTTGAGGTAATTAGTTCTGATTAGCTGTGGAATCCAGAACCTCTTGCAGACGGCTTCTAAACTCCCCTTTGGGATGGCCTCCTTTCACTTCACCAACAATCTGAAATTCTCCCTCTGGAGAATTGCAGAGGATGTAAGTAGGCCATCCCATTTCTGATTTATCGGGATATTGAGTCAACAAAATCTTGCGATACTTGCGGTAAGCAGTCGTATCTTGCATTTTTACATCGATAAATTCTAAACCCAGTTCTTCAGCCACCTTTTTGTCATAAAAAGACATTTTGTGGCAGATGCCGCACTCTTCTGAAGAGAACTTAATTACAGCTAAACTCATGGGTTGGCTACTCTTTGATTATAAACAAAGTTTTTTAGCATAATGCCATGAAATATTACCATATAGCTGGTCATTAGTGTCAATCTAAGGCTGAAACCCCGATCTAGTATTTTTTCATTTTTCCCTAATAGTAGTCTGTCAAGTTTAAATTGATGGATTCATCAGTGACAAACCAGTGCGATATCTAAGACGGGCTACGTCTACGCCAAAATATCAAGTAGGATGCGTTTATCAGTCCAAATCTATTCACTGTCTGGATTTAGGCTTGCATTTTATATACCAAAATAGAGATTTTGAGAAAAAATAAGGTGCGTTAGCTGTCTTTGTAACGCACCATCTATTAGCAATTGCAGATTAATAAATCCACATTTTTTATTCTTCTGGCTCTAAATCGACTTCTTCCTCTTCATCTTCTTCACTGGCTTTAGCTACAGAGTTAGCAGAAACAACAGCACCTTTATCTAACTTTTCACGCACCAGTTTCTTAATCTCTTCAGCAAATTCAGGCTTTTCTTCTAGATACTTAATAGCGTTGTCTCGCCCTTGGGAGATATTATCGCCATTGTAACTATACCAAGCCCCCTTGCGGACAATAATGGAAGTTTCTTCTGCCAAGTCTACAATACAACCCAAGGTAGAAATCCCTTTACCAAAAATAATGTCAAATTCCGCTATTCTGAAGGGCGGCGCTACTTTATTTTTGGCGACTTTGACTTTAACGCGATTACCAAATTCATCTGTACCTTTCTTCAAGGTTTGAATTCGACGAATATCCAAGCGCACCGAAGCGTAAAATTTCAATGCATTACCTCCAGTCGTGGTTTCTGGGCTACCGTAGGTAACACCGATTTTTTGCCGCAACTGGTTAATGAAAATTACTGTACAACCAGATTTACCAATGTTGCCCGTAATTTTACGCAGGGCTTGGCTCATCAACCGCGCTTGCAAACCAACGTGAATATCACCCATATCGCCTTCAATTTCAGCACGGGGAACCAGTGCTGCTACTGAGTCAATGACTACAATATCAACCGCAGCAGAGCGTACAAGCTGATCGACAATTTCCAAAGCTGATTCGCCAGTGTCAGGTTGGGAAATTAGCAAATTGTCAATATCTACACCCAATGCCGCAGCATAAGTAGGGTCTAGGGCGTGTTCAGCATCAACGAAGGCAGCAATACCGCCATTTCTTTGCACTTCGGCGAGCGCATGTAGCGCTACTGTAGTTTTACCAGAACTTTCTGGCCCATAAATTTCAATTACCCGCCCTTTGGGTAAACCACCACCCAATGCTAAATCTAGGGTAAGCGCTCCACTAGAAATTGTTTCCACCCGCATCCGGGTAGCGTCGCCCAGGCGCATGATTGCTCCTTTACCAAAGCTGCGCTCAATCTGGTTTAGCACCATAGTTAGTGCTTTTTGCTTGCCAGAAGTATCGGTGTTGATAGCCATTCTTGTCTCTAATGCCTCTTAATATATGGTTTTAAGGAGTGTTGGTGTCGGAGTTTGAGTAGAACAGATATACTATTTTAACCAGAAAATTCTGGAATAGAACTTCTCAAATCAAAAAAGGGGTGTGACAAGATCGTAACTCGATCGCTACCAGATTAGGGTAGTTTTGCACAATGATACCAACTTGCATTCAGAGATAGCTTTTTTTGGCTGGGTAAGCAAGGGTTTTCAAAGAAAAAATAAGTTACCTAAACAACACTGTCAGTAGAACTGTACTAGTGAGCATTTGCGGAGGTTGCTCAATTCGGAGCGATCGCCATTCCAATAAGCATATCATCTACAGCGACTTCATTACTTCATTGGGTCGGGATTGATGTAGAAGGCTTTTAGGGTAGTAGTAAAGGGATTTTCAATGCTTTAGGTAACTTTTAGCTTTGAGAAGCTATGATGCTCAGTCGTACTTGCTGCCTATGAGCTTGACGTATAATTGTACCAATACAGGAGAAAACATCATGGCTAAAGTTAATCTAGATGCTCTGATTCCAAGAGAGGATTTTGATGTAGAAGAAAATATTAATCTGGGCAAGAAAAAAGAAACAATTTCTATTGAAGACCTTAAGATAGACTCATTCTTCTTTTCAAACATCAGAAAACCTGATTTTCAAAGAGAAACTAACGAATGGGATAAAAATAGAATTTGTGAATTTATCAAAAGTTTTCTTGAGGGCGATTTAATACCAGCAATTATTTTATGGCGAAGTACAGGTGGCTACTTGTTTGTAATTGATGGTAGCCATAGATTAAGTGCTTTATCTGCTTGGGTAAATGATGATTATGGTGATGGGAAAATTTCAAAACTTTTTTATGATGGGGTAATTTCTGATGAACAACTAGAAATTGCTCAAGAAACGCGAAAATTAGTAAACAAAACAGTCGGTTCGTATGATGATTTTAAGTTGGCTTCCACATACCCTGATAAAGTTAAACCCGAAGTTGTCAAATATGCTAAAAATCTAGCAGCCTTGGCAATTCAACTTCAATGGGTTGAAGGTGATGCAACTAAAGCAGAAAGTTCATTCTTCAAAATTAATCAACAAGCTGCACCAATTGATAAAACTGAGCTAAAACTCCTTGAATCTAGGAGAAAGCCTAACAGTATTGCAGCGCGTGCAATTATTAGAAGCGGCAAAGGGCACAAATATTGGTCATCTTTTTCAAATGAAACACAATATCAAATACAAGAAATAGCCAAAGAGATTAATGAAATACTTTTTGCGCCTAAGTTAAAGACTCCTATAAAAACTCTGGACATACCAGTTGGAGGAAAACTTTATTCATCGCAAACATTACCACTAATTTTAGATTTTGTGAATGTTGTTAACAATCTAGATTTTAATAATAAGGGAATTAATGATGACTTAACTGGTGAAGCAACAATACAGATTTTAAAGAAAACCAGAAAGATTGTGTATAGATTAAATAGCAATCATTCCTCATCTTTGGGGTTACATCCAGTTATATATTTTTACTCAAAAGAGGGACGACATAGAACAGTATCCTTACTTGCTGTAGTTGATTTTGTAATGGAACTTGATAAAAGACAAAAAATAAATGACTTCATTAAAGTACGAGAACAGTTTGAGGAATGCCTCATAAAATATGATTATTTGATTCAGCAAATTTATTTAAAATATAGGTCTGTTCAAAAAAGCTACAAAGATGTATCAAAATTATTTCAGAAACTTGTAACTAATTTACAAACTGAAAAAACGATTCATAATATTCTAAATGATATTATATCTAGTAATGATTTTCAGTACTTGACTATTCGTACAATAAATCAAGAAACTCATTCATCTACACAAGACTTTAATACAAATAAAAAAAGTGAGATTTATATAAAAGATGCATTACAAAATGCACAAAAATGTAAAATTTGTCAGGGTCTTATCCATAGAAACTCAATTTCGATTGATCATATCCAGCGTAAAGAAGATGGCGGATTGGCAAGTGTAGATAACGGACAGATAACTCATCCATACTGTAATACAGGATATAAAAATTAAATGACAAAATACATCTGCATTAGAGCATTCAGCTAATGGCAAAACTTGATGGCACTTCATGCATTACCATTGTTACTATAAACGCCAGTTATCTAGTTTTAGTGAATAATTTAAATCCTGAATCCTTTGATAATGAGATAAATTACCCGTAACTAAAGTTATATTATGACTGATGGCAATTGCAGCAATCATACAATCGGGATAACCAATTCTTTTTCCGGTTGTCTCTAAATCAGCGTAGATTTTCCCTGCTAATACTGCTTCTGTCAAGTCAAAGGATAATATTTCCTGTGAAGCCAGTATAGTTAAAAATTGCTGAAGACGTTTTTCTTGCTTACGTTTTTGCCAGCCTTCTACAATTTCCATGACTGTAATTGCAGAAATGGTATATTTATCAAACTGATTTAAGTAACTATTGGCTTTGACAATAATACGAGGATTTACTCGTTTAATAATTTCTGAAAGAATATCCGTATCAAATAGGGACTTTTCTACTTCATTCATCTGTTCCAGTATATCCTCTTTTTTCCATCGCCTCAGCAACAATTTCATCAACAATTTCTGGAACATCAGCATATAATCCCATTAAGGGATCGTTTTTCTTCTGAACTTCTGCTAAACGTTCAATTACGTGACTAATCAATTCTGATAGAGTTGATTGATTGACTATTGCCAGAGTTTTTGCTCGTTCAAAGGTGAGTCTGTCTAGTTCAAGTTCTATTTTTTCCATTATAGTTTTAAACTCTATTTAGTGATTAATTTAAGTCTAATAGATTTTTTGGATATTTTCAGTTTGATTATTCAACAAAATAGCTATCAATTAACGTTATTTGCTAAGATTTAATTAGGCTTTTGCTTTCAGGTATCTTTGATGACTTTCGACCTTCCCGACTCTCTGATACTCGATACAGCGCTTTCAGTTTCTGGATTAACTGACTATATCCGCTTGCTGTTAGAGCAAGATGAACAATTGCGGCAAGTTTGGGTAACTGGCGAAGTTTCCAGTGCTAACAACCATCGCAGTGGTTTATTTTTTACACTGCAAGATCCCGATCGCACCGCCGGAATTAAGTGTGTAGTATGGAATAGCCAATTGCCAAAACTCGCCCAAATGCCTGTTCCTGGTGAGCAAATAATTATTTTGGGTAGTATTCGCCTATATCCACAACGGGGAGAGTATCAGTTATCAGTTTGGCAGACTTTACCTGCTGGTGTTGGTTTACAGGCATTACGCTATCAACAACTCAAAAACCGCTTGCTGGCTGAGGGATTGTTCGACGCGCAAAGAAAGCGATCGCTCCCCACCCACCCTCAAACGATCGCTGTCGTCACTTCACCAACGGCTGCTGCTTGGGGTGATATTCAAAAAACCCTGAAGCAAAGGTATCCAGGTTTACACGTTTTATTTTCTCCGGCGACCGTACAAGGTGAGCAAGCACCTGAATCTATCGTCAAAGCAATTGAGCGGGTGGAAAGAGATGGACGCGCCGAAGTGCTAATTTTATCGCGGGGTGGTGGCGCGGTGGAAGAGTTGGCTTGCTTTAATGATGAACGAGTGGTGCGATCGCTGGCTAGTTGTTCGATTCCTGTAATTACTGGGATCGGCCATCAACGAGATGAATCTTTAGCAGATTTAGTTGCAGATGTATGTGTGCATACACCGACTGCGGCGGCGGAAATGGTTGTGCCATCACTTTCAGAGTTGTATACTGAACATCGGCAGCGAGTTGTGGCTTTACATGAGGCGGTGCATGACTTTAGAGAAAATGCCGAGAATAAACTGCAAGCATTACGGAATCGTTTGCGACGTTTGCGGTTAGATCGGCAAGTGCAGCAGGAAGTGGAAAAGCTTGCTTGGAAGCGTCAGCATTTGGTGCAAATTACGACGGGGCGATCGCAGCAAGCAACGCAGCATTTAGAATTATTGCGGCAAAAGTTGGCAACTCTTGACCCGAAAGCGGTGTTGCAGCGTGGTTATGCGGTGGTGAGAAGGGAAGATGGGGCGATCGCTCGTTCGGCGGTGGAGTTGGCTGTGGGGGAAGAGTTAATGATTCAGTTGGGACAGGGTGGAGTTAGAGTGAAGGTTATGGAAGTGAACGAACCGCAGAGGCGCAGAGGACGCAGAGAGTTGAATGGTTAAACGTAAGGGTGCTTCTAGTTCTGAGGAAGGTTGGAATTATGAGGCGAAGGTTGCTGAGATAGAGGGAATTATTACTCGCATTGAGGCGGGTGAGTTGGAATTGGAAGCTGTGTTTGACCAATTTGCCACTGCTGTGGAGTATTTGCGTCAGTGCGAAGGTTTTTTGCAGCAGCGACAGCAACAGGTAGATTTGTTGATTGAAACATTAAGCCAAGAGTAGATACCGGAGACTCTAGTTTGAGTTTAGGCTAGTAGTGTGAATATAGGAGTTTGCTTTTAAGTGAGGTATAAAATGCAGGACTCAAAATCTCAGATATAAAGAGTTTCTGCCTTCTGCCTCCTTTAAGCCAGAGTTCTAATGAGGAGTTGGATAAACAGAGAATGACTGATGAGATCATTGATTTGACAAACTGCGATCGCGAACCGATCCACATTCCAAGTTTGATCCAGCCTCACGGGGTTTTACTGGTTTTGCAAGATCCCACCCTGGAAATCCTTCAGGTGAGCAGCAACATCCAGGAAGTTGTTGGTCGTCAACCTGATAAATTGCTGGGCAAGCCATTGTCAGATTTACTTGATATCAAGCATATTCAGCTGATTCAACAATGTCTTGCAGAGGATTTTGAGAGCGTCAATCCCCTAAATCTGTCTATCAAACATCAAAATAAATTAATTCATTTTGATGGTATTGTGCATCATTTAGAGAATATTATTATTCTAGAATTAGAGCCGAAAAAAGCGAAGGATAAAACAGGCTTTTTTGACTTCTATCAACAGGTAAGAGGAACCATTACCCGGATTCAGAAAGCACCAACGCTGCTAGAAATGTGCCAGATTGTGGTGAGAGAAGTTCGGCGAATTACTGGCTTCGAGCGCGTCATGGTCTATCGATTTGATCGCGAAGGGGCAGGCAGCGTCATCGCTGAAGACACCAATCAAGAAACGCCCTATTTGGATTTACACTATCCGCCTTCTGACATTCCCAAGCAAGCCCGACAGCTATACACCCTTAATTGGCTGCGGCTGATTCCAGATGCCAGCTACCAGCCTGTCACCTTAATTCCAGCGAACAATCCTTTAACAAATCAACCGTTGGATCTCAGTCTCTCGGTGTTGCGGAGTGTTTCTCCAATTCATCTAGAGTACCTACAAAATATGGGCGTGACCGCCTCTATGTCTATTTCTCTGATGCACGAGCAAAAGCTTTGGGGATTGATTGCCTGTCACCATTCGTCACCCAAATATATTTCTTACAATATCCGCACCATCTGCGAGTTCATTGGACAGGTGATGTCTGTGGAACTGGCAAATAAAGAGGCAAGTGAAGATATTGATTATAAAAGTCAATTAAAGTCATTACAAACTCAATTTGTCGAAGGGTTGTCTCAGGCTGAGTATTTCCTGGATGGCATGGTGCAAATGAAATCTCAATTACTCAATCTGGTTAGTGCCACAGGAGCTGTGATATGTAGTGGCAACCAGTATATTCGAGTCGGTAAAACGCCACCGGAGTCAGAGATTCACGCTTTACTTGATTGGATTAAACCTCAACTGCATCATAATTTGTTTGAGACGCGATCGCTCACGAAAAATTACCCTGCTGCTGAGTCATTTAAAGCGATCGCTAGTGGCGTTTTAGCTCTGGAAATTTCCAAAGTTCACCACAATTACATTCTCTGGTTTCGCCCAGAGGTAATTCAAACGGTGAATTGGGGCGGCAACCCCAACAAGCCTGTGGAAGTTTTCTCAGATGGTAGTTTAAGAATGTCTCCTCGCAAATCCTTTGAATTATGGCAAGAAACGGTGCAAGGATCTGCCCTGCCCTGGAAACCCTGTGAAATAGAGGCGGTTACTGAACTGCGAAGTCTAGTTGTGGGCGTTGTATTGCGGCAGGCAGATAAACTGGCATCGATGAATTTTGAATTACAACGGAGTAACGAAGAGCTTGATTCTTTTGCTTATGTTGCCTCCCATGACCTAAAAGAACCGCTGCGGGGCATTCACAACTACGCTAACTTCTTAATGGAAGACTATGCAGACGTACTAGATAGCGATGGAATGGCGAAACTGCAAACCTTGGTACGGCTGACGCAGCGAATGGAAGACCTGATCAATTCCCTTCTCCATTTCTCGCGGTTGGGACGCGCCGAACTGATCCGGCAACCAGTGAATTTAAACGAGTTAGTGCCGCAGGTAATCACCACTTTGACCATTTCCCGACCGCAGAGCGAAGTTGAGTTTCGCATTCCTCAACCCCTGAAAAGCGTTCAAGGCGATCGCGCTCAGATTAATGAACTCTTCAGCAACCTGATTAGCAACGCCATTAAGTACAACGATAAACCCCAGAAGTGGGTCGAAATTGGTTTCATCGAAGGCAATGGAGAAAGCAAAGTTGCTTCTACTTCTCTAACTTTCTACGTTCGTGATAACGGCATTGGCATCCCCCAAGAGCATCTCGACAAAATCTTTCAAATCTTCCGCCGCTTACATGGACGGGATGACTTTGGCGGTGGGACTGGCGTAGGGTTAACCATTGCCCGCAAAATTGTGGAACGTCACGGTGGTAGAATTTGGGTGGAATCTACACCAACTGAAGGTAGTACGTTTTTCTTCACCCTGTCAGCGGAGGCAAATATATGACTCGGATTTCAGCCTTCCCGATCCAGGAAACGCCACTACTTTTAATTGTCGAGGATAGCAACGAAGACTTTGAGGCACTGCAACGATTTCTAGGGCGTTCTACCATTGCGATCGCTATTCAGAGGTGTGTAAATGGGGAACAAGCCTTGGCGTTTCTTTATCGCACTGGCAGTTATGTGGAGCGCCAGAGTGCGCCCCGTCCCGGTTTGATTGTGCTTGATTTGAATCTGCCCGGAACGGATGGACGAGAAGTGTTACGCCGGATTAAACAGGATGACAACTTGAAGATGATTCCGGTGGTGGTGTTTACTACCTCTAACAATCCTAAAGATATTGAAGTATGCTATCAATATGGTGTCAACAGCTACATTGTTAAGCCAATCAATTTTGCTCAACTGAAACGAGATATTCAGATGCTTGTGGAATATTGGTTTGAAGTGACGACACTGCCTGATTATTCCAAGGATTAGTAATGAGTCAGAGATGGCGCACTGTCTTAATTGTCGATGATTCCGCAGAAGACCGAGAACTCTATCGGCGGTATTTACTAAGCGATCGGGAGTATTCCCATACCATTTTAGAGGCGACACTAGGAAAACAAGGTCTGGAACTATGGCAGCAACACCAGCCAGATGTCGTTTTACTTGATTATCGACTGCCCGATTTAGATGGACTAGAATTTCTGGCTCGGTTACAATCCTGCCTGCAACAGCCATGTTTCCCGGTGATTATGGTAACGGGACAGGGCAATGAAGCGATCGCAGTTCAGGCGATGAAAGCCGGCGCACAAGATTATCTAGTCAAAGGGCAAATTAGCGCGCAAGGGTTACACCTGGCAATGAATCGAGCAATCGCCAGCCTACAGATCCGTACCCAACTGCAACAGCAGATTGAACGAGAACGATTGACTAGACAAATCAGCCAGCAAATCCACCAATCACTGGAACTAGATGAAATTCTCCAAACCACTGTAACTGAGGTGCGCCAGTTTCTCCAGACCGATCGCGTCATCGTTTTTCAGTTAGATTCTGACGTAAATGGCATTGTTGTCGCCGAATCTGTTGTCGGAGAATGGCGAGCAGTCCTGTCGGCCAAAATCTATGACCCTTGCTTTGCCGAAAGTTGTATAGAACGCTATCAGCAAGGGCGGGTGATGGCAAAATCTGATATTTATGACGGCAGTCTTGCTCCCTGTCATGTGGAATTTCTCGCACAGTTTCAGGTATGGGCAAATTTAGTTGTTCCCATTCTGCGAGATGACCAATTGTGGGGACTTTTGATTGCTCATCATTGTACTGCCCCGCGATCGTGGCAATCGATGGAAATTGAATTACTACAACAACTTGCAGTTCACCTGGGAATAGCCCTCCAGCAAGCTAATGCTTATGCCCAACTAGAGCAGCAGAGTGAAGCCCGTTATCGTGCCATTGTTGAAGATCAAACAGAATTGATTGCCCGGTATTTACCAGATAGCACCATTCAGTTTGTTAATAGTGCTTATTGTCGTTACTTTGGGCTAAAACCAGAGGAAATTATTGGTAAGAGTTTTCAACCTGTGATTTTTGCAGAGGATCGGGAAATGGTGACTCGGTTGGTAAACTCTATGAGTGCCGAAAATCCCACCGTCACGGTTGAGAATCGAGTCATGATCAACGGGGAAATTTGCTGGACTCAGTGGATCAACCGGATGATATTTAATCAACAAGGACAATGTACAGAATTTCAATCTGTGGGACGAGATATTACCAAGCTGAAGGAGGCAGAAGTCCAACTGCGTCATAGTAGTGAGCGTGTCAGTTTAGCCAATGCAGAATTAGCCAGAGCTGCCCGACTTAAAGACGAATTTCTGGCAAATATGAGTCATGAGTTGCGTACCCCTCTCAATTCAATTCTCGGATTATCTGAAGCCCTATTGGAGGAAGTGTTTGGCAGCTTAACCCCGAAACAAAGCCAGTTTTTACAGACTATCGAACAGAGTGGGGAACACTTACTGGCATTGATTAACGATATTTTAGACCTATCTAAAATTGAGTCAGGCAAGATGGAGATTGAATTACGTCCAGTCTCGCTTGATTCAGTTTGTGAATCTAGTCTCAATTTTGTCAAAGAACAAGCTCGACAAAAACAAATTCAACTAACCTGCGAAATCGATCCAACCATCACCGAGATCGAAGCTGATGAACGTAGATTGCTTCAGGTGTTGGTCAATTTGTTGACAAACGCGGTGAAATTTACGCCCGATGGAGGTCGCGTTAAGTTTGAAGTCAAGATGAACTCGCCACAGCAAGCCGTTGAATTTCGGGTAACTGATAACGGAATTGGGATTTCCCCAGAAAATTTGAGCCAGATATTTCAGCCGTTTATTCAGTTAGACAGTTCCCTATCACGACGTTACACAGGAACCGGACTAGGATTATCGATTATACAACGTATTGTCGATTTACATGGTGGCAGCATCCACGTCGAGAGCGAGGTGGGACGAGGGAGTTGCTTTAGTGTCATGTTGCCGTGGCATCCCTTATTTAAACAAGATGACTCACCATTACCTGAAGCCCGATTGAACGAAGGTGAAATCCAACAAGCTTTAGTGGTGGAAGATTCCGGTGTGGCTGCCAACCAAATTAAACGATATTTTGCGGAATTAGGCGCAACTAGTGTAATTCACCCAGTTGGGGAAGGTGTATTGAAAGTTGCTCTACAAGTCAAGCCGGATGTGATTGTGCTGGATATCTTGCTGCCTAAGAATTCTGGGTGGGAAGTTTTAAGGGAGTTAAAAGCACATCCCCAGACTCAGAATATTCCGATTATTCTCATTTCAGTAGTGGATGAGCGATCGCGCAGCTTAGAGTTAGGATCTACTGAATATCTTTTAAAACCTCTCTCGCGACAAAAGTTTTATCAAGCATTGAACCGGATTTTCGCAAAGGTTCAATCGCCCAACTCACAAGCTGCCATTGTCATTGCTGCGGCCGAATCAGCCCAAACCCCCAAAATTTTGTTAGCAGAAGACAATGAAGCCAACATCACTACGCTCATGAGTTACCTGGAGGCATATAATTTTCAGGTTATGCTTGCCCGCAATGGCTTAGAAGCCGTGCAAATGGCTAAACAGCATCAGCCTCATCTCATCTTGATGGATATTCAAATGCCACAAATGGATGGATTAGAAGCAACCCGTCAAATTCGTACCGATACCAAAACCCACTCGATTCCGATCATTGCCCTGACAGCTTTGGTCATGCCGGGAGATTTAGAACGGTGTCTAGAAGCGGGCGCAAACCACTACTTAGCCAAGCCGATAAAACTCAAGCAGTTATTGGAGATGATCGCCCAGCAACTCTCAAAAACTGACAATCAGCAATTATAGTTCAACTTATATTCCGCAGATATAGTAAAAAAAGCTAATTTTTTTAAACTCATATCTAAATATAAAGTCCGTTAAAACACCCATAATAACAAGTTTGTAGTGGGGACTTCAGTCCCCAAAGCTAGGACTAAAGTCCTTACTACAAACTTTAATTTTTTTTATGCATAGATAGTTATATCTGACTTTTCACGGCATCTGGAAAACCTCTCTCTAAATCTCTCTCCTAAAAGGAGAGAGACTTTGAATTTCCCCCTTCCCGCATCGGGAAGGGGGTTAGGGGGTTAGGTTTTTCGTGGACTTTTCCACATAACGTGAAAAGTCAGATAGTTATATCTATCTTACTTATTGAGTATATTTGCAATTGTGATAACGGCGATCGCATTCAGTTTGTATATGTCCTGCCATTGGTCTTATATCATGCTGAGTAAAAAAATTATCATTCAGACTGCAAAGTTTAGGGAGCAGAGAGAAAGAGGGTTTTAAGATTTTTACATAGATGCCCACAATCATAACTAATGAATCAGATATAGCAATTCGAATTCAAACGTGAGAATATAAGGAGATTAAAAGCACCCAATTATAAGCTTTACAGCGATTTTAATCCCTATGATTTAGGATTGCTATTACTATCTTCATAGATAATTTGTATTAGTAAGTAAATATTTATAGATTATTCTCTGGGAAAAGTGATATAAATTTTATCAGCACGCAAGAATAAAATTATACATTAAAATTCCCAAACAAGTTAACGCCAAACAGATGTCAAGAGCGATCCCATAAATTCTCTCAAATATGGTAAAATCCTGGCATTAATGAAGGGTTTTAGCATTTCTTGAAAAATGTCAAATTTTATATGCAAACCTGCGGAAGGTGGGTTAATATCTACTTGATTAATTAATGCACAATGTCTCAGCAACAGCGCACTCTCTTAATTGTCGATGATTCCCCAGAAGATCGAGAACTCTATCGGCGGTATTTGCTGCGCGATCGCGAACATTCTTACACTATCCTAGAAGCAACGCTGGGACAACTTGGGCTAGAACTTTGGCAGCAACATCAGCCTGATGTTGTGTTGCTTGATTATCGACTGCCCGACATGGACGGACTGGAATTTCTGGCACAATTGCAACCATCTACCCAACAGCCTTGCCTACCTGTAATTGTCGTCACTGGGCAGGGCAATGAGGCGATCGCAGTTAAGGCGATCAAAGCGGGCGCACAAGATTATATTGTCAAAGAGCAAATCACCCCAGAAGGGCTGCAAATAGCAGTCAATGGGGCAATTGAAACAGTGCAGCTACGCACCCAACTACAACAGCGGATTGAACGAGAGCGCGTAGTCTCACATATTACCCAGAAAATTCACCAATCGCTGAATCTGGATGAAATTCTCCAGACAACCGTAACCGAAGTGAGAGAATTTCTGCACACCGATCGCGTCTTGGTTTTTCAGTTAAAACCTGATGGCGATGGCACAGTAATCGCAGAATCTGTTGGGGGACACTGGGAATCGCTGCTCTCATCTACTATGTACGATCCCTGCCTCGCGGAGAACTACCTTGCATGGAATCCGTCGGAAACTGTCAGCTACGATACCGCCTTTGTCGAGAACTATATCCAACGCTATCGTCAGGGTTACGTAACGGCAATATTTGATATTCAGGATAGCAGTATTGACCCCTGCCACGTTGAATTGTTGGCTCAGTTTCAAGTGAAAGCTAATCTGGTGGTGCCGATTATTTCCGATAACCACTTTTGGGGATTGCTAATTGCTCATAACTGTGCAGTTCCTCGAAGGTGGCAACCCTTAGAGATTGACTTGCTCAAAGAACTGGCGATTCAAGTTGGCATTGCAATTCGGCAGGCGGAACTCTATCAGCAGGCACAGAATGAATTGACCGATCGCAGACGAGTAGAAGCAGAATTACGGGAGAGCGAAGAATGGCTACGATTAGCACTGTCAGCCTCTCGGATGGGAACATGGAACTGGAACATCCAGACGGGAAAAATTTCCTGGTCGGATAACCTGGAAGCCTTATTTGGACTGGAACAAGGAGAATTTGACGGTTCATTCGAGATGTTTGCCGCGCGAGTCCACCCTGACGATCGTGATCGCCTACTGGCAGCCGTTGGTCGTGCCGTCGCTACTGGAGAAGACTATGACATTGAATTTCGGGTAGTATATCCCAATGGTACAATTCGGTGGGCACTAAGCCAGGGCAAGGTATTTTACGACCAACACGGACAACCGATTCAGATGGCGGGTATCGATCTAGATATCACCGAACGCAAACGATCAGCCGAAACTCTGCGTGAGAGTGAGGAACGTTTTCGCCAACTCGCAGAAAATATTGATGCGGTGTTTTGGATCAAAGAGGTGTCGAAAAATCGAGTTAGCTATGTCAGTCCTGCATATAAAAAACTGTGGGGATTGAACCCGCAAGAATTGTATCAAGGACAACAAGCATGGGTCGATCGTATCCACCCAGAAGATCGAGAAGCGACAGACAGAGCGTTTCATGAAAAAGCTGTCGCCGGTCAATTTGATGAAGAATATCGGATTATTTTACCCAATGGTAGTATTCGCTGGGTTCACGATCGCTGTTTTCCCCTACGAGATGAAACAGGAGAGATTTATCGGTTTGCCGGGATTGCCGAAGACATCAGCGATCGCAAACAGGTAGAGCAGGCCCTGCGAGACAGTGAAGAACGCCTGCAAATGGCACTGGAAGGTTCTGGTGGCGGTCTATGGGATTGGAACATTGTTACCAATGAAGATTATTTAAGTTCACGATGGCTGGAAATGCTGGGATATGAGCAAGGAGAGCTACCTGGACACTTTAACAGTTGGGAGCGACTAATTCATCCTGACGATAAAGTTTGGGTGATGGAACGGTTGAATGCCCATCTTCAGGACGATTCGGTGTCTTACAAATTTGAATATCGGATGTTAACCAAGTCTGGGGAGTGGAAATGGATTGCCAATCACGGAAAAGTGGTTTTGCGCGATCAACAGGGCAATCCCCTGCGAATGGCAGGCATCCATTTTGATATCAGCGATCGCAAACAGGCAGAGCTTGATTTGCGCCAGAGTGAAGAATTTAAAAACCGTATTTTAGATAGTAGTTCTGACTGTATCAAGGTATTAAGCCTCGACGGGCGGCTGCTGTATATGAATACAGGTGGACTGTGTTTGATGGAAATTGACGACTTAAATCCCTATCTGAATATTGAATGGCTCTGTTTATGGGAAGACGGCTATCGGCAACAGGCAGAGCAGGCACTCGCTGCCGCTAAAACAGGTGAAGTCAGCATTTTTCGCGGATACTGCCCAACCGTAAAAGGCACTCCCAAATGGTGGGAAGTGGTCGTTAGCCCGATTCTGGATGCTTCCGGGCAACTAGAACGAATCTTATTGATTTCACGAGATATCACAGAACGTAAAAAGACAGAACTCCTATTGCAGGAGAGCGAAGCCCGGTTGAAACTGGCGTACAAAGCTACGCGATCGGGAGTATGGGATTGGGACATTACCCGCAACAGCGCTCATGTATCTGAAGAGTACTGCAATCTATTCGGGCTTGACCTAACTACAGAGGAAGTCAGCTTTGAACAGTGGTTAAGCCTCCTGTACCCAGACGATCGCACCTTTGCCAATGAAATAGTGAGCCGCACCATCCAGCAACAGCAAGAGTACTATGAAACTGATTACCGCATTCTACATCCTGATGGCATTCGCTGGTTAGCAGCTAGAGCTAAGGTTTTCTATGATGCTGCGGGTAATGCAGTACGGATGCTGGGCAATGTGCAAGATATCAGTGATCGCAAACAGGTAGAGGATGAATTACGGCAAAGTGAAGAACGCTACCGCTACCTAGCAGAGGCGATTCCGCAACTTGTTTGGACTTGCGATGCCAGTGGTTCCTGCGATTACGCGAATCAACGATTGTGTGATTATACCGGATTGAGCTTGGAACAGATTTTAGGGCAAGGTTGGATATCAGGCGTTCATCCAGACGATAGACAAGCGGCTCAATCCTTGTGGAATAATACTGTGGATTGTGGCAGTAGCTATCGCCACGAATATCGCTTTAAAAGAGCTTCTGATCGCAGCTACCGTTGGCATTTGGTGCTGGGTATGCCGCTAAAAGACCAACGGGGGCAGGTGGTGAAATGGTTTGGCACCTGTACAGATATTCACGATCAAAAGGAACTGGAAGTTGAACGTAATCGCCTACTTGCCCAAGAGCAAGCAGCCAGAGCAGAAGCCGAACGCGCCAATCGGATCAAAGATGAGTTTCTCGCCGTTCTCTCCCATGAATTGCGATCGCCTCTCAACCCGATTCTCGGTTGGACAAAACTGCTACAAACCCGCAAATTTAATGAAACCAAAACAGCCCAAGCTTTAGCCACTATCGAACGCAACGCTAAACTACAAACTCAACTGATTGATGACCTACTCGATGTCGCCAAGATTCTGCGCGGCAAACTTAGCATCGAGGCGACTCCTGTGAATCTGGCATCTGTGATTGAATCTGCGATCGACACGGTAAGTACAGCAGCCATTGCCAAATCAATTACGTTGCATCCGGTACTGCCGAACATTGGGCAAGTCTCTGGAGATTCCAACCGCCTGCAACAGATCGTTTGGAATTTACTTTCTAACGCGATCAAGTTTACCCCTAACGGAGGACGGGTAGAAATCCGACTACAGCCACTCGATAATCAGGCTGAGATTATTGTCAGTGACACTGGAAAAGGGATTAACCCAGAGTTTCTTCCATATATTTTTGAATCATTCCGTCAAGAAGATGTCTCAGTTACTCGCAAGTATGGCGGGTTAGGATTGGGGTTAGCGATCGTCCGGCAGTTAGTTGAGGCTCACGGCGGCACCATCACGGCTGATAGTGCAGGTGAAGGCTTGGGAGCCACCTTTACAGTCCAGTTGCCATTGCTGAATGTTGAACCGGAAATCAAGCAGCCAGATGAGTTGTCACAACCAGCACTAGAACTCACGGGTATTCGAGTTCTCACAGTTGATGATGATGCCGATGCCCGTGAGTTATTAACAGTATTGCTTGCTGAATACGGAGCGAAAGTCTTGACTGTTTCCTCTGCGGCAGAAGTTTTAGCAAACCTAGAGTCCTTTCAACCCGATGTTTTAGTCAGTGATATTGGAATGCCCGAAGTCGATGGTTACTCCCTGATTCAACAGATCCGCGCTTTAACTGCCGAAAGAGGGGGAGAGATTCCCGCGATCGCTTTAACTGCTTATGCCAGAATTGAGGATTCCCTGCGAGCCATAACCAGTGGCTATCAACGGCATGTTACCAAACCCCTTGATCCAGAAGAGTTAGTGCAAGCGGTGGTGGCACTGGCACACAGAAAACTAAACCATCCCACTCCTTAAAATAATTAGGTTTAAGCTTCAATCAACATCTATGTTTGGATTGATCTTCAAAAGTACTTCTCGAATAATGGCGGAGCGCTGCCAGGCAGATTGTGCCTCCTCTTTGAATCTTTCTGCCGCCAAGTTTTGATTGCGAGCCTCCATCCTTGAAGCTATACGATGTGATAAAGAAGCTTTCTCTTCCAATGCCCTTAAAGCGATCCATAGTGCATCTTCCACCTTATCAGACTGGGTGGCTAGCAAAGTTTCTACTGAATAAGCATGACCCGTGCGGCACCGGAAGCGCAACAAATTTCCCTCTTCGAGTTCCCAGAGGATACCGCCGCAGTCAGGACAGCCAAAGGTTGATGGTTTACCAGGTCGATCGCTTTCGTTTTCTACTGCTTCCAAACTCAACTGCGCTATTTCAGTTTCAAACTCCATCTTGCTAGGTACGGGGTTTTCTGGCTGTATTTCCATTGGTATATTAACTAAAGCTACCAAAATAGAAGGAATATCTGAAAGTGGCGCGATATGGTCAATATCGTCTAAATTATCGATCGCATTACGTGGCATATTAGGATACAAAGCATCATCGGGATCTTGGACAATTGCCACACCGCCCCGCATTTTTACAGCCATTATTCCCGCCGTGCCGTCGTCAAGCATACCTGTTAGCAGCACAGCAATCACTCGTTGCCCATAGGTTCGCGCTGCACTGCGAAACAATGGATCGATGGCGGGACGACAACGGTTTTCTTTTGCTCCCCGCGTTAAACGCAAATATCCTCCTTCTACCAGTAAGTGGTGGTCAGGCAAAGCCACATAAATCCAACCATGAACAATAGCTTCGCCGTCCTGAGCATGAGACACTGGTAAGTTGCCAGCGCGATTTAATATTTTTGGCAGAATACTGATGCTGTGACTGGATACGTGAAGAACTATAATCACAGCAGCATTGAGATCGGCCGGCAAATGCTTGACTAGATAAGTCAGCGCCTCAACTCCACCTGCTGATGTTCCAACGACAATAATATTGTGTTCAAGCATTAATGTAACGATTTCACTAGCATAGCTGCGTAGTTAATAAAAGCACGTTTACTACCAATTTTGAGACTAACGCAGCCAAAGAATTTGCTCACCTAGCTTTGAGAGGATTTATTATTCATTTAAGGAATAAGACTTTAGACGAATAGCACTAAATGCAACTTCGCGTCTCTAAAAGGGTTTTAAAATCACGCAAAATTATTCTCCGCGATTGAAAAATGTAAACTGCGGAAAACCATTTCCACAGAAATATATTCTAAGGGTCGTAGCAGTGCTACATCTCGACATTGTTTTTCAGTGCTACGTCTCTGTAGACATCGCTCAAATTTAAACATTAGTTATCAAAATTTGAGCGTTTGCAGCTAATGTTCTTCCATGTATAAGAAACGCTTAAGCATTTGCAGCAAATGTATAATTAGTTGTTGCAAATGCTTAATACTTTACAACAAATGCTCTTCCATGTATAAGAAAGGCTTAAGTATTTCCAACAAATGTATAATTAGTTGTTGCAAATGCTTAATGCTTTGCAACAAATGTTCTTCCATGTATAAGAAAGGCTTAAGTCTTTGCAACAATTATTGTAATGAAATTATAAATCTATTTATTACGTGAAGGCTTGACTCGTTCCCAGGCTGCGCCAATGCATTCATTGAGTCAGAGACTTAATGTCTTGACTGGAGGCCCAGCCTCTAATCAGCCATTCCCATGCAGAGTATAGGAACGAGATAATCAACCAGTATCGGAAATTGGAAAGCTATTTTATTAGGAGATCAAAAGCCAAGTGTGCTGATGTAGTGTTTTTATACATACCCTGAGCTTTACATAGAATACAGTTCAGTTAAGCATTGATCTTCGAATTTAGTGTCTGATATAATGCTTTGTTTTTAGCAAATAAATCTCTTGTAAAAGTCTCTTCACGCGGTAGAATAACGAGATTTTGCAAGAGGTATTAATCATGAAACCATTTCTGTTTGTAACCGACTTAGATGACACCCTGGTATACCGGACTGTGGGCGATGACAGCGCTTTACCAGAACTAAATCAACTGCTGAGTCAACATCGCCAAGAATACGGCACTAAGATCGTTTATTCTACCGGGCGATCGCCTGTACTTTACAAAGAACTCCAAGCTCAAAAAAACCTTTTGCAACCGGATGCCCTCGTTCTTTCCGTGGGTACAGAAATTTACCTAAATGGTACTGATACTCCAGACTCAGATTGGTCAGAAATCCTCTCTCCGGGATGGGAACGGGAAACTGTATTATCTATTACGAAAAAATATCCTGAGTTAGTTCGGCAACCGGATTCCGAACAGCGTCCCTTCAAAGTGAGTTGTTTCCTAGAACAAGATGCATCTGTCAGAGTGATATCACAACTTGAAGCAGAGTTGCAGAAATCTAAATTAAATGTAAAGTTAATCTACAGTAGCGGTATTGACCTTGACATTGTACCCCATAGCAGCGATAAAGGTCAGGCAATGCAGTTTTTACGCCAGAAGTGGAAATTTGCAGCAGAACAAACAGTTGTCTGTGGTGATTCAGGTAATGATATTGCTTTATTTGCTGTAGGCAACGAACGGGGAATCATTGTGGGGAATGCCCGCAAAGAGTTACTCCAATGGCACAATGAGTATCCCGCAGACTACCGCTACCTGGCAAAAGCTTTTTGTGCAGGTGGAATTATCGAAGGCTTAAATTATTTTGGTCTCTTGTAATGATTAGTTATTTAAAAGGTATAGTCGCTGGTATCCAAACAATTGGCGCTAATCGCGTGATTCTGACTCTGGAAGTGAATGGCTTGGGGTATGATTTGCAAGTTCCCCAAAGGCTAGCAAACCAGTTACCAGAGTCGGGAGGAGTAACGCAAATTTTTACCCATTTGCAAATTCGTGAAGAAGTGCCCTTTCTCTATGGCTTTGCTTCCCCAGCCGAACGCGATTTATTTCGTCACTTGCTGACTGTTACAGGTATTGGTGCAGCCTTAGCGATCGCCCTCTTGGATACTCTGGAACTACCAGATTTAGTCCAAGCAATTATCGCTGGCAATATACAAATCCTAATTCAGGCTCCAGGTGTGGGCAAAAAAATTGCTGAACGCATCTGTTTGGAACTGAAAAGCAAATTAGTCGAGTGGCGCAAATCAGCCGGGTTCTTCGTCGCCACAGGCGGGCCTGCACCGGGAATTCTCGAAGAGGTGCAAATGACCCTCTTCGCCTTGGGATATACTGCCCATGAGGTCAGTCACGCCCTACATGTAGTCAGCGAAGACATTGGACTACCCCAAGATGCTTATGTCGAAGACTGGATTAAACAAGCGATCGCTCATCTTAGTAGCGAACAAGTTTAATGGTCATTGGTCATTTGTCATTTGTCATTTGTCATTTGTCATTCTCCCCTGCCCCCTTATGCCCACTGACCAAAAACAACTCATGATACAAGCCCCCAAATTTATTTATTATTTATGGGGATCATTAATTTTGAATTTTGAATTTTGAATTTTGAATTCGGAGCGAAGCGACGTAACCCTTATGCTTGGCTAGAACAGTCCTTAGCCACAATTCATCGGGCAGACTGGTATCGTTCGGTACAACCTATCAATGGCCGTCCGGGTCCAACGGTGGTTTTAGCTGGGCAAGAGGTAATTAATTTTGCCAGCAATGACTATTTGGGATTGGCTGGAGATGAGCGTTTGATGGCAGCGGCGACGGCTGCGATCGCGGAATTTGGTACTGGTAGTACTGGTTCTAGATTACTCAGCGGGCATCGGGAGTTACACAGGGAATTAGAGGAAGCGATCGCATCTACCAAACAAACAGAAGATGCCTTGGTATTTAGTTCCGGGTATCTAGCTAATTTGGGTGCAATTACCGCCCTTGTGGGCAAGCGCGATCTAATATTCTCTGACCAGTACAATCATTCCAGTCTAAAAAATGGAGCGATTCTCAGCGGTGCAGCAGTGGTGGAATATCCGCACTGTGATATGGCAGTATTAAAAACTCAGTTGAAACAGCAGCGGCAAAATTACCGCCGCTGTTTGATTGTTACTGATACCGTTTTCAGCATGGATGGCGATTTATGTCCGTTGCCTGTACTGTTGGATCTCGCTGATGAATTTAGCTGTATGCTGCTAGTCGATGAAGCTCATGCCACTGGGGTACTAGGAAAAACTGGCGCTGGGTGTATTGAGCATTTTGGATGTACAGGAAAGCAATTAATTCAAATTGGCACTTTGAGTAAAGCTTTAGGTAGTTTAGGCGGGTATGTAGCAGGAAGTAGCGCCTTAATTGACTTTTTGCGGAACCGCGCACCGAGTTGGATTTATACCACTGGGCTTTCGCCTGCTGATACAGCAGCAGCCTTAGCAGCAATCAAGATCGTGCAACAAGAACCGCAACATCGTGCCCAATTGTGGGTAAATATACATTATTTGAAAACTTTGCTGCAACAGTTACCTAACCTGAAATTGCTGCCTTCTGAATCACCCATATTATGTTTTCAATTGCCTAATGCCACAGATGCGCTTAAAGCTGGAAAACAGCTAAGAGATGCTGGCATTTTTGCCCCAGCAATTCGTCCCCCCACAGTACCCACAAGTCGAATCAGAATATCCGTGATGGCAACTCATGAAGTCGCACATATTGAAAAATTGGTCGCAGTACTATCTGAGTGCTGAGTAGGAGAGTTAGGAGAGTTAGGAGTTAGGAGTTAGGAGTTAGGAGTTAGGAGTTAGGAGTTAGGAGTTAGGAAAAATTCTTCCCAATGCCCCATGCCCAATCCCCAATCTTTTTACAAAACTGGCAATTGATTAAACAAAATCCAATAAAAATCAAGCTGTTGGACTGCTTGGTTAAATTGTTCAAAATCCAATACAGTTCAGTTAAGCATCTCTTTCTTCTCTCTGCGTTCTCTGCGCCTTCTCTACGAGACGCTACGCGAAGGCGGTTCGTTAAAAAAACGACTTTGGTAACAGAGTTTTAGCCTTAACTGAACCGTATTGGTTCAAAATCGACAGGTTTGACGATGTAGCTATTTACCCCAAGCTGGTAACTCTCGATCATATCCTAGTCTTCAGCAGAAGAGGTCAGTACCACAACCGGAATCTTCTAGCAAGTCAAACTATATTTATCGTTTGGTGAATATGGCAACAGATGCGCTAATTAAAAAAACAGAAATTTTGTTAAAGTGAAACTAGAAGTAGGCGATCGCATTGTTATTATATCTAAATGCTGAAGTAGATATCTTGGCAATATCAATATTTTACTTATTCATTCAAATTTAAATATTGATTGCTACCAAATAAATAGTAGTATATCAAGTAACGATCGATTTTCAAAAAATTTCACCTGCAAGGAAGGGAGTAAAAGAGCGTCATTTATCTTGATGGATAGAACTAAATTTTTACTTTCTATATCAGATAGCTAACAAATCAACCTCTGGCAAAAGAGGTTTTGTAACTCAGCAAAAATCTATCTGGAGATAAGTTACTAAAATTTGCAAACTAGCTTAGGGTATATACAGCCTCTGCAATGAGTATTGGTTGTTCTAAGAACTTTTCATGCCCCATATTCATTATTCTCAGTTACTGCGTTATGGCATCGTTGTATTAATTGTTGCACTTGCATTAGTGCTAATGTTGATGCTAGACCCCTGGTTAAGCATGAGTGGAACTCCTTTTTTGCTGTTTTTTAGCGCTGTAATGGTGAGTGCTTGGTATGGTGGTTTGAAGTCAGGGGTGTTAGCAACTTTCTTGTCTGCGTTACTAAGCGATTACTTCTTTCTCCCTCCAGCTTATGAGCTGAGTTTTGACTTATCCAATTCTGTGCGAATTGGGTTGTTTGCATTACAAGGATTGCTCTTTAGTATCTTATGTGAGCGATTAAAAACTGCAAAAATACGAGCTGATAGAAATCTGCAAGAGCTAAGAGTTAGTGAAGAAAGATTTCGATTAGCATTAAGTAGTTCAGATATCGTGGTCTTTCAGCAGAATTGCGATTTGCGATATCAATGGATTCATAATCCTCAAGGTCTAGAAACTGCTGAGGAAATGTTAGGTAAGTCTGATGATGAATTATTTCCAGCCTCAGTAGCAGAGCAATTGAAGGCAATTAAGCTAAAGGTAATAGAGACTGGTGTTGCAACCCGCCAAGAAGTTTATCTGACAACTTATGGAGAAGACTGTTACTACGATTTGCTAGTTGAACCACTAAAGGATGCAGACAATAGCATTCAGGGTATTACCTGTACAGCTGTGAATATTACTCAACTAAAACAAACTGAACAAGCATTACGGGAAAGCGAAGCTAAGTTTCGCAGTGTAGTTGAGTCAAACATGATTGGTATTGGCTTCTGGAGTAGAGACGGGGGGATTACAGAAGCAAACGATGCCTTGCTGAATATGGTGGGTTATACCCGTGAAGAATTAGTTTCTGGAAAAATTAACTGGCAAGATTTAACTCCTACAGAGTACGGGCAACTCGATAAGCAAGCACTGACTCAACTTCAAGACAGTTCTTTTTGCACACCATATCAAAAGGAATATATCCATAAAAACGGCTCACGCTTCCCGATTTTGGTAGGTGCTAGCCGCTTTGAAGGGATTGTAGATCGAGGAGCTTTTTTTGTTGTCGATATTACAGAGCGCAAGCAGGCTGAGGAAAGACTACACTATATCGCCCAAATTAGTAGTTTACTCTCTACTTCGCTAGATTATGAACAAACCTTAGAACAGATCGCTAAAATCTCGGTTCCCCAGCTTGCTGATTGGTGTAGCGTCGATATTTTAAATGAAGATGGTTCCATTCGCCGCCTACCCATTGCCCATACAGACCCATCGAAAGCGGAGTTGGCGCGTAAACTTCAGGAGTATGCAACAGATTACAAGGGTGCAAGCGCAATTACCAAAGTACTGCAAACCGGGCAAAGCGAATTAATCTCAGAGGTATCTGACTCGCTATTAGTGGCAAGTACTCAGAATCAGGAACACTTAGAACTTGTTCGCCAACTGGGGATGAAGTCTGTGATGATTGTGCCGTTAATTGCAAAAGGGCGAGTACTGGGCACCATCAGCTTTGTCACCACTCAAGCAGACCGTCGGTACGATCGCACTGACCTAACTTTAGCAACAGATATTACCCAGCGTGTTGCCTTAGCAGTGGAAAATGCCCAACTTTATCGAGACATCCACCAAGCTTTAATCCATTATGCCGAATCTCTATCTCTTTTAGATGCGTTACTAGGAGCGGCTCCTGTTGCCGTATGCTTTTTGGATCGGGAACTGCGATATATCCGCATTAATCAAGTTTTCGCTGACATTAACGGTTTAACTATAGAAGAACATCTAGGATGCAAATTTAGAGAAGTCTTGCCAGCAATGGCGGCTGAGTTAGAGCCACAATTACAGCGCGTGTTAGATACTGGAGAACCCCTGCTGAATATGGAAATCAGCGGTGAGACAAGGGAGCAACCCGAACGTTACGGTTACTGGCTGGGCAACTATTACCCAGTTCGTAACGCAATGGGTGAAACGGTAGGAATTGGAATTATTTTGGCAGATGTTACCGCAGCAAAGCAAACAGAAGTTGCTTTGCGAGAAAGCGAAGAAAGGTTTCGGGCAATGTTCAATCAAGCAGCTGTCGGTATTGCTCTCGTAGCGTTGGATGGACAATTTCTGCAAGTTAATCCTGCTCTGTGCGAAATTACTGGGTATAGCCTAGAAGAGTTAATTCAAATGAACTTTCAGGAAATTACCCACCCTGACGACTTAGAAGTTGATTTGGAAAATGCTGGGCGAGTTTTAGCAAAAGAAATTAGTGGTTATTCCCTAGAGAAACGCTACATCTGCAAAGATGGTTCCATAGTTTGGGTCAATCTAACTTCATCAACAGTTTGGGATGTTAACGGACAACCTATGTATGCATTAGGGATTATTGAGGATATTAGCCATCGCAAACGAATTGAAGCCACACAAAACTTTTTAGTCGAAGCCAGCACCTTACTAGCTGCCTCATTAGATTATGAAATCACCTTGGAAAATGTGGCAAATCTAGCAGTGCCAACTTTAGCCGATTTGTGTATTGTAGATGTCTTTGAGGAAGATTGGTCAAGTAAACAAATTGCGATCGCAATTGCCGATCCCACAAAACTAAATATTTTAGACGAAATCCGACGGCGTTATCGACCCAAAACCAAAGCCAAAGAGCTTGTACGGCAGCTACGCTTAGGAATATCTGTCTTTTATCCCGAATTATCTGACTCACATCTTCTACAGATGTCTGAAGACAACGAACATCTGCAATTGCTGCAAAATCTGGGTATTCGTTCTCTAATGGTGATTCCAGTTCGTTCCCGCGGGCAATTATTTGGAGCAATCTCTTTTTTTACCGCCGAATCTGGTCGGTACTATCAACAAACAGACTTGGCTTTAGCAGAAGATATTGCTCGGCGGGCGGCGACAGCCATCGACAACGCCAGACTCTACCAGGAAACTCAACGGTCTGTCAATCGCACAGTACTTTTACAAAAAATAACTGCTGCCTTCTCAGAAGCTCTAACTCCCCAACAGGTGGCTGATGTAGTGGTGAACCAGGGCATTGCCGCCTTGGAAGCTACTGGTGGTTCCGTTGTCTTACTTACTGAAGGAAATACTACCCTAAAAGTTGTGCAAGCAATTGGCTATCCGCAAACGCTCATAAATACTTGGACAAGTTTTCCAATCGCAGCACCTAACCAAATAGCAGAAACAGTCAGAACTGGGCAGCCGATTTTTTTAGAAAATTTAGCAGCCATGATTGCTAGATATCCCGACTTAGCAGACGTTGTGACTGTTATAGCGAATAATGCTTGGGCTTCCATTCCCTTGATAGTAGAAGGTAAAGTAATTGGGGCTTTGGGATTAAGCTTTACTCCTCTTCAAATATTTAACGAAGAAGACCGGGGATTTATGTTGACACTGGCACAGCAGTGTGCGCAAGCCATCGCCCGCGCTCAACTTTACGAAGCTGAAAAGACAGCTAGGGCACAAGCCGAAACAGCCAACCGGATTAAAGATGAATTTCTCGCTGTCCTTTCTCACGAACTCCGAACTCCCTTGAATCCGATTTTAGGGTGGGCAAAGTTACTCAGAACCCGCAAGTTCGACGAAGCTACTAAAATCCGAGCATTAGAAACAATCGAGCGGAATGCCAAGTTACAAACCCAATTGATTGGAGATTTACTTGATGTTTCGCGGATTTTGCAAGGTAAAGTCAGCTTAAATCTCCATGCAGTGGATTTGAAAATAGCGATCGCATCTGCACTAGAAACGGTGCGTTTGGCAGCAGAAGCCAAATCGATTCAAATTCAAACAGTGTTAAGTAATGATATCGGCAAAGTTCTCGGCGATGGCGATCGCTTGCAACAAGTAATGTGGAATCTCCTCTCCAATGCCGTTAAATTCACACCCACAGATGGACTTGTAGAAGTGCGTCTACAGCAAGTTGGTTTAGATGCCCAAATCCAGGTAATTGATACAGGTAAAGGAATCAACCCAGACTTTTTGCCCTACGTCTTTGATTACTTTCGGCAAGCAGATGCTAAAACAACCAGAGTATTTGGTGGACTGGGATTGGGACTGGCAATTGTGCGTCATTTAGTAGAACTTCATGGTGGCACAGTTCAGGCAGAGAGTTTGGGAGAAGGACAAGGGGCTACCTTCACAGTCAAACTACCTCTGCTCAAAAATTCTGAGTTGCGATTTAGCAGTAGTGAGGCTTCTCAAGCAGAACTCGAGACTGAGGAGACATTACTTGCTGGAGTGCAAATTCTGCTTGTGGACGATCAAGCCGATGTGCGAGAATTTTTTAGCTTTGCGCTGGAACAATATGGCGCGACAGTAACGGCAGTTGAATCAGCAGATGAAGCGCTGCAAACATTAGTGCAATCCCAGCCAGATATCCTCTTAAGCGATATTGGAATGCCCATCATGGATGGGTATATGTTGCTACGCGAAGTGAGAAAATTACCGCCAGAGCAAGGCGGACAAATTCCCGCGATCGCTTTGACTGCTTATGCAGGAGAAATTAACTACAACCAAGCAATGGCAGCAGGATTCCAAAAACACTTACCTAAACCCGTCGATCCAGTGGATTTAGCCGCAGCGATCGTTAGTCTCGTTGATCGCACTTAACCTTGAGGTAAATAAATTCTTCAATTTCTCTTCTTTCCTTGACAAATTAAATGCCTCGTTCCCAGGCTGTGCCTATTGGTGACAACTTAAAGCGATCGCCAAAATGTCAAGTGGGGTGTGGAGATAAGTCCAAAGTGTCTCGCTGTTGAGATTTGATACCAATTTGAAAAAGGAATGCGACAAATAGACCACTTGTAGAGACGCGATTCATCGCGTCTTTACCCAAAGGATGTGTTGCAATCATTAATTGAATTGGTATGAGTTGATATTTAACAACGTTAGACAATGCTTGTTGCGATACGCAAGTCGCTTTGCACAATCAATTTGTCTTCTCGATTTAATAACCGATGTAACTCGCGCACCGATGGTACTTGTCGCCACAGTAGTGTTAATAGTGCTGCCACCATTAGAGGTAAACCCAGAATCCGGTCGCGTAGCCCCAACTGCTGGTAATAGGACAGTTGATTGTATACCAGTGGTGTTAATAGCTCTTCCATCCACGCGGCGATTACTTCGTTTTCTGGCGCTGGCATGTTTCTATCCCGCTTGTGATCTGGGTTTGCGACTCTTGGATTTGCCATCGTTTTTTCCCTTGATGCACCTGTTGACATTACTTTTTTCTTAAGTTGTCACCAATAGTATCTGACTGGGAATGCCGTCCTTGGGGCTGCCGCCTCCCTTGCTGGCGGCAGAGCCGCAATTGAAGTGCATTTCCAGCCCAGAAGCTGGAAACGAAATTTGAAAAGGCTTTTAGTTAAGTTGACATCAATGCAAGGCCTTGTGCCTCTACCGCCTGGTCTATTTACTTGAAAATAGCTATAGCAAAAACAGAGACTTACACAGATGCAAGTCTCTGGTTGGCTTTTATGCCGCTGCTAACTGAAAGCTTCAGTTATTCTTTTATGGCTTTTTCACACTATCAACTTTTGCTTCTACCTTCACTGTCTTCACACCTTGAACTTCTTTAGCTAAGGTTTCAGCTTTCTTGAGTTCTTCAGCAGAAGCGGCTGTACCTTTGAGGATAATTTCACCCTCTTTGTTTTCAACTTGTAACTTGTTGCCTGGTAAGCCTTTATTCAACTTTGCGCTAACTTCAGTTTTTAAATCGCTCTTAGCTTTTGTTGCTGCCGTTTTTTCAGCATCGGTTTTAACTTTCGTACCTGTATTAGCTGCTAAAGGAGTAGCCTGTGTTTCTGGAACTTTGGCAGTTTGATTTGTCTGCGAAGCTGGTTTTGCTGGTGCTTGAGCGGCTTCATTAGTTGTGCTAGGAGTTTCTGAACCAGTTTTAGGAGCCTCTTGGCAGCCAAAAGTACCAACTACCAAAATGCTACTAACTACTAATAGAATTAGCTTTTTCATTATCTATCTCCGAATTGAGTACTTGAAGCGGTTAATTGAGGTGTGTGTGATGATGAGGAGCAAATTTAAAAAAACAATTAAAAGTGAAGTAGCAAAAATGCTTAAGCAATAGCTCAGGTTACTGAAAATTGAAATTTGGGCGATTTCTTGAAACTAAGATTTTGCACCCAGTTTTGAGAAATTCCAATTCAATTTTCCTGACGGCTGATAACCAGCATGGCTTTACTCACAGTCTGTGGCTCTCTATGAATTTAATGTAGATGCTGAGTAGCTGTTTTGATGGTAGACTATGCCACTCCACAGTAGTGACTCGATGTTATCAGATTTGAGTTAATTTGGCGATATCTATGACTAATTTCAAACTTCAGCCTTTTTGCAATCCTGTATAAGCATTCTTACCAACAAAATGTTACTTTATAAAACTATGGCTTACTTACAATGCCTTAAATATCAGGAAATATTAGCCAATGCCCTACCTTACTTCGGCTAGCGAAATTCGTGCCATTGTTGCTGAATATACAAACGCTAAAACACTGTGGATAGATACAGAAGTCGCTGACTATAAAAGTCGTAATCCCCGATTATCGCTGATTCAGGTATTAGATAATCCTCAAGATATGAGTGGCGATCGCGTCTATCTTTTAGATGTCTTAGATCAGCCTACTATCATAGCTGAATTTATTGACCAAATTATGATAAATTCTGCCATTGAAAAAGTTTTTCACAATGCCAGTTACGATCTAAAATTTCTCGGTAG
The DNA here is from genome assembly GCF_017115065.1 of Nostoc sp. JL23. Lineage (NCBI taxonomy): Bacteria > Bacillati > Cyanobacteriota > Cyanophyceae > Nostocales > Nostocaceae > Nostoc > Nostoc sp. JL23. Next base: position 50,511 of record NZ_JABXKN010000024.1, read on the forward strand.
CAAGAAAGCCAAAAATATTACTTGCACTTTGGAAATGGCCAAAAAAATTCCCTACTATCTTTTGCCATTACCCAACTACCAACTCAAGACAATAGCTACAGGACTTTGTAGCTTTAATAATATCGATAAACAAGAACAAAAAAGTGATTGGGGAAAACGCCCTCTGACTGAAGAACAGATAGAGTATGCTTACCTAGACTGCATTTATCTTGCTCAAATTCACCTAAACTTGTTAGGCTTACAAGCCCAAGCCAGCCCCGAACCTGCAACGGAAGATTTAATATCACTAAGTACTAGATACTCGGAACTTGAACAGCAATGGAAGTTGTTGAATTCAGAATTTGAGCATTTGCAAGAACGTATGAAAAAAGCTATGCAAGCTCAAAATATATCTGAAACTTCTAATTATAAGTTGACTAGTTATGAGCGTACAACAGTCAAAGCTGCATTTACAGAATTGGCAAAGCTAGCACAAACTCAAGGTATTAATTTAGATTTTCCAATCACACTAACTCAGAAGCTCCAAAAGGATTTAGGAAAAAATCTGGAACAATTGTCTGTAGATATTGACAAAAATACGTCTTGGCGGCTAATTTCTAAAACTCAAGAGAGTGAAGCTGAGGATGAGTAAATTGTTCATTAGGCTACAAATGTCAGAGTTTATAGAGTTATTGTGAAGAAGAAATATTGAAACTTAATAATTATTTCCTGCTTTTTTCTCTGATAAATCTATAAAATATTAGGGAAAATTGTCAATTAACTTTAAAGGCCTATCAAAAGTTAGAATAGTTATTGAGTTAAAGAATTAAAATCTAGATTTTGGTACTAATTCCGTTCAGGTATGATGGCAGTTTATATTAACTTATGAGACGGCGTTTATTTGGGCAAAAGCGAACAAGGGTAAATACTTTATTTACCATAGCTATTTTTACTACATTGACTGCAATTAGCAGTATTTCTTGTAGTAAGAATGACAATGTATTGGTGACAGAAATAGGAGTTAGTCAACCTAGCCGTCGTTCAGCTACAACATCCAGAGGTGGGGAATTTTATCTTCAGGGAAAGAATCAGCATTTAAACGGCGACTTGCAAGCTGCGATCGCTTCTTACGGTAAGGCAATTAGTCAAAATTCTCAGTATGGCGCTGCCTACAACGCGCGAGGATTAGCCTATTTTGATTTGGGAGACAAGGAAAAAGCGATCGCAGATTACAATCAAGCACTCCGCATCAACCCTAACGACGCCGAAGCCCACAATAACTTGGGGAATGCCCGCGCCTCACTGGGAAACAACAGAGAAGCAGTTAAAGATTACAGTGAAGCGATTCGCCTAAATCCCAACTATGCCGAAGCCTACAATAACCGAGGAAATGCCCGTGCCACCAATGGAGACAAAAAAGGGGCAATAGACGATCTTGATCAAGCAATTCTCCTCAACCCCAAATATGCGATCGCTTATAATAATCGAGGAAATGCCCGTGCTGCCAATGGAGATCCCAAGGGTGCGATCGCAGATTACAATCAAGCCATTAGCCTCAATCGTAACTTTGCCCCTGCCTACAATAACCGAGGAAATGCCCGCGCCACTAATGGAGACAAACAGGGAGCGCTCAAGGACTTACAACAAGCAGCAAACATTTTTCAAAGTCAAGGTAACAACGACTTATACCAACAAGTGATGAATAACATCAAAGAACTTGGGCAGTAGCAGAGGGGCAGGGAGCAGGGCTAACCTAATGCCCAATGCCCAATGCCCAATGCCCAATGCCCAATGCCCAATCACAAATGACAAAATCACATCCCAGAACCAATGTGAATGCGATCCTCAACTTCCGCAAATTTTTCCTGTGCCAGCTGTTCAGTACTCAATAGTGAAACGACAATCGCCACAATAAACGCCAGTGGGATGCTGATTAATCCAGGATTTTTTAGGGGAAAGGGTGCAGAAGCGTGCTTGAGAATCGTTACTTGAATAGTAGGTGACAAATAAATCAGCACTAAAGAGGAGACAGTTCCTACTAACATACTTGCAACTGCACCATTGGTTGTGAAGCGTCGCCAAAGCATGGATAAGAGCAATGCTGGGAAGTTTGCACTCGCAGCGATCGCAAATGCTAAACCTACCATATAAGCTACGTTTTGCCCTTTAAACAAGATACCCAAGAATATCGCCACTAACCCCAACAGCATTGTTGCACCGCGAGCCACCTTTAGCTGTTCTGACTCGTCAGCATGGCCAGAGCGCACAACATTTACCCATAAATCGTGGGACAATGCAGCCGCACCTGAGAGTGTCAACCCAGCAACAACCGCCAAAATAGTTGCAAATGAAACAGCGGCAATAAAACCTAAGAAAGCATCACCACCCAAAAATTCTGCCAACATCGGCGCAGCCATATTACCACCAGTACCAATTTTCTCAATGGCATCTTTACCTACTAGCACCATTGCTCCAAAGCCCAGGATGAAGGTAAGAAGATAAAAAACGCCAATAATAGCTGTCGCATAAGTAACAGAGAGCCGCGCTGCTTTGGCGTCGGGTACTGTGTAGAAACGCATCAGAATGTGTGGTAGTCCAGCAGTGCCGAACATCAACGACATCCCTAAAGAGATAGCATCCAAGGGGTTAGAAACCAGTTTGCCCGGAGCTAATACACCTGGGTACTTCTCAGATGCAGCGGCGAAAAGAGCAAGTGGGTTAAAGCCAAATCGTGCCAGTACCAAGATAGCTAGTAAAACAGTTCCGGCGAGTAACAAAACTGCTTTGATAATTTGTACCCAAGTGGTGGCAATCATGCCGCCAAAAATCACATAAGCCATCATCACACAACCGACGATGACCACAGCTAATTCATAATCAAAGCCAAATAGTAGTTTGATTAGTTCCCCAGCACCTACCATCTGGGCAATTAAGTAAAAGCTAATTACTACCAGCGTTCCAATTGCAGATGCAATACGTACAGGTTTTTGCTGCAAGCGAAAAGCCACTACATCGGCAAAAGTGTATTTACCTAAGTTTCGTAGTGGTTCGGCAATTAGAAACATAACAATCGGCCAGCCCACCAGGAAGCCGATAGAATAAATTAAGCCATCAAAGCCGTTGAGTGCCACCAGCCCAGCAATACCTAAAAAGCTAGCTGCACTCATAAAGTCTCCTGCTAGGGCTAGCCCATTTTGGAAACCGCTGATTTTACCACCAGCTGTATAGAACTGTGCCGTATTTTTAGTAAGCTTTGCCGCCCAATAGGTAATGCCTAGAGAACTTACAACAAATAGAAAAAAGAAAGCGATCGCCAACGGGTTAAACTTACCAAGACTGGTAATATCCGCCGCTAGTGGCAGATCGAACCACACACTATTCATGCTTTTTTGGTTTAGGATTTTGAATTTGGGACTAGAAATTGCTAATAGCTAATTCGCCTTACTCAGTGCTGAGTGAGTCAAATACTACTCAGCACGGGCTAAACGCCCCGCTAACAGCACTTTTAACTCAGCACTCTTCATTTGCGTTTCAGCCTTGCGATTTGGTCGTCGTAACTACTATTTGCCCAACGCACATAGATAAAAATTAATACCCATGCTGAGACAATTACCAGTGCCCCTAGTAAAATTCCCAGGCTCAGACCAGGAACTACTAATGACCCCAGCAGGGGCTTATTGAACGCGATTAATAGGATAAAGCCAAAGTAAATAAACATCATGGCTCCAGTCAGAATCAAGGATACCCGCCAACGTTCAGCGGCGAGAGCCTGGAGAGCCTTTGTGCGATCGTTCATGTCTTCCTTTAGGTTGAGAAGATTAGGTCAGATTGTCTCATTGAAGCTGATTTCTGCGTAATTTTCTTAAAGATTATTAGTAAATCCATTGCTACTTCCATTGAATTATTGATGAGATTATTGATTGTTGGAAGCTTTGGTTCTGTGGGGATTGCAGGTTATTCTTCTTTTGGAGAGCGATATTTTCAAATCATTAATAAAGATGTAAAAATCATTTGCTACAGTATTTTTTTATTACTGTCTTTACAGATTATATGTAGTTTTCTTAGAACGATGTCTTCATCCACAAGTCCAATTTCTTCTGCGATAAGCCCAAGCTCTAGCTGTATTTTAGGAAAACCATAATTGGAATTGCTATATAGCAACTCTGACTCATTCATGAGAGACAAGAACCCCAACTTTTCAAAGAAGTCGGGGTTCTACTAGTTGCATATACCAATCTTATTTCATTTGTATATACAAGTTAATTGTCTACACAAACAGAAATAAGTTTGCTGTAATATTCAGTTTTGGTATTGATGCTGATAATACTATCACCAACTGCAAAAAAACTGCCTTGTTGCTCATCTTTAGAAAATTGCAAATTTGGGTATTTAGCAGCAGCTTCATCAGCAGTCATGCCTTTAGCTTCCATTTTATCTGGCAATAGTCCAGTAGAACCAATGCAAAATACTAAGGGAGATATTTTATCTTGGTAGATATTTTCTGCATATTGTTCTAACTTTTTATTTGCCACTGTTAAAGCTGCAACCATTTCCTCTTTGCCGATCTGCTTACCAGTTTGTTTATCCTGCAATAACTGCGCCAAACTATCAGCACCAACTTTCTTAAGGATTCCTCCAACAATCCCATTTTCCTCAAGCCCAAGAAAATCATCAAAAATTGGTTTCATCAATTCGTCAACTTTTGTAATCTTGGTACGTGATGACAGTAACCTGTGCCTCACAGTGATATTCTGATTAAATGCCATCTCAAAACTCGGTTTAATGATAATTTCTCCAGTTTCTTTGTCATAAAGGCGATACATTCTATTGAGAAACTTGTTAGCAGAAGGTAACTTACTCAAGTTCAGAATCTCTTGACTGCCGATATCGATTTTATAACTCAATTTTGAGTCAATAGTACCATTAGCTAAAGCTTCGCTGATATCAGTGTATTCATTGGTTGTAGGAAAGTTGATGTAAGTATTCTTAGATAGATAGTGCTTTTTAAACTCATCTAACTGCGCCTCGATAAATACATCTGATTCATTTTTTAATTGAGCGAAAATAATACTAGTCAGTACTTTAATTTCTGCCAGTTCATTGAATAGTCCATCAATACTGCTGTAACTACTATTAGCAGCTACAAGTGGCAAGTTATCTAACTGAATAGTATATTCTGCCCGAAAGTCAAATTCTTCTGCATCCAGTATGCCTTTTTGTTTGAGTAAGTCAAAGACTTTTTTACTACTAATTTTGACTTGTAATGACTTTACGTTGATTTTGCCGTCACTTATAATCGTGTAATTATTAAAGGTATTGAGGTCATTTACTAACAATCCTGCGACTTCAATAGTAGGAGTTTGGTCTTCAGATTTAGCAAGTTTAACTCTACGTTTTACAAGCATATTGATAGTAGCAGCGTTGCGGCTAAACTGAAACTCGCCCATGTCAACGTACTCAGCATTATCTATATATTCTGTTGTTAACCAAGGTTGTAACAGTTCTCCATTTTCGTTTCTGACACCTCTAATACGTTTAATACCTGTTCTTTGATAATGTTCTTGTAGGTGTTTGATGTTGACGATAATATTGTTGCGATATTCGGCAAAAATTTTGATTAGTTCTACTAGAGAAATCTGATTCTTTGTCATATTGCCACCTTCCATATAAAGGTCAATAATCTTTTATAGCAACGGTTATTGAAGTCTATTAATTTTCCACAATAAGCTGTTATAACCGTACTAATTTCCAGTAAAAAAACACAATGATTTGATTACCAAGCTTTGTACACAGTTTGGTAAATTCGTGGATAATTGAGGGTTTAAGTTTAAACGCAGAGGAGCGCAAAGTTTGTTTGAGTCTATTCCCTACGAACTTAGGCAAAACTGTACTTCGCGTTGCATACTTATCAGACATTCATACTTTTATAGTACAATTGTATCATAAAAATACCAAGTTGTGTCGGCGTAGGCCCTAGTAGATATCGTTGTGCAATGAGGTGTTATGGTGTAACGCAATTCAGTCACAATCATTGCGAATTTTTGAGCGCACATTTAGGCTCCGGGTTTGAAATAATCGAAGAGGCGATCGCCTGAATCTGCGCGAATTAATGCTACAACTACATCTGGTAAGGCAGCTAAACTGGGGTAAACCAAATAACGCGGTTCCCAACGGGGGCGGAACTTGTCTTTGTAGGCGTGGAGTCCCTTGAAGTTGTAGAAGCGATTCAAATGCTCGTAAAGATAGTGCAATACTTTCTCCAAGCGGCGCGATTCCGGGTTATCTCCAACTCCAGCAAGCGCAGAAAGACCGAAATTAAAGCTGTCGTAGCCACCCTCTTTAAAATGCTGGAGCAGGGAAATAAATAGAAAGTCCATTGTGCCATTTTCAAGAGACGAGCGATGTCGCATCAGGTCAATAGTCGCTTCGTTAAGTTGATACTCCCGGATAATATTGGCAAAGGCGCTAATCTGACCTTCAGGATTATGCACCACAGCAATCTCGCACTCTCGCAGGTAAGCTTCGTCAAACCAACCCAAAGAAAATTGTTTTTCTGAACCTTGTACCATTTTCAACCATTCATCACTCACAGATTTGAGCCGATGCAATAAATCATTGGCGATGGGTGGTTGGTAAAAGTCGATTTGGTATCCTAGCTTAGTTAAACGACTAATTGATGGTCTAAAGTTTTTACCGGCTTTACCTTGTAAGGTAAAACTTTTCAAGTCAACGATCGCTTCCTCTCCAATCTTGAGTACTTTAAACCCCAATGATTTGTAAAGCTCAACATCATCGGGCATAGTTTGGTAAAAGCCAGGATACCAGTCGTTACGCTGGCAAAACTGCTGGAAAGCAATAATTGTCTCTTTGCGGTCTTCAATGGGGCCGATGGGATCTCCCAAGGCGATCGCACCCCGTCCTTTGGGAACATAAGCAATTACACTATTACCCGAAGGACTGAAATAATAACTTTTATCATTTAAAAGTGTAAGCGCAGCTAAAGAAGAACATCCATATTGCTCGACAATTTCTTTAACTCTTCGTTGCTCATTTGTAGTTGTTAGATTGCGCCAAAATACAGGTTGCAACAACATTACTATTGCATAAGTAATAGTACCTGCGGCAATAATATAGATAGAATTAGCAAAAAATTCTCCAAATCGACTCTTTGGTTGCAGTCCCCAATTATCCTCAGTGAAGAACATCGCCAAAGTCTGAACTATCGCTTCCCGCCAATTAAAATTCTCTGAAAACTTACCATCTAACAAGTAAAATCCAATAGTTCCGTATGCCAGGGTAAATAATAAAGCGCCTATCAGCACTCTGACTCCCCGTGCAATGGAAGGACGGTCTGATTGCGCCGTGAAAAAATGGCGCATCAAGATTAATTGCACTAGCAAAACTCCAGAGAGTAGACTTTCTTCATAGTCCAGTCCCTTCAGCAAGTGGCTGCAAATAGAAATTACTAGTAGAGCAATGGTCAATAACCAGGCTATTCTTTTCCGGCGTAATAAATTAGTAGCGAGTGTTAATAAAACAAACCCAGTCAATGCTGCAAATATATGACCGCTGGCGCGAATTTCAAATGGTAAAAATTCCTTTAACCAGTGAGTCCGCCCATACAGGTTAGGTGTCACTGCTGATAATAAATTTACTACTCCGACTAAACCTGTTAGGAAAGCTGCACTCCAAAGTCCAATCTTAGTTTTTAAATTATTTGTCATTTGTCATTTGTCATTTGTTTTGGCGTTAAAACTCTTAACTCTTAACTCTTAACTCTTAACTCTTAACTCCTAATTGTTTAAACTGTTCTCCGACATAGGAGAGTGAATCTTTAAGATGTTTGTGAAAGTAGTTCCAGCCTACATTAGCACCAGACAAACCATGACCTCCGGGAAATGCATAAAATACGTGAGCAATGCCTAATTTATTTAAGGTTTCGTTGAAGGCTTTGGTAGAAGCTAGCAAATTAGTATCGTTCAAACCAGCATCTAGGTAAACACGCAATCGCTTCCTATCTTGAACGGTTAGCTGTTGCACAATTTGTTGAGGACTATTTTGTGAACCGCTGTCATCTGTAAAGTAACCACTGTGGCTAAACAAAATCTGGAAGTTATTGAGATAGCGTAATCCGATATTAAATGCCCCCCATCCTCCAGAAGATAAACCTCCTAGCGCCCAAAATTGGGGTTCTTTCAAAGTGCGGTAGCGCGACTTGACGACTTGTACTAATTCTGAACCAATCAAAGTTCCCACTTTGCCATTCGGCCCATCAAAGTAATTGGGATCGTATAAAGGACTAGAACCGCGATTATCATTACCATTAGGGGTAATCACAATCGATGGCGGTAATTTTCCACTTTGATAAAGTTCATGCAATACATTTAATAGTGCGTATTTATCAGCATAAGCACGAGCATCATCATGACCACCATGCAGTAAGAATATCACAGGGTAGCGCTTTTGCGGATTTTTGCTATAGCTAGGGGGCAAAATCACGCCGTAGTTACGGACTGCACCCATTGCTTGGGAGTTGAAGGTTGCTAATTGAAACTTTAGCCCAGTATTTGCCGCTTTTTTGGGTGGGTCTAGTTGTGGCGCACCTAAGATGAATACATAATAATAACCTGCGCCAGTGAAGAGTGCGATCGCTCCTACTAAGCCAATTAACAGTTTATAAATCTTCATACTATTTTAAAGGTAAAAAAATCACCTCCGTTAGAACTTACTATAATTAATCTGCTGAAAAATTGCAGTAAAGTTTTTCACATTAATGTTTAAATATCAACGGTTTTGCAAAGTAGTATTATTGATCGTAGGGATTTTTAATTACTTCAATTACTTTTTTTGATTAATATTTAAATTATCAGCCATGTTTGCTGTTTCAGAAGCTCGAAATTGTTCGCCGACAAATGTCAATGAATTTGCTAAATGTTTCCGCCAGTATTGCCAAGTGTGACTGCCAGGGAACTGACGAAATGAATTATAAATTTTCAGATTGTTTAGTACTTTGCTAAATCGCTCTGCTTCCGCGATCTCATCAGTATCTGATGTACCAGAATCTAGGTATATTTTCAACTTTTTTTGAGCTTGTAGGGGAATGGTTTTGATATAAGATATTGGGCTATTGGCTGGGCCACTTTTATCTTGAAAATAACCACTATGACTAAATAAAATCGAGAAACGATCTAGGTTGTGTAATCCCACATTGATTGCTCCCCAACCACCAGAAGATAAACCACCTATCGCCCAAAAATCGGGATTATTGATTGTACGATAACGGCTTTGGATAACTTTTACTAACTCATCGCCTACGGCTGTAGAGACTTTACCGTTAGGGCCATCGATATATTCGGGATCTCGGTAGGGACTAGAGCCACGTTTGTCGTTGCCATCTGGTGTAATGATGATGCTGGGTGGCAACTTACCTGTAGTATAAAGTTGTTCTACAGTCTTGAGAGCTTGTCCCTTATTCTGAATAAACCAATCACTGGGATTACCATGTCCACCGTGGAGGAGAAAGATTACAGGATACCTTTGTTTTGGGTTTTGCTCATAGCCAGGAGGTAAAGAAACGCCATAAGTGCGACTTGCACCCATTGCTTGACTATCGTAAGTTTCAATTTTATAGGTTAGGAGAGTAGCTGAGTTACTAGTATTGCGCTGGGTTGGAAGAATGGAAGGCTTTGTTTGTGAATACTGCTGTTGCGGTGGTTTTGCGACTACACCTTGGGAGAAATTACAGCCAACTAGGGTTAATACTGAAAATAGCAAGAGAATTTTCGATTGTTTGTAGTTCATCTTTGAAAGGCATTGGGCATGGGGTAGTTAGTCGTTGCTTGCCTTCAAAAGCTTATGCAAACGGTATGTCAACGCTGTGTCAACAAGATGGAAACTTTACGACTGGTTGTAAATTAAAAGTCAAGAGTTAGGATGAGTTTCTTGATGATGCTTAAAAAGCTGCGACTCAATTTCAGTTCTTTGTTTGGCTTGTTGCTGCTGCTGCTCTCCCTGTGGGCGATCGCAAACGAACTACGTCAGTATAATTATCGTGATATCCTCAACTCTCTAGCTGCTATTCCCAAAAGTCGCTTAAGCTGGGCAATTTGGCTGACAGCTTTGGGCTATGTAGTAATGATTGGGTACGATATCTTAGGTTTTAACTACATTAATCGTTCCCTAAGTTGGAATAAGATCGCTTTCACTAATTTTATTAGCTCTGCATTTAGTAATACCATCGGTTTTGCTTTGCTGACTGGTAGTGCTATCCGTTATCGATTTTACTCAACTTGGGGAGTATCAGCAGTTGCGATCGCTCAAGTAATTGCTTTCGCCAATTTTACTTTTTGGTTGGGGATGTTTGCCGTTGCAGGTTTATTGTTCCTCATCAACCCCCTGAAGATTCCTAATCAATTACATTTACCTTTTGCTACTGTGCGTCCCATCGGCGTAATTTTTCTACTATTAGTTGCGGTTTATTTACTAGGAAGTATTTTTATTAAACAACCATTAATAATTCGTGGACATGAATTTCGATTTCCTTTTTTGAAAATATCTCTGGCGCAAATAGCAATTTCTAGTTTTGACTGGATTCTTGCGGCAGCAGTTCTTTATGCTTTACTTCCTAGCAATATATCTTTGTCATATCCAGACTTTTTGGGCATTTATTTATTAGCGATGTTTGCCGGTGTGGTTAGTAATGTCCCAGGTGGTTTGGGAGTATTTGAAACTATAATTTTGCTGATTATCTCCTCAAAAGTTTCGGCGGCGGCAGTTTTGGGTTCAATGTTAGCTTATCGGGGAGTCTATTATTTCTTACCTTTGCTAGTAGCAGCAAGTTTGCTAGGACTTTATGAAATTAGATTTAGAAAGGGGAATTAAAAAATAGACAATAACAACCCCACCCTAACCCTCCCCTTATAAAGGGGAGGGAACTAGATTTCTTGTTTCCTCCCAAAACATCGGGGGGATTAAGGGGGGTAATTCGACTTGTGTGTACATTGTAGCTTTAGTAAAGGGAGAGGATTATGAGGTGGGCTGTTAGGGAATTATTTTTGCAAGATATCTAATGAATAACGTGTGGACTTCAGCTTTGGTATAACCACTACTCTACTATCCATTGATATCAAATTTGTAAAATCAGTAACTACTGTTATTTTTAAATGCGGAATCCTGCGGTGTTATCTTCACATTTGGCAGCAGAAATTCCTAATTTTTGCTGAGGCGATCGCTAAATAAATCCCACGAAAATAGTAACAGTTAGTTGCAAATTTTGAAGTAGATTTCCAGAAATCATCATCAAAATTTGGTTTTACTGTTTGAGGATAGAAAAAATCATGAAAAACAAAGTATTGTTTGGTGCTATCTTTGTGTCAACTTGGGTAGGAACATTAATTCCCAGTGCTTTTGCTGCTTCATCCTGTTCTGTAGGACAAAAGGCTGAGGTTCTTTGGAAGGAAAGATGGTATCCAGCAACGGTACTTAAGGTTAATGATGAGAAATGCTATATTACCTACGATGGTTATGATAGTTCCTGGGATGAATGGGTTGGCACTACACGCTTTCGGGCATCATTTCAAGCTGGAGATGCAGTGAGAATTTTGTGGAAGGGAAAATGGTATCCAGGGCAGGTTTTAGAAGTTAGTAACGATCTTTATAAAATTACTTATGATGGCTACGATAGCTCTTGGGATGAGTGGATTGAACCTTCCAGAGTAAGCAGATAGAAAATATTTCACTTTTATAATAAGACTTATGCAACTGCCACTATCACTTGTGCCAGTTGCGTAAGTCCTAAATAAATTGTGATTAAAGGGGAATATGAATGGCGATCGCTATTCGACAAGCTCGTGACGACGAACTTGAGGCGCTAATTCCAATACTACTGTTGGCAGAACAATCGGAGCGTGCGCTGCGATGGGGGCTTGCTAACCTCGTCGATGCTGTATATCGCATGGACGACAGCGAACACTTGGTTGGTGCAGCAACGATGAAATGGCGCAGCGACCCCTGCGAAATTATGGAGCTTGGTATAGCCCGTGACTTTCAAAGGCAGGGATTAGGTAAAGAGTTCGTAGCTTGGTTGATTCAAGAGGCGAGGCAACACGGCAAGAGACAGATACTCGTCGGCACGTCTAATTCAAGTATCGCCAACATTGCTTTTTATCAAAAGTGCGGATTTCGGATGGATCATGTGCGCCAGGACTACTTTTGGTATTTACCTAAACCTTGCTACGAAAACAGCATTCAGATTCAGGACTTGCTCGTATTTCGTTTCGATTTGGTGCCATCCTCAACTAAGAAAAACAAATTGAAAGAGGAAAAGCAAATTAGGTATGAAAACTAGGGTAGAATTATTTCTTCGGGATGAAGAGGGAGAATGGCAGCAATGATGGTTCCCATTTTAGTCTGCCTGCTCACCAAAAAATTTACAGATTAATTGAGATAGTAGCCTAGATATAGATATGGTTACTTTAAGCTTGAGTGACTAGTGCTATGTACATTGAATCATTATCGATAGCAACCCTGGAGCAAGCAATTCACTTAAGAGAGGAAGTTTTCCCAGGCGTGAGTAATAGTAGTGATAGTCCATCGCTGGTGGCAAGTTTATATCGAGATAAATATGCTCAATGGTTTTCAAACAGTGGAATTACCCAACTCAATTACTGGGTTGCTATCGATGAGAAATCTTTCCAAGTAATTGGGCTAACTGGGTTATATTGCAAAAGCGAAGACGAACAAGAAGCTGACTGGTTAGGCTGGTTTTGTGTAGCATCACAATTTCGGGGAAAAGGAATTGGAAAAGAGCTATTAGACTTTACCATCGACCTAGCACAAGCAAAAGCAAAAAGGTACTTACGGTTGTATACTTGGGAACATTCTTCTTCTTATGTAGCCCGAATGCTTTATCTCAAACGCGGTTTTTACCAAATTGGTGAATCCCCAAACAAGAGCGGATTTAAAACTATTTATCTTGAACTCCAACTCGACAGCATTATCCATAGTTGATCAGGATATTCATCTGGTTACGATATTGCTCGGTTAAGGAAATAAAGTAGGCTCTTAGGCATCACCATGCCAAAAAAGGTTTTTTGTACATTCGATTATTTCAAGTGCCTGAAACGACAATTTTTCGTTCAAAGAGAAAAGGCGATCGCGGTTTGGAGGTGCGATCGCCATTATTCTTAGAGGATAAAAATGGCAATGGTGATAGTAAGCAATCGCTAGAATGAAGCTTATATTCCTGAATTAAAGTTTCAACTATGATAGCCTCACCCCAACAAAATTACGTCACCGTTGAAGAATACCTCCAAATGGAGGAACAGAGCGATATCAAGCATGAATACATCGACGGTTACATCTACGCAATGGCTGGAGCGCTCGATCCACACGTTACGATTGCGGGAAACCTGTTTGCTCTCCTCCGTAATCATGTGCGCGGCTCTGGTTGTCGTGTTTACATCGCTGACATGAAAGCCAGAATCGAATCTCTGAATCGCTTTTATTATCCTGATGTGATGGTTACTTGCGATCAACGAGATCGAGAAACGCCAGGTTATAAAAGATTTCCCTGTTTAATTGTGGAAGTTTTATCTAATTCTACCGAAGCCTTTGACCGAGGCGACAAATTCGCCGATTATCAAACACTGGAAAGTCTGCAAGAGTATGTTTTAATTAATACAAAACGCCAGCGAGTTGAGTGTTTTCGACGCAATGAGCAAGGGTTATGGGTTTTACAATCCTACACAGCAGAGCATCAATCATTTCGACTCAACAGCGTGGATTTTGAGGAAACAATGGCAGCACTCTACGAAGATGTAGTTTTTGAATAATCAATTATTATAGGGTATTCGACACAATATTTAGTAAACTATATAACTGATAAGCCTTGAAGGCTTCCTAACCAGGTGGAAGCGTTAATGAAAGCAGGCACAATTGATTAAAAAAAAGTTATGGCGCTCATAGTTCAGAAATACGGTGGTACATCTGTCGGTTCAGTCGAACGTATTCAAGCTGTTGCACAGCGTGTTTATAAAACTGTTAAAGCTGGAAACTCTATCGTCGTAGTGGTTTCGGCAATGGGCAAAACCACCGATGGACTCGTCAAACTAGCTACTGAAATTTCTCCAAATCCTAATCGCCGGGAAATGGATATGCTGCTTTCTACTGGCGAACAAGTAACTATTGCCTTACTCAGTATGGCTTTGCAGGAACTCGGACAACCCGCAATTTCCATGACTGGCGCTCAAGTAGGAATTGTTACCGAAGCCGAATACAGCCGCGCTCGGATTTTACATATTGAAACTACTCGCCTAAGTCGCCACATAAATGAAGGTAAAGTAGTTGTAGTAGCTGGCTTCCAAGGTATCTCTAGCGCTGGAGAGATGGAAATTACGACTTTGGGTCGTGGTGGTTCCGACACCTCCGCAGTGGCGATCGCAGCCGCATTAAGAGCGGATTTTTGCGAAATTTATACAGACGTTCCAGGTATTCTCACTACAGACCCCCGCTTAGTTGCCGAAGCCCAGTTGATGGATGCCATCACCTGCGATGAAATGTTGGAATTAGCTAGTTTGGGCGCAAAAGTGCTGCATCCCCGTGCTGTGGAAATTGCCCGTAACTATGGGGTTCCCCTAGTAGTTAGGTCTAGCTGGACAGATCAACCAGGTACTTGGGTGACATCAGCCAAACCCCAAGGGCGATCGCTAATCAATTTAGAAATTGCCCGTCCAGTGGATGCTGTAGAATTTGACACCGATCAAGCAAAGGTTGCTTTGTTGCGTGTACCCGACAAACCAGGTGTTGCAGCTAGATTATTTGGCGAAATTTCCCGGCAAAAAGTAGACGTAGATTTGATTATTCAGTCAGTTCATGAAGGTAACAGTAATGACATTGCCTTTACTGTCACCACACCAATATTAAAACGGGCAGAAGCAGTAGCAACAGCGATCGCCCCAGCACTAAGAAGTCAATCTAACCCCAAGTTTGACGAAGCCGAGGTAATGGTAGAACATAACATTGCCAAAGTCAGCATCGCAGGCGCAGGAATGATTGGCCGTCCTGGGGTAGCTGCAAAGATGTTCGCCACATTAGCTGAAGCTGGCGTGAATATTCAAATGATTTCCACCAGCGAAGTGAAAGTAAGTTGCGTAGTTGATGCCGCAGAATGCGATCGCGCCGTCTTAGCACTCCGCACCGCCTTTGAGATCGAAGCAGGGGAGCAGGGAGCAGGGAGCAGGGGAGAATTCCTCACTCCTAACTCCTCACTCCTAACTCGTCACTCTCCACCTCCCGTTCGTGGCGTTGCCCTCGATTTGAATCAAGCCCGTCTTGCTATTCGCCAATTGCCCGATCGTCCGGGGATGGCGGCGAAGTTGTTTGGATTATTAGCGCAGCATAATATTAGCGTTGATATGATTATCCAATCTCAACGCTGTCGGGTGATTGATGGTGTTCCCAGACGAGATATTGCCTTTACAGTCTCGCAGATAGACGGGGAAAATGCCAGAGAAATGCTCACCCAAGTAGCGGCAGAATTAGGATGGGGTGAAGTTGTTTTAGATAGTGCGATCGCTAAAGTGAGTATTGTCGGTGCAGGTATGGTTGGACAACCAGGTATTGCTGCAAAAATGTTTGAAGCTTTAGCCCAACATCAAATCAATATTCAAATGATTGCCACTTCAGAAATCAAAATTAGTTGTGTTGTGACGCAAGAACAAGGTGTTAAAGCTTTGCAAGCCATTCATGCAGCCTTTGAACTGGCTGGTAGCGAGAAATTTGTCGTACCAGCGTAAAAC
Source organism: Nostoc sp. JL23 (assembly GCF_017115065.1). Lineage (NCBI taxonomy): Bacteria > Bacillati > Cyanobacteriota > Cyanophyceae > Nostocales > Nostocaceae > Nostoc > Nostoc sp. JL23. The sequence continues at coordinate 66,287 of NZ_JABXKN010000024.1, forward strand.
CTGAATCAAAAGCCCTCACCCTAAATCTCTCTCCCAAGCTTGGGCTACAGTGTACACACAACTCAAATTACCCCCCTTATAAAGGGGGGAAACAGAAATCTAGTTCCCTCCCCTTTATAAGGGGAGGGTTAGGGTGGGGTAAAACCTTGGTTACTCAGCTATTTCAGACTTGTGTATACACCGTAGCAAGCTTGGGAGAGGGACTTTGCAATATACACGCGGTAGCAGCCCGCGCATCGATCTCATTTGAAGTTGCTTAATAAATAAATATTTATATTTTAAAATCAGTAGTAATAACACGTAAGCTATAATCGAGCAATTTATCAGACTATAATTTTATATTGATGAATAGTCATTTACTAAATGGACATTATCAAATACTAAAAGTTCTCAATGATGGGGAAAAAGAGAAAACCTATCTAGTTGAAGATGTTAATCTTAATGGTGAAGAACTTGTAGTAAAACAGTTATCTCTTCCTAATAGCAATCCTCAAGCTTTAACAATCTTACGCCGCTTGTTTGACAGTAAGGCAGCAACTTTAGAAAAACTCGGACAAGAACACGATAAAATTCAAAAGCTCATTGCTTCTTTTGAAGAAAATGAAGAATTTTATCTAGTCCAAGAATTCATACCTGGTAATCCTTTAACTGATGAAATTATCCAGGAAAAACTTCTAAAAGAAGACCAAGTAATTACTCTTTTGTTAGAGATATTAGAAACTTTGGTCATTATACATAGCTATGGCGTAATTCATCGGAATATTACACCAGCAAATATTATTCGTCGGACATCAGATAAAAAGTTAGTTTTGGTTAATTTGGGTACTTTTAATGAAGCCATCACTAATACTGTTGAAAATCTCGAATATATGCCTATAGAGCAAATTAACGGCAACCTCAAATACAACAGTGATATATATGCTTTAGGTATCGTTGCGATCGCAGCACTGAAAGCTTTACCTGCAAAGGAAATATCTAATTTGCGAAGTCAGAAAAATAAGCTGACAGGTGAAATACTTTGGCGCGATAAAAATCTCAAAGTTAACAGAAAATTAGCAAAAATTATTAATAAAATGGTGCGTTTTGACTATCGTAAGCGCTACCAGTATGCAACGGAAGTTTTAGATGACCTGAAAAAGTTAATCAATGTTGATGACAATCAACAAAAACAGCATCAGAAAAAATTATTACTAGTTCTAGCAGGGATAGCTGGATGTATTACCCTTAGTGTTGCAGCGTGGCAATTGAGATCGCCAAAACTTGTAAGTGATGCTCAAAAAACATTATACCAAGAGGGCGTAAATAAATATGAGTTAGGAAACTATGAAGGAGCAGTTGAAGATTTCAATCAGGCTATTAAATTAGAGCCGCAAAACGCTTTAGCTTATAATAGGCGGGGTGATGCTTATTATCGATTGGGAGACTACGAGCAAGCACAAGCAGACTCTAGCCAAGCCATTGTGCTTAATCCTCAAGATGCTAATGCCTATTTTGACCGAGGATTTGCTTTTTCGGCATTAAGCAAATACAAAGAAGCGATCGCAGATTATACTCAAGCAATTAAGTTAAATTCTAAAGATGCTTATGCTTACTATGGACGAGGATTAGCTCTTGCTCAATCGAAGGATAATAAAGGTGCAATTGAAGATTTTAGCAAAGCGATCGCTCTTAAACCCCAGTATACCGAAGCCTACTTACAACGAGGTATTCTTCGCCGTCGCCTCAAACAAAGACTTGAAGCAATCCAAGATTTTGATAAAGTAATTAAGATTAATCCTAGTGATGCCAAAGCTTATTATCAAAGGGGTTTAACTCAATCTATTAATAAACAAAAAGATGAAGCAATTAAAGATTACACAGATGCAATCAACATCAATCCCAAATACATAGAAGCTTATCTAAATCGTGGTGATATTTATAGCGATTTGGGAAATAATGTAGAAGCTACTGAAGATTACAATACTATTTTACAAATCGATCCTAAATTTATTGCTGCTTACATTCACAGAGGGATTCACCGCTTTTCGTTTGGAAATTATAAAGGTGCTATTGAAGATTACACCGCAGCACTAAAACTAGATACTAATAATGTAGCAGCTTACAACAACCGTGGTAACGCCTATCTTGAACTGGGAAATAAAAAAGCTGCAAATCAGGATTATTCACGAGCGATCGCAATTAATTCTAACAATGCCTTAGCCTATTATAACCGGGGCGTGATTCGCACCAAGCAGAAAAATAAATCAGGTGCGATCGCAGACTTCAAAAAAGCTGCAAAACTATTCAAACAGCAAGGTGAACAAGATAGTTATCAAGATGCACAGCGGGAAATTGCAATTCTGCAGAATAATTCAGCGCCAGTGGCAACTACTCGCCCTAAATCTGGGAAAATAGAAAAAAATTGAGTTACCACTCAATATAGTGTTGACTATCAACAGTCAAAACTCTTAGAAAGTGATTGTGCTATTTAAATGTATTTTACTTTACAAATTTACGACTAGTACTTTATCAAACTAGTTTTGATGGTTTGTAGTAAGCGCTTTAGTGCTTATAAAACAAGGACTAAAGTCCTGATTAATTACCATGAGTCACAGTATTTTATTACGACTCAATTAGGATTGCTATATGCTAATTCTCCTGACTTTTCATCCAGATAACCTGGAAATCTTCACCCATAGAGATGTCGATACGGTATTGAAAAGAATTGATAGTTCTCACAATATTTGGTTGCGTTGTATTCACTTCCGCGATCGCACTGGAACAGCCAAAATCATCAAGCACTTTAGACTCAATCCATCTCGTGTTAACATGATTTTCAACCATTCCCCTGTAGGAATTGATGAAGACGTAGAAGATTGTTTATTTGACAGCTATGAAATCCTAAGTTCTCAAATAAAAAATAATGAGTTTGAGGTTGTGCGTGGCAACATTGTGGTTGGAAATAATTTCATTATCACTTTTGAAATCACTGAACTCAAAATCTTAACTATTTTAGCTAATAATCTCCAAAAACGAACTCTAGATATTCCAAAATTGGGAATTGACTATCTTTTTTATCTCATATTTAAAGATATTTTGAATAACTACGAAACTGTATTTACCTATATTTCTAGAAAACTTGATGATTTAGAAGATGAAGTTTTAGACAATTCTGGTGATGAATCAACGTACCAAAAAATTGCCACAATGAGGCAATCTACTCGTTCTGGACGCCGTAATTTTCAAAGCATCAAGTTACTTATGGCTATTATGGATAATGAAGATTTCCAATGGATCGGTCAGCCAGTAAAAGAACTATTCAATCAAGAATTGGTTCATCACGTTGATAAACTCTGGCAAGAATATCAAGCGATAAGAGCCTGGATGTCAGAATTAATGGAAATTCAACGCGATAATATTGCTAGTAAAACAGGCGAACGAATTAATCGCCTGACTATTTTATCGACCATATTTTTACCAATCACTTTTATGTCTGGTTTCTATGGTATGAACTTCAAATATATGCCGGAATTAGAACAGCCTTGGGCTTATCCTGTGGTGATCTGTATGATGGCATTAATTGTGATTGGCAGTATTGTCTATGCTAAAAAACAACGTTGGTTGTAGTATCTATAAGGTTACTAACAAAAAGATTTTCGAGTCATTAAAAAACTATTTTATCTAAGTCTGTTGGTGCAAAGCAAATTAAATCAGATTCTTATAACCCTCTTCTGTCACTCTCCGAAAAGATTTGCCATTTCTGAATTCTAGAGCTTTTGTATAGCCTGCGTAGGCGTAGCCCGCCGCAGGCATCGCACGATTATTTTCTAATAACAAATACAAGACCGATTTTTTTCTAATAGTATAGCTTGTATTCATTGCCTCATAAGGCTTCTAGCAATCGCCCTCCCGGAGAGTGACAGAAGCTGTTTACGGACGCTATCGCTTCCGTTATGGATGGAAGA
>NZ_JABXKN010000016.1:0-12764 GCF_017115065.1 Nostoc sp. JL23
CAAGCTGAGAACATCGGAAGCTGGGTGCGGTGAAAGTCGCACGCCCAGATTTAACAGAGAGGTGCCCCGGATAATACCGGGCATCGACTCTACCAAAGCTGAAGTCTCTGAAATCGAATCAGACCTTGTGAAAGTGACAAATTCCGAAGTCGGATTACGCGGAATCAAAGTATTTAAGAAGCTCGATGAAGCTGCCGCCCAACTGAGGCAAGAGATTGCTTCAGTTCAAGAGTGGATGTCTGCTGATACTGGTGACTGGGTTTGTCCAATTGATTTAGCTCCCCTGGTATGGAATCAGTTAATCAATATCAGAGATAATATCGCCCCTGGATTGCGTAATCAATTAAAAGCTGATTACGAAGCGGGACTTCTTGATTATCAAGAGCGGATTGATCAGTTCCTTTCACTTAACACCTGGGAATTAGCACAGGATAAGCAAGAGTCAGTCAAAGCAAACTTGTTAAGAGCATTTCCGACTCTGACCGATCTTGAAGACTATTTGCAAGTCATTATTGGTCGCCCGGTGATTATCCCTGCCCTCTCTGAGCAACTCAACCAGCAGCAAGCCGAATGTCTTGATCAGATTACCAAGTTCATTCAACAGTATGACCAAAATCTGGAGCAAAGGCTACGGGAATCAGCCCTCTTCGGTGGTGAACAACTCGCCGCGCAGTTGCTTGAAGAGTTGGCTGATTGGGAACCAGGGAGAAAACCCATACAGTTTAAAAGAAAAATGGAGCGTCATCTGATGAAGGTTCAAGTGCTACTAGCAAACGCTTCACCGGAGGCAGGCAGTAGCTTGGAGGCGATGATGGCGCATCTAGATTCTATCGTTAATGATCCAGCGATTGAGTCTAAGAATCTGGGCAGTGATGGGCGCAGTCAATTACAGCAAAAGATGCAAGAGATCCGCACCAAGTTGCTGGATGAACAACGCAATCTACAGCAGCTAGCGACTGACGACGTGGGCTTGTCGAAGGCTACCGTGATGTCTTTCAAGTTCAGGTAAAAAACAGTCTTGGGCGAGGGTGAATTCGCTCAAGACTAAGTACCTTAAACGAAAAATGCAGCATATACATCTCAAAAAGAGTACCGCACTTCTTTCTACTATAGGAACAAAATTCTTATGTCACACTTCTCAACCGTTAAAACCAAGCTTGCTAACCGTGAATGCCTGGTACAAGCTTTGCAAGATTTGAAGCTGAATCCACAAGTTCACCAAACAGCACAATCACTAAAAGGATACTACGGTGGCTCTCAAGGTCAAACTGCTAAAATTATCGTATCTGGTCGCACCATAAAAGCCCGTGCAGACATCGGATTCAAGTGGAATCAGTCAAGCGGCGTGTACGACGTAATACACGACAGCTACGAGACAGTTCCGAAGTTGGGCAAAGACTTTTTCAGCAATAAACTAATGCTGGCTTATGGTAAGCATTTGGTTCGTGTCAAAGCTGCCGAGTTACAAGAGCAGTTTGGTGAATGTGCGATCGCACAAATTACTAACGGAAGTGTACAAACCCTACGTTTAACCTTTGCCGGACATCAAGAAGTTAAACAATTTGTACGGAGATAGATATGGAACGCTCAATACTGATTCATTTCGACAGCGCTACAGGTGAAGTTCGAGTGGAAGCGGAGGGGTTCGAGGGCTTGACTTGTTTATCGGCTACGCAACCATTTGAGGAGGCACTTGGAGTTGTGGAGGACGATGCCTACGGCGGTAAACTACGCACGTTTAAGGACGAAGCTCAAACCCAACAACTTCGTACAACTTCAACTCACTCTATTCGCTTACGGCAGTAAATCAGGAAAAAGGGGAACCGCGACGATTGGGTTCCCCCAAGAAATTTTATGTACCTCCCTAAAGAGTATCCTTTCATCCACATTTACGCCCAGCAAAAACCACACCAGCCCGTGATCATCAAGGCGAATATTGAAGCTTTGTGTGTGCTGCTGAATGCCATAGTTACCGCAATTGCCTACCAAGAGAACAACGGTACATCGGAAGTTTTTGACGGCGATGCCGAAGTTTATGAAGTAGTCGTGAGACTTGTTAATACTCACAATGAACTAGCTCCATTACCTTATCAGATTGAAAAACAATGAATCTCTCAAATCTTCTCTCCACACTAGATTCACAAATCCCCATTGCTGCGGTTGATGTCCTGTCTCCTGATGAAGCGACGATTATTCAGTGGCTGACTGCTGAAGCTAACAATAAGCTTTCATGTCCAGTGTTCTTCTGGAATCTGGGAGTATCAACTTTGGAGCAATGTTTAATTGCAGCAGATGGGGGATTGGTGTTTAAGTCAGTTGCAGAGTACAAAAGACCACAACATGCTGATCCACTACTATTTGTATTCGACTACATTGCTAACTTTAGTGGTAATGGTGTATTTATCCTCGGAGATATTCACTCCTTTATTGCTAAGAATTCACCCCAATTATCATGGGAGATTTTAAGCAAGGTAAAAAACCTTTACCACAGGTTAAAACCCACAGATAAACGCATTGTATTGTTGGGTCAGAACATACAATTACACGAATCCCTAGTCAGATTGATTCCTTATTGTGAAGTCCCTTTACCTAGTATTGACCAAATACTTGAACATATCACTTCTTATTTGCATGACCTACAACAGTCAGCTAGGGAGCAAGAATTAAGTTTTACTGTTACGCTTGAAAATGCTGAACTTGAAACTCTTTCTCGTGCAGCGCTGGGTTTAACCCTGGAGGAGATTAGCGACTTCCTTCGGTTAACAGTCAAAGAAAACTTAACTAATGATGGTGTCGTTGTCGGCGCTGATTTCATCCCCAAAGCCGTCGAGTACAAAACTCGGCTACTGTCTCAAATGGGTATCGAGTTAGGTAAACCTGCGATAATCCCATTCGGCGGTTTGGATCTACTGCACGAGTGGCTGATGAGGCGGCGGCGACTATTCACACAAGAGGCGCGAAGTCTCTCGTTACCACAACCAAAAGGCGTATTGCTGGCTGGCCCACCCGGAACAGGAAAATCTCATTGTGCCAAAAACATCGCTAGTATACTCAAATTACCGCTTCTACAACTAGACATTGCGTCCCTTCTAGGTTCACTTGTTGGCGAATCCGAAGGTAATGTTAAACGTGCTTTGAAAACAGCATCCGCGATCGCACCTTGTGTCTTGTTTATTGATGAAGTAGAAAAAGCACTTTCAGGTCAGGGCGATACGAGCGGTGTTTCCCAACGCATTCTCGGTACTTTGCTTACGTTCATGGCTGAATGTACAAGCGGCGTATTTATAGTTGCGACCTGCAATGACCCATCAGCACTACCAAGTGAATTCAAGAGGAAGGGAAGGTTTGACGAATCTTTCTTTGTTGATCTTCCTACAGAACCGGAGCGTGTACAGATTCTGGCGATTCATCTACAACGCTTTGGCATTCATCTGGAATCGGAGTATTTGGAGGCGATCGCTGCCAACACCGCGAAATTTTCAGGGGCAGAACTGGAAACCCTTGCTTCGGAAGCTGCTTTGCTGGCATTCGATCAGGATAGACCGCAACAGGTAACGCTTGCTGACCTTGAAACCTGTCGTCAAACCATCACCCCGCTTGCAATTCAGGACGCTGCGGCAGTTGAGCGTATGCATGCTTGGGGTGCGATTCGTTGCCTAGTGAATCTCGGTATCCAGCCCGTACATAACTAAGCCAGCCCGACAGCAGATTACTGTCACTAAAGGCTGAACTCTCGGTCAGATGCAAGTGCAAGCCTTGCCATTCAGACTCAGAATTGACTCCTTACCTGCCCACACTGACCAGACTCGGTTTCTGGAGGGTGAAGCTCTTAACTGGGCACAATCAGACAACCGTTGCGGGTTGACACTGGTGCTAACAGGGAGTTCCTACGGTGAAACAGAGCCTAAGAAAGCGACCCATTCGAGGGCAGGGCGCAACATTAAAACCCCTGACCCCATTGGAGCACATTCCCGCTGAATACGAGCCAATTAACGGTAAGAGTCCTGGGAATCCAATGGTCGAAGCGGCTAGACCTAACGGAACAATCAATCTCTCCGAGGGAACGAATAAAAACGAATTGTGGGTCTTAGGGCAGTCGAACCCTAAGTAGACCAGACTAGCGGAGGAATCCCCACAGTTCGGGTAGGACAGACCGTAATTGGTCTGAGGTGTTCAGAATACACAAACTCTAGAAGAGAAAATGATTAGACACAGTAACCTGAACTGATATTAATTGCGGTTGCTCCCTAATCTTATGGGGGCAATCACTCTTTTTTTTAGTAATTGACAGCAACCAATTAACATAGTTAATAAGGCGAAGAAAAATGACAACAGACTTAGTTACTTATTACGGACAAACAGACTTAATTAACCAACTGGTTGATAACTACGGCGCACACTTAGAGAAGTTAGACAGAGAAACAAAACTGTTATTACGGGTAACTTTCTTAATTTACGTCTCATTACTTGACAGGTTAGCTAGGTTTTGGCGTAAAATTGCAAGTGATTGCTTAAAGAATTGACCATCTGGCAAGGCTGCCCAATTAATTAGAGTGACAGCAACTGTCATACTGTCTAATTTTTCTGGTGCTTCGGTTTCTAGATAGCGCTGCAAGATAGTTAACTCATCAGCGACAAAACCAGGGTCAAGGCGATCATCACTGTTAGACTCATATACAAGGTGCGATCGCATCAATGCACCTTGATCATTATCTGGACTTACCAAGCGTAATGCAACAATAATCTCCTCACCTGTTTTCACAGACGGAATCAGCAATACCCTGGTTGAGGCATCGAACAAATCTCCTGATTGTACTAGAGAGCCATTCACAAAAATTTTGACATCTTTTGCCCACCAAGTTAACCCCAGCCGTAATGCTAAATCAGTCAAAGGATAGCCATGCAAATCTTCAGGGATAATAAATTGTTGAGCAAGCCATAACACTTGACCACCAGCAGGTATGGTAATGTGTCCTTTGACATTGAGTTGAGCGATGGGCCAGTTCAAAATTTGTGTAGAAATGCCGATATTGGCATCGGGAGTATCTGAGGAGCAATACCGCCAACTGATTTGAACATTGAGTCGAGCCATTTGGTTCAATCTTTCAATAGCTTCAGAAATTAGGCTACTATCCATTTGGAAAATAAATAATTTTTATTGAGCGATGAGTTGTTTTAAAGCTAACTCTACACCTTTTTGAAATGCTAGATGCAAGCGACGTGTTTTTGAATCCATCTGGCATTTTTGGTAGTACTGCAACAACTTTTCTGGCCAAGATTTTTTCTCAGGAACTTTACCTTGTTGAAAAAAATTTAGGATTGTGTGACAATAACCCATTCCTTGAGATAATTTTAATAAATGATTTTCTTGAAGACGATAAGCCGAAATTAAGTGAGTCAATTTCAGAGATGTAAACAGACCTAACCCAAACCAATGTCACAGGAAGTCAGCGCCAAGCCGTTATCTCAGATTTAACCTGTGCTGCCTCTGGCTTTTTCCCCTCCTTACAAGCAGCGACAAATACAGCCTCTGGTGACTTGACCCCAATCCTTGTTCGGAGTGCTTCTTTGAGATATGTGATGGAAAGCGACAAGCCGAAGCAGAGCGCACCCCATCCACGCAAACGATATTCCACTGCGGAAACTTCGCCTGCAACTTCTTGATTGCGATCACCAGCGCCGGATCATCATTCCAGCATTCCTGCAAGAAGTCAAAACTCGGATTCTGCCCCGAATTGCCTGCAACGCGTGAGTTTCTGCATACGCGACTGTCGCATATTTGACCGCGCTACAAAGTCATAGTAAAACACTTTTCAAACAACCTCTTAAACATTGGATATCAAGAATGTTTCTAGCGTCAGTGAGGAAAAGACCCCCAATTCATCGTAATTAGCAATTAGTTGATACATTTCGTAATTATTAATCAACCAATTGGCGATTAGAGAAAAAGGAGTGCCTATACTGATTGAACTAGGACAATTAATAGAAACACCGTCAGGTAAATAGTAATATTTATGCCCTTCTTTATGCCAATTAAATTGAGTGACTATTGGTTCGGAAATCTTCAGATTGGGAGTAATAGTCATAGATATCCCTTGCCAATTACCACTAAAATTACGTTCTGGTAATTGATTTAATTCAGTTGACCAGTATTTACTAGGAAATCCATTACAATCTTCACGAATATTTGCGGTATGAAATAAATTTCCGCTCTCGTCGTAAACAATACCTACACTATGCCGTAAATCTTCATATCGAAAGAATAATTCTATCCCAAAATACGAGTTAGGTTTTAACTTCACTGTTGCCCAAGTAGCATGACCCTCAGCAAAGAAATATCCTCGCATAGTCTCGCGTGATGGGTGAAAAAGTCCATTATCTAAGCTATTTGACAGAAAATTAAATTCCCAACTCTCTTGCTTATTTTCGCCATTTGTATAAATATAAGTATTAGTATGAACGATTTTAGTCTTTTCTGGATTGCTTTTAAAACTTCTCAGACTTTGAAATGATTCTTTGACATCACCAACTGGTGTATATCGCGTCCAAATTCCATGCCAATTGAGCAAATGATTAGTACAATAATTCCAATTTCGTTCTTTTGCATCCATAATATTTGTGTCCAAAATATATTTAAAATCTCCCTTTTAAAAATAGTATTATGATCCATACCAAATCACCAACGGCAAAGAAATACTGATAGAGACAGCATGGCGTTGGGAGTGGAAACGAGTGCTGGAATATGCTAGTAGTTGAAGTGCGACGCCGAATAGCCCGTCGCAGACATCGCTATTCATTCCAATCAACCAACACCGATTTTCTTTACGAATCAGCTCTGAGTCTCTAACAACAACTTTAAATGCCTGGGAATAGGTGCTCTCGAATTTCAGATGAAGATCAATGTATGAATGCCACTAAGTTAAGCGCAAACCCTTGATATGGTTGGCTTCTGGGTGTGGGGTTGCAGGTATTGGGGTGTGGGGAATTAAGAAGATTTTGAACTCCTTGGTGCAATCCAAATTAAATTGTCTTAAACACTACACCCTACACCCTGCCCTGACGACATTTTATCTTTTTTTAGTGCCATTCGATCAATGTATATGAATTGATCTACATGGCTCAGGCGTTTGCCCCGGTACTCAAAGCCAATGGAGGTGGTGTCTTTGCCCAAATCAATTCTGTTGCTTCGCTCAAAGGTTTCCCCGACTCTGCCACTTACTGTGCCTCAAAATCTGCGGCCTATTCAATCACCCAGACATTACGAGAACTATTGAGTGAGCAGGACATGATTGTGCTAAGTGTTCACCCTGGCCCGATTGCCACGGATATGGGCGATGCAGCAGGAATGAGTCAGGTTGCACAGCCACCTGCACTTGTGGCAGACGGGATAATAAAAGCTCTCAAAGCTGGGGATTTTCACTTCTTTCCTGACTCGGTGGCTAAACAAATGGGCGATGCTTATAAGAGCTTTGCCCAAAATGTCGTTGAAGTGTCATCAAGTTAACTACATTGCAAGGTAATGCTCTAGACAGTATTTTGAGCTACCCTGAGTTAGAGTCACCGAGGCAAAGATGGTGGAATGCCACAGTTTCTCAGTAGGGGTATGATGTACGTAATCGGCTGGCTGGTTGCTAAATTATCTGTGAGGTTCAATCAAAAAGTATGCTTATCGTGTCGGATCGTCGCTGACTTGAACAATCAGCTTGCCAAAGTTTTTCCCTTGTAGTAAGCCTATAAAGGCGTGCGGGGCGTTTTCCAGTTTCTGTACAACATCTTCCTTGTACTTGAGCTTACCTTCTTGCAACCACCCAGAAACATCTTTGACAAACTCTGCCTGCCGATGTTGGTAATCACCCACAAGAAATCCTTTGATTAACGCCCGTTTAACCAACAGCGGCATTAAATTAGGTCCAGGAGGAGAATTTTCGGCATTATACTGTGAGATTAAACCAACCAATGGGATTCTTGCTCCTTGATTAATGTGCTGCAACACCGCTTCTAAAATCGGGCCAGCTGTATTGTCAAAGTAAACATCGACCCCGTTCGGACAAGCAGCTTTTAGGGCTGAACTCAGTTCTTGAGTTTTACGGTTAATACAGGCATCAAACCCTAATTCTTTCGTCGCATAATTGCATTTTGCATCACTCCCAGCCACTCCTACCACCCGACAGCCTTTGATTTTGGCAATTTGACCCACTACAGAACCGACTGCACCAGAGGCGGCAGAAACAACAACCGTTTCGCCAGTTTTGGGTTGCCCAACATCAAGCAGAGCAAAATATGCCGTCATTTCGGGCATTCCCGTTACGCCCAACGCATAGGAAATGCGAGCTTGATTGGGGTCAAGCTTACGCAAAGTTTCGCCTTTTGATATGCCATAGGCTTGCCAGCCGTCATAACCAAGCACAAAATCTCCGGTTGAAAATTGGGGATGGTTAGATTTCATCACTTGGCTAACTGTGCCACCGACCATCACAGACCCCAGTTCTACTGGAGCAGCATAAGACTCGCGATCGCTCATACGACCACGCATATAAGGGTCAAGGGACAGGTAGATCGTCCGATTGAGGACTTCACCTTCCCCTGGTTCTGGAATTGCTGTTTCGACAAGAGCAAAGTCGCTCTCTTTCGGTTCTCCAAGTGGACGGCTTTTGAGTAAGATTTGTTGGTTAATTGAACTAGTCATTGGTTGTGCCTTTAGTTTACTCATTTTTTCTATCAAAACTACAAGTCGTCTTGAAAGCACCCTTATTACAGTAGCTTGTCTAATGTAATGCGCAGATCGCGAATCCGTTTGCCTGTAGCGTAATAGACCGCGTTGGCGATCGCATCTGCGGTGCCAATCGGGTTGAGATGCAAAGCTTCTTCCTCGACAAAAAAGGCATCAATGGGGGGAATATCGGCATTCACCGGATGAAGCGGTTAAGTTATTCAAATTCTAGGTGGACAAAGTTTTGCGACGCCGAATAGCCCGTCGTAGACATCGCAAAAGTCCCCACATTAAGAATTCCCACGCTAAATGCTAAATTTTATTTAGCCACCCAGCAGGAGTTTTCTTTTTCTTATGTGGTTCTGGTCTGCCGATTCAGTAGAACAAGAATTATTTGATTTGTATGCTCCAGCCCTGCAATCGCTCGGCGTAAATTTTAATGACGAGCAACTCCAAGACACTCTAGAAGCATCAAGCTATAGTTTAGAAGATGCTTTCAGGAGCGCAATCGTTTATATACTCTGGCTCGAAGAAAACCTCAAGCCCATCTACCCGACTGCGATACTAATTGAGGCACTCGCAAATCAATGGCGCACCAAGTACTGGAAGCTGGAGTATTTAGAACTTGAACAGTTACTCTCAAGAGGAAAGCGCTGGTGGAGGGCAGCAGTGGATATGTGGGGTTACGACGAGCGTAATCAACTGGTTGCAGACATCTTTTATGACCACGGGCAGGAATTTATCAAGTTCCGAAATGGGAAAGAAATTCTAGTTGATACTGCTTATAAGTGGGGGTGGGAGAGAGTCGCAGATTATGCGTCCCCGTTTTCAGAAAATAATTCGTCGCTTGGCAGTATCAATGGAAGGGAATCTTGATCTACAACCGTCAAGCAGCAATCACTTTAGCCAACGGTAAAGAAATATTAGTAGAAACGGCGTGGCACTTTTAATGGGAACGAGTGCTGCAATATATGCCAGTAGTTGAGAGCGCTACTTCTGCGAAGTCTTCATTGTGGAAGCTTGCCCAAGAAATGCGATCGCTGAACACACAAACTTCAACAGAAATCTTGTGTTACAGTCCCTAAAAGCTCATACTGAAGCTGTATGTAACATAACCCCTCGCTTTTATAAGCCTAGCCATGCCCCAAGACTTCTCTCACCAGAATCTCAGAGGTCGTTCGTTCAAGGGTCAAGACCTTGCAGGGGCAAACTTTAGCGGCGCAGATATCCGAGGGATTGATTTTCGTGGGGCTAATTTGAGGGGCGTGGATTTTGCTGGAGTGACAGCAGGTGTAGAAAATAGCTGGAAAATTACTTTTTTTATTACTACTGTTTCCTTACTATTAATATTAAGTATTTTTTTGGTGATTATTGCTCTATTTATTGCCTTTTTATACAATTTATTTAACTTTATCGATTATGCTTATAATGGCATAGCTTTATTAATAATTTTTGCAGCTTTATTAGTAATTGCTGTTTATCGGAATTTGGGAGTAAATTTAATATTTATAGCTGTTGCTACCTCTGGAATAATTAGTGGATTGATTTCTTTGGCTTATGCAACTTACTTTGAAAATGAAATTGTACCACAAGTTTTTAAAATAGCTAGAGATAGTATTGTCTGCGTTGGAATTACAGTAGCTTTTACTTTTCCAGTAATTGCTACAGTTGCAGTATTAATTGCAATACTGGTTGCAGTAGCATCTATTCTGATTGGAGTAGGAGTTTTCCCTTGTGCTATTTTGATAATTATCCTAAGCGAAGCCAACTTACAAGATGCAGACTTATCCAGAGCCAAGCTAGTGCAAACCCAGTTCGAGGGCACTGACTTTACTGGCGCAACTCTTACGGGAGCATTCATTGAAGACTGGAATATTACCATTAGTAAAACAAACCTTTCTCGCTCAAATTTAAGAAAGGCTGATCTTGGAAAAGCTCATTTATTTGAAACTAATTTAACACAAACCAGCTTGTATGACGCAAATTTAAGAGGTGCTTGTCTAACTGGATCTTGTATAAAAGACTGGGCAATTAACGCTTTTACTAATCTTGATGCAATAATCTGCGACTACATCTACCTCCATCAAAAACAACAAGAGCGCCGCCCTAGTAGTGGTAATTTCGCTCCTGTAGAATTTGCCAAACTGTTCCAAAAATTCTTAGAAACAGTAGACCTAATCTTTCGCAACGGTATCGATTGGGATGCTTTTGCATACTCATTCAAAAAAGTAGAAGTTGAAAATCAAGGCGCACAGTTAGATGTCCAAAGCATTGAGAAAAAAGGTGATGGCATTCTCGTAGTCCGAGTAGCTGTTGCCCCTGATGCAGATAAAGGGAAAATCCACAATCAGTTTATCCAAAGCTATGAATTTGCAGCTAAGGCATTAGAGGCGCAGTACCAAGTAAGACTTGAGGATAAGGATAGCCTAATTTTTAAACAGGAAGCACAAATTAACCGCCTGTTTGAGATAGTAGAACAGCAAGGTTCAGTACAAAAAGCACTGGTAGAAAATCCACGGAAAGTTTCTAACTACAATATTCAAAATCCGCAGTTTGCAGGTGGCATGGTGGACACTAACACTGTCAACGCAGACCAGATAGGTGGTAACATTCAGAACAACGACGCTTAAGCCAAACCCATGCCAGATTCAGAAGACCCAAAGCAAGTTTCCAGTAGTGACTTAAGCAATGCCCAGTTTGGCGGTGGGTTTATTAACGCTGACACAGTGAACGCTGGGCGAATTGGCGGCGACATCTACAATATTCACTTTGGACAGCAGACGGTGGCATCAGGTAATTTAGCACAATCACAGAGTCAACGACAGCGATCGCTCTCTGAAAAAGACTCACTCGAAAAAGCCTACACCCTTCAAAGCCAGAAAGTTGCCAATCTACGAACAGCGTTGGTAATTGAAACCGATGTATCCCGCAAGTTTCAATATGAACAACAGCTTCAGTCAGAGGAACGCACCCTGAAAGAGCTTGGTGACAAGCTGAATGCAATCGAACAACAATTGCAAGCGGCTGATAATTCTGGGTTAGAAGCAAATACAGACATATATATTGAGCGACCACCAATTGAAGATAAATGTTATAAAGCAATCGTGCAGCCCGGAGCCTTAATTCCAGTCATTACGCACTATTTTAACTAGCCCTAGACTGTGCAATTTAAAAGTGATTTCAGGATTAAGCTGTACTGGTTTATCTACTATTATGACTTTTGCATAACCCTCTTTTAGCTGAGAATCACTTTGCAAAGATTCTAGTTGCTGCCGTAAATGATAGCTGAAAATTCCTTGTTCTGTTGGAGCTAGGCTGATTAATTCCTCTAAAGAAGTTTCCTGGCTTTTGAGGTTAGCTATTGCCTCGTTTAGCAGATAAGGATGTCCACCTACTAACTTGATTAACTGGCTTAATCTCTCTTCCCCAAAATACCCCCCTAGTTCATATAATTTCACCATTTCTTGTACCTGTTGCTGATTAAACTCAGGTAACTCAATAGCTAGTCCAACGTTAAACGGTGAACGATTGATATCTAAGGTGGGGTAAGCTTCTGTGGAATTAACTACCACTAGTCGTAGTTTCTTCCAAATTTTTCCCATCCTGTCTCCTTGTTTGGCTGTTTCATACCAACTCCGCAACAGGAGGCAGAATTCTGAGAAAATATTGGCATATTCAAATAGACGTTCAAAATTATCTATCGCAAAAACAAGAGAGCTATCTATATTCGATAATAAATATCTTTGAAAATAACGAGTGCAACTTGTATTTAAACCCAAACTTTCTTGCCAATATTCATCTACCAAGTCTTTCACATCCAAGCTATCAGAAACATTGACACATAGCCAATGCAAGAAAGTTTTTAGGTCAGTCAGAGTAGAACTATCAGCAAGTTTTAAATCTAGTTTTACTGTCTCATATCCCTGATGTCTTGCATGGTCTAGGATTTTCTCTAGCAGCAGAGTTTTACCCATTTTCTGCGGAGCTTTGATACGAATATAGGACTTACGCATTGACAGAATAACAAAATAGTGAATTGATGAATATAGGTCGT
>NZ_JABXKN010000012.1:0-12722 GCF_017115065.1 Nostoc sp. JL23
CACTTGTATAGATGACTTTGAAATCCTTATTAGTTTTTGTTAGGAAATAAGGTGCGTTTCCCCTGGGATACGGTCATCTTGGCTGCGTACACGAAGGCAAACCCTACGTGATGCCAATGTATTATTATCTCGAAGAAGAGGACATCTACCTGTTTACAACGGTCGGCATGAAGACTCACGACATAGATGCGAATCCAGAAATCTGCCTACAGGTTGAAGAAATTCACGGGCCCCTTCATTGGCGCAGCGTGATTGTGAATGGTCGAGCCTCACGCCTCACCGAGCATTCAGACATCGATCGGGCAATGCACTTGATAAAAGAGCGCAATACAACGCTCTCACCTGCAATCAATCGAACTTGGATTGATTCTGAGGGACGTTCAGAAGCGATCGCAATTTACCGCATCCACGAGAGTGAAATAAGTGGACGCACGACTGATGGAGTTAGCAGTCAGCAAGAACCGATCTAAGCTGTTACACATTTTTATCGCCACAAAGTAATTTCAGGAGTGTGTGCAGCGATCGCACAGCGCTGGAAACTGCCAGTTTAAGGAGTACGGATTGTCACGGTTGCTTTAGCAGTCGTCATCCCTGGACTTGTTTGGGTACTGTAGCTTTGGCTTTGGTTGGCGTTACCATTGGAGCCGCCAATCGAATCCCATTTAGTTAGTGATTAAAGCAACGATAAAAGTAAAAAAGTTTTATTATTTGATCAAACATATTCATATATCCTCAATAAAAACAGTCTTTAGATAGATATGAGGATATCTGAGAAGTTTTAGATAGGTGAGTTGAATCACGCAAGTTGTTTTAGCATCAAATGAATCATGCCAACATAAATAAATGCTTCAGTTGTCTCAGGTAGAATTTCATAATAAATGCTTCAGTTGTCAGCACCGATTAAACCTACCTATGTTTGCTCAACTAACTAACATTTAGGGAGTACAACAAAACCTTTCTGTTTATTATGGCGGGTAACAACCGACATAACCCATCGCTTTTTTAGCGATCGCTTTAAGGTTTGAAAAATAAATCAAAGGATAAATGGTAATTTTTCGTTGCTTCTCAACCTTGGTTGTAACTAAGAGTAATTTAGATGTGTTTGCCGTGAAATTTTGGGCGATCGCCATTTAGTTGACGATTGACGGGTAAAGTCGATGGAGCTTAAGTCGTACCTTTTTAGTTATATTTTGTATCGTATTCAATCAATTCATTCAGAAAATCAAACAATCCCCTGTCACAGTTAATGGGTAATGGGAGTAATAAGGCTGTTGGGTCTATATTTTATTTAATCCTCTACTTCTGTAACTCAATGTGAGTTTTATAAACGCACTTTACGCCGCGCAAAGCAAAGATACAAAGCTAACCACCTTCCATCACAAAACAGGAGCAGATGAGGATGCCATCATTACACCAACCATTATGGGCATTATCATTTGAAGAGGTCTATGAATCTCTAAGCACTGCTGCCAATGGATTATCGCAGGATGAAGCTAGAGAGAGATTAGAGAAATTTGGTGCAAATGAATTGCCTGAACCCGCCCATCGTCCATTGTGGCTAAGGTTTGCTGATCAATTGACACACTTTATGGCTTTGCTGCTGTGGGTTGCAGGAATTTTGGCATTTATTTCGCGCACACCTGAACTGGGCTGGGCAGTGTGGGCGGTGATTTGGATTAATGCCATCTTTAGCTTTTCGCAAGAGTTTCAAGCCGAAAAAGCTCTATCTGCTTTAAAAAAAGTCTTGCCGACGCAGGTAAAAGTCTATCGTGATGGTGAACTCAAGGAGATTCCTGCTAGAGAACTGGTACGCGGCGATGTCATACAATTGGAAGAAGGCGATCGCATTTCTGCGGATGCCCGTTTGATTTCGGCAGAAAGTTTATATCTTGATGTATCGGTGATGACAGGCGAATCTCTGCCTGTAGCACGAAGTCCTTCCCCTGTAAGTCTGCGCGAGGCGGTTCCGGTGCGTGGTGGCAAAACCATTCTGCGCCAAGGGGAACAGCCCTTGCAAGAAAAGGTAAATCCATCAGAAATTGCCAACCTCATTTTAGCAGGTTCGACCGTAGCAGCAGGAAGAGGAGTGGCGGTGGTGTATGCGACGGGCGCACAGACTGAATTTGGTCAGGTGGCGCATTTAACCACGGTGGTGAAACGGGAACCAAGTACTTTAGAAATTCAAGTTGCCCGCATCGTGCGAATTATCACAGCGATCGCCATCGCTATGGGTTTGACAGTATTTTTACTTAGTTATTTGCTAATTGGCATGGATGTCACCGAGAGCTTTATTTTTGCGATCGGGATTATTGTTGCCAATGTCCCTGAAGGTTTACTGCCAACAGTAACGCTGGCATTAGCACTCGGCGTTAACCGTATGGCGCGGCGCAATGCCCTTGTAAGGCGGCTCTCGGCAGTGGAAACCCTCAGCGCTACCACGGTGATTTGTACAGACAAGACTGGCACATTAACCAAAAATGAAATGACGGTACGTTATCTCTGGCTCCCTCGTCAACCGCCATCAAATACTGCAAATACTAATCCTGATATATCAACTAAGGCGCTGATTGAAATCACGGGTGCAGGCTACGATCCCACTAATGGCAAAGTCAACATTCCCTCGGACTCCAAAATTGCTTGGAAAGCCAAGATTTTGCTAATCGGGTCAGCACTCTGTTCTAATGCCCGTCTGGTGCATCTCAATGCGCCTAGTCGTTGGCAAGAAATTGGCGATCCGACAGAGGCGGCTCTATTGGTGGCGGCGGCCAAAGCGGAACTAAATTTAGAAAATCTCCAAAAGCAGTACCCACGCCTACGGGAAATTCCCTTTGACTCTCGCCGCCTAATGATGACTGTGGTGTTGAATTGGCAATCTTCAGAGTTATGGGCAAATGAGTCTCCTCATCTTGCTTTCACTAAAGGCGCACCATTAGAAGTGCTGAAACATTGTCATTTGATTTTGCGCGATGGTGAGGCGCAGGAGTTGACTCACGACTATTGGGATGAAGTTGTCAAAGCAAATGATGATTTAGCACGGCAAGGATTTCGGGTGTTAGGTCTGGCGACGCGTAAAGGTGGGCAGGAATTGCTCGATCTCAAAGCAGAGGATTTAGAGCAAGACCTGATCTTCATCGGTCTGGTGGCAATGTTTGATCCGCCGCGTCCTGAAGTATCGAAAGCGATCGCCCAATGCCATCAAGCTGGAATCAAAATAACGATGGTAACAGGTGATTATGGACTGACTGCTGAAGCGATCGCCCGCCAAATTGGTTTAGTTAGCGAACAGGTGCGTGTAGTCACCGGTGAAAGTATGGGACATCTCTCCGATGCCCAATTGCAACAAGTGGTGAAATATCGCTTCGGCTTAGTGTTTGCGCGGATGTCGCCTGAACATAAATTACGATTGGTACAAGCTTACAAAGACATCGGCGAAATTGTGGCAGTTACAGGTGATGGTGTGAATGATGCCCCTGCCTTACGAGCGGCAAATATCGGCATTGCGATGGGGCAGAACGGTACGGATGTGGCACGAGAAGCGGCAGATATTGTGCTGACCGATGATAACTTTGCCACGATCGTGGTAGCGATCGAGCAAGGACGGGCGATTTATCAAAATATCCGCAAGTTCATGACCTACATCCTCGCGTCAAATGTGCCAGAAGTCGTGCCATTTTTAGGCATGGTTGCTTTCAAGATTCCACCCGCGCTGACGATTTTGCAGATTCTTGCCGTAGACTTGGGCACAGACATGGTTCCTGCCCTAGCTCTAGGTGCAGAATCTCCCGAAGCTGGGATTATGGATCGTCCACCCCGTCCCAAAGAAGAGTTTCTGCTCAATATTCCCTTACTATTACGCGCCTATCTCTTTCTCGGTGCGATCGAAGCAGTTTTATCAATGTTGGGCTTTATGATTGTCTGGTGGAGCTATGGCTATTCCTTGGCAGATTTGCAACAAGTCACGCCCACGATCCTCTCCCATACAGCCGATCCTACGGTGACAGCAATCTATCGCCAAGCAACAACCATGACTCTGGCAGCAATCGTGGCTTGTCAAGTGGGTAACTTATTTGCCTGTCGGTCTGATTGGAGTTCTGTATTCCGTCAGTCGTGGTCAAATAATAGCTTGCTCTGGTTAGGAATAAGTGTTGAATGTGTTGCCCTATTCGCATTCATCGACTTCCCACCCTTCAGACAAGTATTTGGAACGGCTTCACTAGCCAATTGGCATTGGTTGATTTTGTTAGCCTGTCCACCCATTTTGATTGGTGCAGAAGAACTTCGCAAGCTATTACTTCGTAATCAGCGACGAGGCAATGTTAAAAGAGTTTTTTAGAACTAGAGCGCGATCGCTCTTTAGCTTTCCTAAATAGGACTTACGCAAGAAACCTCTCAAACTCTTATTTCTGGGTGCCCTTTGTGTCCTCTGTGGTAGCTAAAATCCAGAAAGTGTATCCTTGTAGTAAAAGCAAACGTCTATGCAAGTTACATTTGACTTACCTGATGAAGTTGTCAATCAGCTTCAACCCTTTGTAGACAAACTGCCTCAAATCCTAGAGTTGGGGTTACGAGAACTGAATGCGATCGCTCAGTCAGGATTTTCAGGTATGGCAGAAGTCGTAGAATTTCTGGCAAGCCTACCTACTGCTGAAGCCATTATTGCCCTGCATCCCTCTGAATCGCTGCAAGCTCAAATTAACACTCTGGTAAAGAAAAATCGGACAGTAGGTTTAACCGCAGCAGAAGAGCAGCAATGGCAAGGGTATCAATATTTAGAGCATATTGTCAGAATGGCTAAGGCTAGAGCCTTCTTGAAGATTAAAGAAGCTGACGCAGAATGAGCAAAACCTATATTCCTGTCGCTCTCCGAAGACAGGTTTATGAACGGGCAAAAGCTTGTTGTGAGTATTGTCTAATTCCTGATGTAGCGACCTTTGCGCCTCATGAGATTGACCACATCATTGCTGAAAAACATAGTGGATGGACTGAAGCGGAAAATTTAGCCCTATCCTGTACTCTGTGCAATAAGCACAAAGGCGACGATCGCAGATTCTAGTCGTTTTGCGTTTTCCTTCAAGATTTCATCTATTTTTATTAGTAATTAGAGATTTATTAAATGGAGTACTCTTAAACTATGACAAACTGATGTTTAGATTTCTAGGGTTATTTGGTTGATTACAAAAATCTCACCTTTTTATCTTGGTTATTGATAGCGTTCAAGGAATTACTATAGAAAATATTATAGAAAACTTCAAAAATACGGGAACATTCGCCCACCAGAGTCTATACGCATTATTTTCTCAGCATTAGTTGAGGTGTTTTTGCGAAATCGATAAGTATATTTTTACAAGAAAGCCTGATTTTAATTACTATTCTTCAAATAATATACTTACACTTGCTTGTGAAAAATCAGTTAAAATACGTTCTATTCGTAGTTTAAGATAGTGGCAACAATACTGCAAGATGATTGTCTGAACCTAGTACTAAAACTCTTGCTAAAAGCAGCAAAAAAGAATCAATTATAATAGAAAATAGGTGTCAAAAAGGGGTTAGATAGTGTATGAATTGTATGAATTCCACTAAAACGTTCCAAAGGTAGAGGTTATGTTGGTCAAAAATTGTAAACATTGAATGTGCGGCTAAACAAACTCAAACTGAGATTCAATCTTAACTTGATAAGAATATAGCCAGATTTCCGAAATTCAACATAGTAGAGCAATTATCATGAGTACTGCAATTGATAACTTCACCAAAAATCTTCATGACAATTTAGAAGCGGTTGAAGTTCGGGTAAAATCGCTGAGAGAAAGTATTCAATCTGCGCCGAAAAAAACTCAAACTGAGATTGAATCTTAAATTGATGAAGCGAAGACAAAGCTGGATGCTAAGAGGATGTCTGAAAAGTTTTTGAGAGGTAATTTTAATCACGCAAGTTGTTTGAGCATCAGACGAATCATCGCAACGTAAACAAAGGTTTCTGTCGTTTCCGGTAAGATTTCATAATCTTTACTTAATCGCCGACACCAATTAAACCAACCAAAAGTCCTCTCAACAAGCCAGCGTTTGGGTAATACAACAAAACCCTTCTGTTCTTCGTGGCGGGTGACAACACTTACAATCCATCGATAGATATCAATCACCCAATGCTGAAAACCATGCAGTTACGGCGACTTTCCTAGCGATCACCACCATTGAAGAGGCTGAAAAAGCAACCTTAGAAGCGATCGCCGCCAGACTAGATGCCGAAGCTGCTGCGGTAAGTACAAAGAAATAATCCGTAATTCATAATTCGTAATTCGTAATTCGTAATTCGTAATTAAAGACTGTTTCAGACCCCAAACAAGACTCCGGCTGCTTTTATAAGCATTAGAGACAAACCCGAATGGCACTAAGAAAAGCCCAAAGGCTTGTGTCGTCTTGTTCCCAGCCTGGAGGCTGGGAATGTATTTAAAGTGGGCTTCTGCCTCAATTCAAGCTACTGGAGGCGGCAGACCTTCCAGGCTTGTTCCAGTCAGAGCAAGGACTATATCTTTTTTTCGTGCCATTCATAACCCTTTAGAGTGACATGAAAGAACGTCGAAACGTCAACATTTGGCGAATTTTTGGGCGCTCAAACAGCGCTAACTGCAACTTGAGAAATTAATTTACTCGAAAAATCGATTCAGATAGGAAAAAGTTATGGCAAATATCATTGGAACCAACGGGAATGATACCCTAGTGGGTACTAACAGCGCAGATACGATTAACGGTAATGGTAATAACGATACATTCTTAGATCAGGACAACGATTTTCTGACTGGTGGCGGTGGTAAGGATAAATTTGTCTACATAGACTATGGGCCTTATCCGAACACCGATACTATTACTGATTTCGGTGGCGTAGGTAAGGGCATAACTCCCTCAGCAGAAGTAATTGCCGAAGTGGATACCATCCAATTTGAAGGTTATTATTATACTGCCCCAAATCTGCTGCTTACTCAGAAGGGTAGCAATCTGGAAATCACCTTTGAAGAGGTGGCTGGTAGTACAAAAGTAATCCTTCAAAACTTCAAATTAGAAAACCTGGATAATCTGTCAGCAACTTCTTCACGACCTGTTCTTGGTAATATCCCGTTTAAGGGACAAACCAGCATCACCGACAGTTTTGATGTGTTTGATGCCAACTCCACTCAAACTAACCTGTTTAACAAGAACACGGTGACATTCCTCAATGACCTCAACAACAACATTACAGGTTTAGACAACTCAAATGATGTGGTGAATGGTCAAGGGGGTAATGACAAAATCGATGGCTTGAGTGGTAACGACCTACTACGCGGTGGTGAAGGGAATGATACTCTCATGGGTGGTAAAGGCAATGATACTCTCAACGGTGGTGAAGGGAATGACTCACTCTATGGTGGTGAAGGGGATGACTCACTCTATGGTGGTACTGGTAACGACCTGTTGAGGGGTGGTGCGGGCAATGATAACCTTTTTGGTGGTAGCGAAAATGATACCCTTCTTGGTGGTACTGGCGACGATGGCTTGATTATTGGTTATTCAAATCTTGATTCTTTGGGAGGCGATCAGCTGCTGTCTGGGGATGATGGTAACGATACTCTATCTGCCTCAGTCTCTTTTGATCGCGGCGGTCAGCCGGAGTATTATTCCTCTGGTAACAACACCCTTAACGGCGGCGCTGGTGACGATTACTTGATTGTTAACTTTTCAAAAGGCAATAACCTGCTGAATGGTGGTGACGGCAACGATACGTTCTCCAAGAACTACAGTGGCAATGATACGATAGATGGAGGCAAAGGTGACGATTTATTGTCCTATGACACCAGATATTCTTTCTACGGTGTTACCGGGGGAATCACTTCGACTTTTAATCCTACTACTAACATTGGCTCAATTAAGCTAGGCACGAACCGGGTTAGCTACAAAAATATCGAACGATTAGATATCATTGGTACAAACTACGATGACTTGATTGTGGGGGGCAATGGAGATGATACTCTCAACGGGGGCTATAGTGGCAATGATGCTTTAAATGGGGGAATAGGTGACGATTTGTTGATCGTCAATCCCAGATATGATGCCGCAGGAATTACTTCGACAGATGGGGGAATAGGTGACGATGTGTTGCTCGTCGATGACGGTAGTGCTACTGGGGGAATTACAACGACATTCAATCCCACTACTAACATTGGCTCAATTACGGCAGGCACGAATCGGGTTAGCTACAAGAATATCGAGCGATTAAATATCATCGGTACATTTTACGATGACTTGATTGTGGGGAACAATGGCAATGATACGCTCGATCCGGGCAACAATGGCAATGATACTGTAGATGGGGGCACAGGTGACGATTTGTTGAGGTTTTCTACCTATGTTAGTGAGGGAATCACAACGACATTCAATGCTACCACTAACATTGGCTCAATTACGGCAGGTACGAATCGGGTTAGCTACAAGAATATCGAGCAATTAGATATCTCAGGTACAGAGTACGATGACAATATTGTGGGGAGCAATGGCAATGATACGCTCGATCTGGGCAGCAATGGCAATGATACGATAGATGGGGGCAAAGGTGACGATTTGTTGTCCTATCCCGGCAATCCTACAGGGGGAATCAGTTCAACTTTCGATGCTACCACTAATACTGGCTCAATTAGTGCGGGTGGGGATCGAGTTAGCTACAAGAATATTGAACGATTAAATATCTCAGGTACATTTTACGATGACAATATTGTGGGGAGCAAAGGCAACGATAGTATAATAGGAAACTATACTTACCCTCGCCCGTTCGATATACCTTCGGCTGATGTTATTAGGGGCAATGATACGATAGATGGGGGCAAAGGTGACGATTTGTTGATCGTCCATGACGGTGATGATAGCAAGGCAATCACTTCGACTTTCAATTTTACCACTAACCAAGGATCAATTACGGCAGGGACAAATGGGGTTATCTACAAGAATATCGAGCGATTAGATATCATCGGTACATTTTACGATGACTTGATTGTGGGGGGCAATGGGGATGATACTCTCAAAGGTGGTGGTGGCAATGATACCCTCATAGGTGGCAACGGTAATGATAGCCTAATTGGAGAATCTGGTATTGATACCTTTACTTTCAATAGTTTCAATGGAGGCATTGATAGAGTTTATGATTTTGACACTACTAATGAAGTGATTCGGGTATCGGTTGCTGGTTTTGGTGGCGGATTATCACCAGGCTCACTTTCAGCTAATCAGTTTACTATTGGAGCATCTGCAACCACTAGCACTCAGCGATTTATTTACAACGATGTTACAGGTGCATTGTTCTTTGACCAAGATGGCAGTGCGATCGCTTTTACTCAGCTACAATTTGCACAACTATCTGCTGGGTTGTCACCAACCAAAAACAATTTTGTGGTTGTTTAATTAGGATTAGCGCTCTATCACTCTAAGCAGAGAGAATAGAAAATGGTCGGATTGCAAGGTGTGTGAAATAGCAACTTGCATCCGATTCATCAATGCAATTATAGCGATCGCCCCGGTAGAAGTGAAGCACGGGTTCGTAAACGCCGCCCGAAAGCTTACCCCTTAATGACGAAACCACGGCATGAATTACGTAAGCAGTTGCAAAGCGCTTAATTGATAAGCGTTTCCGGTTTTCTTAATGCCATTCGGTTCTGGATAACGCATATTTAATTTCTGAAGATATTTAAAGGAATCATCATGGTAAGGATTTGTGTAAAAATAACCTGAACAGTTTTTGTGTGAAAGCTAGATTTAGCACGCTATTCCAAATAAATTTTGTACAACTTATTTTTACATGATGCCTAAGTAAAATTGACATCAAAAAATCTGTGCCGCGTGAGCGATGGGGTGAATTTTTTGATCTGTTTTCAAGTGGTAATCGTGGACGGTATATTTCAATCGAAATCATCGATTCAGAACTCGATAATGCAGAACTGATTCAAAACGCACCTTTGATGAAGCTATCCCACTAATCATTTTTGTGTTATAAAGCTTAATTTTGTTAAAGAATGAAAACGAAAAATCAAGCTTTTCAAGCATATTTTACGAAGACAAGTAGGGATTTTTAAAATAGTGGGATAGATTCATAGTAGGAAGGAGAGCTTTTCACCCAGACATTATGGTTGTGATAAAAATCTCCACGTTGCTCCAAGGTAAAGCCACCCAGCAATAATCCCAACCATACTTCTACCATTGGCATTTGCAACACACGTTGCAGTTTAACTAAAGAAATCTCATCTTTGACATTCATCAGATGGTTAGCGATGGCGCTCTGCCATTTTTGGACATCCTCATCTGATGCCAAATTGCGGACATCTTCTAAAGTTGTCACCTCATTGAGCATTGCCAAAACATTCGCTTTTTCAACAGGTGCTGCTACAGAATCACCCTCCTGGTTAGGATATGAAAATTGGTGTGGGCCGTGTGGTTTAAAGGTTTGTGGTGTTTCCGGTTCAATCAAATCATCTAAATCTAGGTGCATTGTTGTCCGCACTAGACCAGCAAAGAGATCGGTGCTAACAATAGGCCCCAAAAGACTATTGCGATCGCGGGTATCTTGCAACAGCACTTCGGCACGAGACTTGAGAATATCCGCAATTTGACTGAAGGCAAGCGCTGCGGTTAATAACTGTGCCTCTAAGGGTAATTTTTCTAGCTCGGCATCTAAACATTCCCACATCGGTACTAGTGTTGATGTGGGTGGAGATTCGGACAACTCATCAAGCACATCCCAGATTGTTAATTGACGATATGTAGTCATCTCTAAGATTGTGGATGCAAGGGGCAAGGGCGCACTGGGCAGTAGCTTGAGGTAATCTCAAACATATCCTTATATTGATATAGTGAAACACTGTATTGTTTTGCAAAAGCCTGCAACACCTGATCTGTATAGGCGCGTATCTTACCAGCCGTTAGCCCAAAGCAGTGAATTGGTTCCAGGCGACAAATAGGCTTTTGCCCTAGCCAGAGTTCTGCACCTAACGCGTGTAATGGTTTATCCCCTGGTTCTTTATACAAATACAGCACTGCAAAATATGTCGTTGGTGGTTCGACTGTTACTGAATCAATTTCTGCTGAATTATTCTGGGAGCGGTGGCGATAGAATGAGCGGCGATTGTGGCAGACTTTGGGATTCCAACATCCATCCCCTGCTGTTCCATGCAGCACTTTAGCTTGGGTTGTTGGTAGTTTGGAACATAGCTGACACTTGGGATCTAACGGCTTGGGCATAATCTACTCTGCTTCCTCTTCACCAATCGCACGATAGTAGGCAGCGATCGCAGCTTGTTGTTCGCCACGAAGTGTATATCGCCGAAAAGCTCTGTCACTATGATGCCCAGTGAGTTTGCGGGCATGAGTTGGGTCAAGACCTAGTAATATTAAATCCGTAGCGTAGGTATGCCGAAAGGAGTGAGGATGCAAATCTTCAATTTGAGCTAATTCACCGATTTTTTCCACAGCGAAGTAAATACCGTAATAACTCAAGCGTTCACCTTTGTATGAAGCATGGTGTGAAATCATCAGTGGGGAGTCGCTGTTTAACACCTCACTCCTTTCTTCTCGCGATCGCAAATACTCTGCTAAAACTTCCCGGCTCTCTTTTCGCAGTGGAACTAAGCGTGGTTCATTGGTTTTGGTGTCTGGTAAAAATAGCAGCTTGCCATCAAATGAGCCAACATTTAGCTGTACAACTTCCCCTGCCCGGAGTCCATGACTGAGAATGTGAACAAGTGCTGTATCCCGTTGCTTTGTTTCTCCCAATAACTCTAACGCTGACCAAACCTGTTCCATCTGTTCTGGGGTTAAACTCTGGGCTGGTGGTAGTGGCACTTTTTCCAGTTTTATCCCCAGTGTAGGATTAGTAGCAATAATTTCAGGATACGTGTAAGACATCCATTTGAAAAAGCTTTTGAGTGCCGCAATTCCCGCATTGATGCTGCTTTTTGAAAGGGGATTACCTGCATCAGTCCGCAGTTCATCCCGCAGGTACTCTTTATATAGTGCAAGGTGACGTGGGCGTAGCTCATGATAGTGCAGTTCACTCCAAGCCAAAAACCGCTTTAGTTCGCGCTCATAAAGCTTACGGCTGTTGGGTGCGAGATTGTTGCTGCGTAAAAATTCCAGAACTTTTACCCATCGAATATCGGTTGGTGGTCTTCTAGTTTCTCCTGGCTGTCTGAAATGTAGAGCTTCACGATCAAGGGGAATGAGTTTGATCTCAGGTAAAGAATCTGCGCTGTAGTTCATCCAGTTTTGTGTAAATTATTAAGTATTAAATATAATCCTGTATTGATTTGAGACTACTCATCTGGTGGTGAGGTAGTCATAACTTCTACTACGGTACGATCGTGACCGATTAGTGCCTGCTCCCATGTAGAATAACGCTGCATTCTCCCGTGATGAGGCCCGCCTAAAACCATCGTTTCAAAAAGCAACGGGGGATCTCCAAAAGTGAGATCGAATCCCGAAAAACTAGTTGATACTTTGGCATCCCCAACTATAGTTTCGGCAACTAGATGTTTGAGTGAATCTTGTACTGAGTGTAAATAATTTTGCCACTCTGACAATGAATTAACAGCAACAGGGGTATGTCCTACTAGTTTGTAATAAAGCATGATTGACAACTTGTGGCTATCACAACAAAATTGGCTCTCCCAGACTAAATATGTTAAATTAACAACAGAAATGCCAGTTTAGTAAAA
>NZ_JABXKN010000061.1:0-68782 GCF_017115065.1 Nostoc sp. JL23
TATCTAGCATCTATAGATTCCATAGGT
Source organism: Nostoc sp. JL23 (assembly GCF_017115065.1). Classification (NCBI taxonomy): domain Bacteria; kingdom Bacillati; phylum Cyanobacteriota; class Cyanophyceae; order Nostocales; family Nostocaceae; genus Nostoc; species Nostoc sp. JL23. Next base: position 28 of record NZ_JABXKN010000061.1, read on the forward strand.
GATATTTTTTGTCAATGCGTAAGTCCTAGTATTTTATTTACAAAAATTTATTGGTAGTGTAATTTTGTTGGTCAAGTCATAAAAAAATATATAAATATATAAATATTAATTAAGATTAAGCATTAAACACTTTGTAGCCAAATTTAGGTACTGCTCTGCAAAACTAGTATAAATACTAATATAAATAATCTTAATTTACCAATATTTTAGGTTACATACCAGAATTCACAGCACGCCTCAGCCAAGAAAATCAGATAATAGACACCTCAGCTACAATTCGTAGAACTGAAAAATTACATACCAAAAAGGCAAAAGAAAATATGCTAGTTCTTAAGATGTAAGCACAAATTTCATTTCAATATTAATGAATATACTAGTTGCTGTTGGTTTTCCCTTTTGCTTTTCCTTGGTTGCCTGATAAATGTTTGCTGCTTCCAATCAATTACTATGGTCTATGATTGGCTTACTCCTGACAATGGGTGGTACCTTCTTAGAAGTTTATGGCATCACCTTTCCTTGGACTTGGAGTCAGCACGGAATTCAGACTTTTTCTTTAGGTGTCACTTTTCAAATTGGCGCAGTATTGTTGGTGGGTTGTTTAGGAGGCAAAAATGCGGGTGCGCTCTCGCAAATTGCTTATTTAGTCATGGGGTTAACCTTATTACCAGTATTTGCCGATGGCGGCGGTATTGGTTATGTCAAGCTGTCTCAGTTTGGCTATCTACTAGGTTTTATTCCTGGAGCTTGGATTTGTGGCTTAGTGGCTTTTAAAGCGAGACCTCGACTAGAAACTCTTGCCTTTAGTTGTCTCTGTGGCTTGTTAACTCTCCACATCTGCGGTATTACTTATTTGATTATCAGCTATTTTTTTCAGTGGAAAGGCACAGAAAATCTACCCTTGATGCAAGCAATCCTTAGATATTCTTGGTTTGCACTACCAGGTCAACTAACCGTGGTCTGTGCAGTTACTGTAATAGCATATATATTGCGTCACTTAATGTTTTATTAGTTCATTGCCTTTCGTCCTTTGTCATTTGTCAAAAGCTCATGACCAATGACCAATGACTAATGACCAACGACCAACGACCAATGACTAATTCGCCATGCATTTAAAAAATCGTCTTTTCTGGATCGCTGCCTTCATCGCTTTTTTCTTAGACCAAATAACAAAGTACTGGGTAGTACAAAGCTTTAGCCTGGGGCAGACACTACCACTCTTACCTGGGATATTTCACTTCACCTATGTCACTAACACTGGTGCGGCTTTTAGTCTATTGAGTGGGAAAGTAGAGTGGTTGCGCTGGCTATCTTTAGGAGTGAGTCTAGTATTGATAGCGTTGGCGTTAATTGGCCCAACATTAAATTTGTGGGATCAGTTAGGCTATGGGTTGATTTTAGGTGGAGCTATGGGCAACGGTATCGATCGTTTTGTTTTAGGCTACGTCGTTGATTTTCTTGATTTTCGCCTGATTAACTTTGCTGTATTTAATGTGGCAGATTCATTTATTAGTATCGGTATTGTTTGCCTGTTAATTGCTTCCTTGCAAAAAACACCGACTTCAACTGGCAGATCCCATTAAACTATTAAGCCTGGGATGATTAATCCCAGGCTATTGACTTAGTGAAACCTTTACTTAGTCTTATATGCGAAGACTTGACGTATAAGGTTTTATCAATTTTTATTTGTCACCTAACACCAGTTTACATAACTGATGCAAGAGTTCAAGAAAGATGCACCGACGATCGCTGATGGCAAACTAGTATTTAGATTACGCCCAGCTTTAAATTTAGTTACCTGTGGTAGGAGTTTTTGGTGAACTAGAGCCGGGAGTACTGGGAGAGCTACCTGGTTCGATACTGCTGCCAGGAGTGCCAGGAGTGCCAGGTTGGTCAGGTGTAGTTGAGCTACCTGGTTCGGTAGTGCTGCCAGGAGTAGTAGGTGCGCTTTCAGGAGTGGTTGGAGTAACGCTTCCTGGTGCTGGAGTTAGGTTACTAGGTGCGCCTTCAGGAGTGGTTGAGCTTCCTGGTGCTGGAGTTAAGTTGCTAGGTGCGCCTTCAGGAGTGGTTGGAGTAACGCTTCCTGGTGCTGGAGTTAAGTTGCTAGGTGCGCCAGGTGCCGGTGGGGTTATGCTTCCTGGTGCTGGAGTGGTTTCGGGAGTGCCAGATTCAGGAGGAGTGGTTCCTGGGGCAGTTGTGCTATCAGGCGTTGTTGTTTCTGCTGGTGTTGTTTCTGCTGGTACTGTAGTGCTACCAGGAGCGCTAGGGGTGGCTGCTGTGCCGCCGGAACAGCGCGAGTTGAGCGGAAAATGCTCGCACAGAATTTTCATCCCTTCTGGCGACATTTTAATTTCCGCTGGTGCACTAGTGGAGTCGCTACTAGATTGGGCTATGGGGGATTTACTGGATTGGGCTACAGCAATATTAGTGGTAAGTGCCAAAGATAAAGCTGTACCAATCAGGGTCAGAGATTTTCCCATCATTCTGAAATTAACCTCAACAGAACACTCGCCCTATTAAAGCAGATAACTAAGATTTAGAAAATCCTCCTAAATGAAGATATTTAGGTTTGTTTCAGAATATGTGGATATGTAAAATTGGTAACAATTAAATCAGTTGTTTGTTACTAGCTAGTGTTTAAAAAGACAAAATTTAAAATTATACTTGTAGTTATTGAACAAATAATGCTAGCTATTGATAAGCCTTTGAGAATATAGAAGAAATTTTTCTTATATAGAGAAGTGACTAAAATCACAAATAAGTTCTAGCCATAATATTAAGATTAAGTATAAATTAAATCAATAAAGTCCCGTATAACTAATTTATGCTTTGGCTTATGAGTAAAATGATGAAAGATTAACATCTAAAATTGATTGTAATTCGCCCGATTCTTCATTAAAAACTGTGATGTGAATAGCCGATGAGTTCTCCCCAACCCCCTCACAAGCCACAAACGTTACTAGGTCAACTGACTCAAGCAGTACATACGATTCAAGCTAGGGTCGATTTTTCAAAATTGGCGCTCAAGCCTAATGCCAAAGTACCAGAACTTTGGGTGCAGGATGCGGGGGCGGATAAAGCAGAGGTATATCCACTGTTGGGCGATCGCTATATTCTCGGTCGTAGTTCCAAATCCAGCGATATCGTCATCCGTAACCCTGTTGTCAGCCAAATTCACCTCTCATTATCGCGGAATTCTACTCAGCGCACACCAGTTTTCACGATCAAAGACGAAAACTCCACCAATGGCATTTATCGTGGCAAACGTCGTGTTAGTTCTCTAGAACTGCGTCATGGCGATATTCTGACTCTCGGCCCCCCAGAACTCGCTGCTTCTGTACGATTGCAATACGTCGATCCACCAGCATGGTATGTCAAAGCTGCAAGTTGGACAGCTTATGGAGTTGGTGGTGTCAGTGCCCTATTAACTTTAGTGATTGGCGTCGAATGGCTGAAATTTTCAGTCAAACCTCTACCGACAGCGACACGCGCCCCAGTAGTTGTTTACGCCCGTGATGGAGCCACTCCTCTGAGAGAGCCTCGGACTACCTCTCATGTAGATATGAAGCGATTAGAGGAATTTGGCCCTTATTTGCCTGCTGCAGTAGTGGCTTCAGAGGATAGTCGTTATTACTGGCACTTTGGGGTTGATCCTCTAGGGATTTTACGAGCTGTGTTGATTAATAGCCGCAGCGGAGATGTGCAACAAGGAGCCAGCACTGTCACCCAGCAAGTTGCCCGCAGTTTGTTCCGCGAGTATGTAGGTAGACAGGATACCCTTGGTCGCAAATTGCGAGAGGCGGTTGTCGCCCTCAAGCTGGAAACCTTTTACAGCAAAGATGATATTTTGCTGATGTACTTAAATCGGGTTTTTTTGGGAGGTGATACCTCTGGCTTTGAGGATGCAGCCCGATATTACTTTGAGAAGTCGGCTAAAGAATTAACTTTGGCAGAAGCAGCAACATTGGTAGGAATTTTACCTGCTCCCAACGCTTTCGATTTTTGTGGGGATGGGCCAAATAAGCTAGAAGCGGCTGAATACCGAAATCGTGTTATTAAGCGGTTGCTGGAGATGGGCAAAATTAAAGCAGAGGATGCGAACCGAGCTAGACGCTCCACTGTCCAAATTAGTCCTAAAGTCTGCGAACAGCAAGCTAAAACGATCGCACCTTATTTTTACAGTTACGTCTTCTCTGAACTCGAATCAATCTTGGGAGAGGGAGCAGCAAGAGAAGGCAATTATATCATTGAAACCAAGCTCGATCCAGCGATACAGAGACAAGCAGAAGCAGCATTAAGTAATTCGGTCAACAACTCTGGTAGAACTTTTAAGTTTTCTCAAGGAGCAGTAGTCACTCTTGACTCTAGTACAGGCAGTATCCTCGCAATGGTAGGCGGGACTGATTACAAAAAAAGTCAGTTCAATCGTGCTGTTCAAGCCAAAAGACAGCCAGGTTCCACCTTCAAAATCTTTGCTTACACTGCTGCTATTCAACAGGGAATTTCACCATCTAAAAGTTATTCTTGCGCCCCTTTAACTTGGCAAGGCTTTACTTATAAACCCTGTCGTGCAGGTGCTGATACTAGCTTCGATATTGCCACTGGGCTGGCGCTTTCAGAAAATCCTATCGCCTTGCGAGTTGCTAAAGAAGTTGGGCTGGATAAAGTTGTGGCAATGGCGCAACGTTTGGGGATAAAATCAAACCTCGATCCGGTTCCTGGCTTGGTACTGGGTCAAAGTGTAGTCAATGTTTTAGAAATGACTGGTGCTTTTGGCGCTATTGGCAATCGCGGTGTGTCAAATCCTCCCCATGCCATTAACCGAATTTTAGACAGTGGTGATTGCAGCGATCGCAATGATATCAAAACCTGTCGTGTAATCTACTCCTTCGACCAAGATCCAGGTGCCAACAAACGAGTGTTGACAACTAATGTCGCCGATGAAATGACTAGTTTGATGCGTGGTGTAATCGCAAGAGGTACTGGTCGTAGTGCTGCCATTGGGCTAGGGGAAGCTGGTAAAACTGGCACAACTGATAAAAACGTTGACTTGTGGTTTATTGGTTTTATCCCCAGTCAGCGACTTGTAACTGGCGTTTGGCTGGGAAACGACAATAATTCCCCGACATCTGGTAGCAGCGCTCAAGCAGCTCAGTTGTGGGGAAATTATATGCGGAGAATTACACGGTAATTGGGGATTGGGAATTGGGCATTGAGAATTGGGAACTATTGATCAATAAATGATCAATGGACTTTTGTGAGAAGACCTGATTTTGAGGAATTAGAAGTTTATCAACTTTCTGAAAAGCTTGCTAATGAAATTTGGCGTATTGCTAAAGGATGGGACAATTTCACTAAAGATACATTGGGCAAGCAAATTGTTCGGTCTGCTGATAGTATTTGTGCGAATATCGCAGAAGGTAGAGGTAGGTACAACGACCAAGACAATCGGCGTTTTGTCAAGATTGCGAGAGGATCTTTGTATGAAACTATCAGTTGGTTGAGGTTAGCCTACGCCAGACAGTTATTGACAAATGAACACGTAAGCAGATTTAAACCAATTCTTGATGAACTGTTACCCAAGCTCAATGCTTATCTAAAAGCCATAGGGAATAGGGAATAGCAACTTAATGCTCTTGCCCCATGCCCCATGCCCTATACCCCATGCCCCATACCCAATTACTGATATCCCTTCCAAGGAGTGACTTCCAGCTTGCCGTTAGGCTTGAATATCACTTGAAAGTGGGCTAGAGGTTCTTTGTCATTGGGAGCAGCTACATTAGAACCATAGATGGCGTTAAACATCTTAGGAAGAGGTGTTTCCCGGAAATAATCAAAGGCGACTTGATTAAGTGGTTCATAGTCAGCAATTACACCATCTTTGTTGACTGCTACCCGATATTTCAAATCTCGCGTAAAGGTGGGGGTGCCACTCCAGGTTTGGCGAACTGTATTATAAAGTTTTTTATTTAAACCTTTAGTGATATTAGAGTCAGTAATTTTTGCACCGACGACCTCTGGTGTCTTAGCATATCCTCGCCAAGGGCTAACTTGCAGCACACCATTTGTAGTAAACACTATTCGGAATTGGGCGATTGGTTCATTAGAAATGGGAGCGCGGTTAGCAGGATTATAAAGTAGGTTAGGCAGAGGAGTTTGCTCGACTCCTTGATTGGCCTCTTTATTCACCGCTTTATAACCAACGATCGCTCCATCCGCAGCTACACCCAAACGATAGATCAAATCCTGTTGCAATCCTGAACGTTTAGTCCAAGCTGGATGAACTTGGTTATACACTTGACGATTCAATGCACGTAGCTGGGATGGATCGGTAATTTCTGGAACTGTATTTAAAAGTGCTTCTAAATCTTTGACTACTGGCTTTTCATTAGCTATGGGTGTTGCTGTAGGTGTTGCAGCCTCGATGGGTGTTGCAGCTGCTGATGCTGGAGGATTAAGGCTCTTTGTTGTAGAGCTAGTTTGCTCATCTGGCTTAGGCTGCGGTGGACGAATTTGGGGAGGTGGAATCAGGTTAAATGCGATCGCTGCTACTGCTAAACTCGATACTCCTACAGCCGCAGGAACAGCTTGCCTAATTACAGCCTGACTAGCACCACCATAGCGTCTAGTAACTGGTTGTAGTTCTAGGGATAATTCTGGTAAAGTCTGGGTATCAGCAAAAAACTGATCTACTGCTTCTACTAAATCAAACAACTGTACCGTATTCAAATCTATTTCAATAGGCGGACGTTTAGAATTATTAGAGTGAGACTCGAACCCCTCTGGAGCATTCTCTGAATGTATGATTAACCTGTGGTGGTTCCCGTCAATTTTTTGAAACTCTACTAGCTCCGATTCCTGGTTGTGTGCTTGCGGATTGGGTACAGTACTCAGAAATTCTTGGGCGTAACCACTAACAGCCCTCACCAAACTTTCAAAAAATTCTCGCCCTCCGGTGAGGGGTTGATTGTAACCAGATAAATAGCATTCTGCATTTACCAATATTGATAATTCTGGGCGCATTTCCTGGAACTGTGCAGCCCTAGTGACATCACTTAACCCTTCTAAAAGAAGAGTACAATTAGGTAGACTGTACTTACGTTGAATATTCATTCCACTTCACCGTCAAAAAGACTAATCCAGAACCGCTGCATTCCAGCAGTACCAGTACAAAATAGTAATTGTCCTAACAAATTTATTGCTAGCGCATCTAATTTTTCATCAGAAGTTAATGCTAGTACACCAGAACGTCGAGCATTCATCCGGCTTTTAAAATGCGCTCTAAACCGCTCTAGGTAATTAGATAGCCGCAAATTCTGTTCTAATGGAATCTGTTTTTCTTCCATTTGTTGACATATCATTAATAGCTGGCGGATGACAACAGTTAAACGCCGTGCTATGTAGCAAGCAATGACCACCAAAGCTTTTGCTTCCATAATAGTTAAGGGACGGCGCATGTGCGCTCTTCGTAGCGGGTTAGAGCTACGCATCCGCCATAAATTCACCCTGTCTTTAACAATTCCTTTCAGATCCAACTCTTGAGCAAAAGCCAGGATTGCTTCCGAACCACCAAGTTCTAAAGCTTCAATTGCCAGTAAAATCAGGTCAATTTGCAGCCTGGTTCTCCGAGGACACGTTTTGGAAGCGATCGCAGGATCTGGTAAAGTGTCCAGAATCATCGGCAGTGAGTCTTGGGTTGAACTGTTGAACGGCGTTAAACTTGCTGAAACATTCATTCTATAAATACCTTGTGCGGTTCCAACAGACTAGATAAAACAAATTTAAGATCGGTAGCCAAGACTTGAGCCTTAGACTTGTCGCAGTAGCATGACTACCTGATATATACATTACTTAACTCTTTCTACTCAAAGTTTTCCCTATATTGAAATCAAAATTTTAAAACATAACTAAATTCACCTCATTTATTAGTGAAATACTTTTTATAGCTTGGTTTAGATTCTAATTATCGTCAATGAAGAGCGAAGTTTCAGCCTTGACTCCCACTTGACCCCCAGCGTATGACATTATAGTGTACGATTTTTCAGGTATCTGAAATTGGGTATTGAGCATTGGGCACTTGTACTGAGCGAAGTCGTTGGCGCAGCCTCTCGTAGAGAAGTATTGGGCATTGCTTATTAATTTTTCTACCTCATTCCCCATGCCCCATTCCCCATTCCCTACTCCTTTATTCCCCATTTTATGGATTTAAAGTCTCTCGTTCGTGACATTCCAGATTTCCCGAAACCCGGAATTTTATTTCGGGATATTACTACGTTACTGCGCGATCCAGAGGGACTGCGCTATACTATTGACTTTTTAACACAAAAATGCAATGAAGCTGAAATAACAGCTGATTATGTCATTGGTATGGAGTCGAGGGGATTTATTTTTGGTGCACCTCTGGCTTATAAATTAGGAGCTGGTTTTATTCCCATCCGTAAAAAAGGGAAGTTACCAGCAGCCGTTCACTCAATTGAATATGAATTAGAGTATGGTACAGACTGCCTAGAAGTGCATCAAGACGCTTTACACCAAGGTAGCCGAGTTTTGATTGTGGACGATTTGATTGCCACAGGTGGAACTGCGAGTGCTACAGCAAAGTTAGTGCAGAAAATTGGCTGCGAACTAGTAGGATTTGGGTTTATTATCGAGCTACGGGATTTACAAGGGCGTAGATATTTGCCGGATGTGCCGATTATCTCTTTAATTGAATATTAGTCATTAGTCATTGGTCATTAGTCATTAATCATTGGTCAATAGCAAAACAACTGGCAAATGACGAAAGACAAATGACGAAGGACAAAATATAAATGACAAAGGACAAAATATAAATGACAAAGGACAAAATATAAATGACAAAGGACAAAATATAAATGACAAAGGACAAAATATAAATGACATCTACGAAAATTTCCTTGGAGACAGGTCGGGATTGGCTAATCGGGCTAGTCACGAGCGAAACTTTTGTTTATGTGGCAAAGCGGCTATTGCAGGCACTGCTAACTTTGTTGTTGGCGTCAGCGTTGTCATTTTTCATCATTCAACTCGCTCCCGGTGATTATGTAGATACGCTGCGGCAAAATCCGAAAATATCTCCAGAAAGAATTGAGGAAATCAAACGGCAGTTTGGTCTGGATAAGTCTTGGCCAGAGCAATTTGGGCTGTGGCTATGGCGAATCTTGACCAAAGGGGATTTTGGCACGAGTTTTATTTATCAACGTTCAGTGGCATCGCTGTTGTGGGAACGAGTACCAGCGACTTTGCTATTAGCGATCGCATCTTTAATTGTCACATGGGCGATCGCCATACCTCTAGGGATCTTTGCTGCTGTTAAACAAAATAAGCCAGCAGACCGGATTTTACAGGTGATTAGTTACGCAGGACAAGGCTTTCCCAGTTTCATCACTGCCTTAGCGCTGCTGGTTTTAGCCCAAATCACCTCACCATTTTTCCCAGTGGGTAGTATGACTAGCATTAACCACTCAGAACTGTCGTGGTTTGGCAGAATCTTAGATATCGGCTGGCACATGATTTTACCAACGATCGCACTCTCAATTACTAGTTTTGCTGGTTTGCAACGCATCACTCGCGGCGAATTATTGGATGTTCTGCGTCAAGACTACATCCAAACAGCTCGTGCCAAAGGTTTGCCAGAAAACCGTGTTATCTACGTTCATGCACTCCGCAACGCCATAAATCCCTTAATTACGTTATTGGGTTTTGAATTAGCTGGTTTATTAAATGGTGCTTTCATAGCCGAATTTTTCTTTAACTGGCCTGGTTTAGGGAGATTGGCTTTACAGGCTTTACAAGCTCAAGATTTATATTTATTAATGGCAAGCTTGATAATGGGCGCAGTACTGCTGATTGTTGGCAATTTAATCGCCGATTTGATGCTCAAAGCAGCCGATCCACGCATTCGCCTAGAAAATCTCAATTAGCAGCAATTCTAAATTCAAAAAATCAAAACTTATTGGGATATTTCCAGGGTACTGCCAACTATCAAACAACAAATAGCTAAATAGCCAGGATGCGGATGTCATTGAAGAAAGTCTTCCTGATTCCTCATCCCGTCTTGAATTTGCCTACTCTCAGTGTCAGGCTAATTCTGCACACTGCAAAATCTAGAATTGCTGTTTAATTAGTTATTTTACCAAGATTCAGACTGACTTCTTGCTCTCACATATTTGAGAGTTTTTTCTAAGCGGGCGGCGGGAATCGAACCCGCATTAATAGCTTGGAAGGCTATAGTTTTACCACTAAACTACGCCCGCAAATTTCCAACTCTATCAATATAACACAGCTTCTGCCAAAATTCAAGTATTTACTTGGAATTGGCGGATTGGATTGTAATCCTGACATACAGATTGCTTAATTCTGGTTTTGTGCCATTGTTATTGTGGGCAGCAAGAAAGTTTTCTGTTTTGAAAACTTCATTGAGGGCTTGCTCGTATATGCTTTTTTCACTTTGCAGTGCTACTGGTTCTATTTCTAGAACTACGGCTTGTTTAAAATTACCATTGTTATCAATTATTAAGCTAGCCAAGAGTTGTGCTGGCTCAAGTCCCGAATTGTGGACAAGAAAACTTGGGTCTAATTGTTTTGTGTTGCTTCCTTTGTATAAAGCGATAACGTCGGGTAAAGCATCTTGTCGGAATCCTTTTGATTGTATCAAGCTAATCACTTCATCTCTAGATAAGGGAGCTACTATTGCTACCGATACTCCCCCTGTAGGAATTGGTGGAGTTTCTCTAGTCGAAGTTGCTGGAGTTTCCCTAGTTGAAGTTGGTGGAGTTTCTCTAGTCGAAGTTGCTGGAGTTTCCCTAGTTGAAGTTGGTGGAGTTTCTCTAGTCGAAGTTGCTGGAGTTTCCCTAGTTGAAGTTGGTGGAGTTTCTCTAGTCGAAGTTGCTGGAGTTTCCCTAGTTGAAGTTGGTGGAGTTTCCCTATTTTCAGGTTCTGAAACTGGTCGATTTGATGGGATACCTGTTGGTAGTTGCGTTCCCTTTCCCAGTTTAATTTCTTGACGACGGTTCCAAGGTAAATTACCGACTGGAAGTGTAGGTGTCGGTGTGGCTTTAGGTATCGGTATCGGTGCGGGTGTGACTTTAGGTGTAGGTTTTGGTGTGGTTTTAGGTGTAGGTGCTGGCGTGGGGACTATCTGCTGTCTAGAAGGTTCGCTATTAGGTTGAGAGGCGTAAATTCGGCTCTTTTTCTGGAGATTCTTAGGGGTATTTATTGCGCCAAAATCCTGATTTATAGGCGTAGTTGGTGCTGTTTGTGATGAACGTGCTGGTACAGACTTTTGAGTTGAGGATAGTGGTTTTGACGAAACTATTTTGGCTGTTGATTTTGATTTGATTATTGATTTTGTTTTAGGAGCAATTTCTATCAATTCGATGGGAACAGCAGATTGATTTTGCTGGGGAAACCACAGACTAAATGCATTAGATGAGCGCATCAACCAGAACACCAGCAAGTGCAGAGAGACTGAACTGACAACGACAAAAATCCACAAACCTGGTGGATCGGTGTGTCGTCTCCAGACCTTGGCTGGAATTGGAGTTTTATCTGCAACCGATGGTGTCATATTATATAAACTGGATATGATTAGGCACTGTTACTCATTGGTAATGCTTTAAAATACCAGTCTAAATTTTAGCGATTAACCATTACCTCTGGTGAAACAGCGAAAGTCAAAACTGTTTCATCTACTCCTTTAAGTTCTAGCGGACTACCTTTAGTAATTTCTCCTTCCTGTAAATAATCTGCTACGGCAGCAGAAACCAGGATTGTACCGGGAAGTGCAGCAGCTTGCAACCTGGCAGCAATATTCACACTTGGGCCAATAGCAGTATAATCCGCACGTTCAGCGCTACCAAACATCCCCACAACAGCAGTCCCTTGGTGGATACCACATCGGAACTGTACGCTAGTAAGTCTGTCACCATCGAATACACCTTGGTCTCGCCAGCGCTGATTCAAGTCAGCCAGTGAGCGGTGCATGGCTCTTGCTGTATTGATGGCACGACGCACTTGTTCATTGGGGGTTAGTTCTTCTGGCGCTCCATATAAAGCTAAAATAGCATCTCCCATAAATTTATCTACAGTGCCGCCATTGCCAAATACAACCTTGGTCATAGCTTCTAAATATTCATTTAGCAATTCTGCGACTCGTCGGGATCTGAGAGTATTTGATAGCTGTGTAAAACCTACGATATCACTAAACAAAACTGTAATTAAGCGTGGTTCTGGGCGCAAATCTAACGTTAAATCTCCGGTTGCGGCTTTTTGCACCAATACAGCCGGTAAAAAGCGCTTTAGCACCGATTCTGTTAAATAAGTATTTAGCTCCACGATTCGCCGTTCATTTTCTTTTAATGCTAAAAGATTGCGAACTTCTGCCAAAAGTTCCCGATCGTTGAATGGTTTTGCTAAATAAGCGTCCGCGCCATGTTCTGTACCTTCAATGCGGGTTTCCTCATCTACTTTCGCTGTCAGGAGAATGATTGGTGTTCCTTTCAACGTCTCCTCATGGCGGATCATCTGAATCATCTCAAGTCCGCTCACTAAGGGCATCATTAAGTCAGTCACAATCAAACTGGGTATAATTTCTTTAGCTTTACTGTGCCCTTCATGACCGTTACGAGCCGTCTGTACATGATAGCCATTGCGGCGGAAAATCTCAGATACATAGGTTCGCAAATCGGGATTGTCATCTACAACTAAAATTGAGTGCTGAGTCTTAAGTGCTGAGTCTTTAGTATCAACACTGGAGGAGAGATTTATTGTAATATCTTCAATATTGTCTGTTGTTGACTCTACTAATTCTAAATCAGCCAATTCTACGCTAGCACGGCTCGTATTCAGTTCGGTAGGCGTTTCTAGTACTTGCTGTGCAGGTAAATGAGCATTCCCAGTCACCAGCCATAAACTAAAGGTAGTGCCTTTACCATAAACTGATTCCACAGTGACTTGACCACCATGTAATTCTACTAATTCTTTAACTAAAGCTAAACCCAAACCACTGCCTTCATAGGAACGGTTTGCTGAACCTTCAGCTTGGCGAAAGCGCTCAAATAGGTGAGGAATTTGTTCTTTAACAATACCAATTCCAGTATCTTGTACTTGCAATATGCAACGATCGCGCTCAGATTTTAGTCTGACACTGATCGTCCCACCTTCAGGAGTAAACTTCATGGCATTTGACAGAAGGTTATAAACCACCTTGTCAAATTTTTCCATGTCCAAGTACACCGTAGAACATTCATCTAGCTGGGTAACGAGATGCAGTTTCTTTTTCTCGCAGTAGGGACGAAAAGATTCCACTATTTGGCTGACAAATTCGACTAAATCGCAGGGATGGAAATTTGGCTGCATTCTCCCCGCATCTAGGCGTTGTAAATCCAGAAGTTGATTTACCAGTCGCAGCAGGCGGCGGGAGTTACGCAGGGCGATCGCACTTTGAGAGTAAGATAATCCCTCACCAGCCGCCACCGCCGACTCTAAAGGCCCTTGAATCAAGGTAATCGGTGTGCGAAACTCATGGGAAATATTTTGGAAAAATTCGGTTTTTTGTTTGTCTAATTCCAGTAGGCGTTCAGCTTGTTGGCGGGTTTTTTGATATAAGTGTGACTGCTGCACGGCGATCGCGGCTTGCGCTGCTACTGCTTTCGCCAAATCGATATCAGATGGCAACCACTGACGTACTTTTTTACCTTCATGCAAAGTAATACTACCAATACATTTGCCATCAGCCAATAATGGCACAAACATTAGCGACCGCGCTGGCATTTTTAAAGGCAAATCAAAACCCCGCACATCCGAAGGAGCATGGCTCACATTACCAATTACCACAGGTTCATGTGTCTGTAGCATTTGTTGGAGGATGGGATTCTCCTGTATAGATGCTTGAGAATAGGGTAATCTCTGGCTTGGTAGATGATTATTGCTACTTGAGCTATTGTCTGGGGTTGGCGATGCCTGCGACGGGCTGTGCCTACTTAAATTTTCTAGATGTTGAAAACTGTCATACAAGGCCACACACTCAACAAACTCATCTTCCTCAGTCCACAAAGACAAGACACAGCCATCGACTTGTAAAGCTTGTCCCAATTGCTGAGTGATCGCCGCAAAGATATCTTGAGGATCTAGGCTAGAGCGAATCGCGCTAGTAATCGTATTAATCAAGCTCTCTCGCTTGGCAAGGGCACGTACTTGTTCGTAAGCATAAGCTTGAGACAAAGCCAAGGCTGCCTGATCCGCTACCATCAAAACTAGCTGCACCTCATCATCCCCCCAGAACCGAGGAACAGAACACTGGTGCAGTGCTAACACTGCCATCAATTCTTGTTGGCAGATCAATGGCACAACCAAACTAGAACAAATGTTAGCAGCAGCAAAAGCTTGCCCACGCTCACGCAGTTCGGGAGTGTTACCGTGAATGCGCTCATCATCAATCACATCGTGAATCACCTGAACTTCGCGGGTTTCCCACACCGTCTGAGCCAAAAGAGGCAGAGAAGTTGCAGAGGATATAGCGGGCAGAGTGGAAAGACTTACTGCTACTTCCTCTTTGCTCTCCTGCACCTCTGCTTCTTCAGAAACAGGCTTTTGATAAATAAACCCTTTATCCGCCAACTGCTCATCTTGAAAGGAACGTAGCAGACAAACATCCACTTCCAACATGTGACCCACTGTATCTACAATTGCTTGCAAAATTTGTCTGTAGTCTAAAGCACTGCGAATCGTATTGGTAACGGTATTCAGCAGCGATTCTTGACGGAGTGTGCGGGTAAGTTCGCGGGTTCTAGCTTTGAGGACATTGTGGGTATCCAAAGCTTGACGTACCACTGCTTTTAGTTCCTCCGCTTCCCACGGTTTGGTTACATATTTAAATACCTTGCCAGCATTGATTGCTTCCACCAAGTCTTCGACATCGGTGTAGCCAGTTAAAATAATCCGGATAATATCTGGATATTGAGTTGCTGTTAGGCTCAAAAATTCTGTACCGCTCATCATCGGCATCCGCTGATCGGAGATGATCACCGCGATCTCTCCCTCTTGAGCCAGCAGATCGAGGGCCGCAGGGCCAGAGGTTGCCCTTAGCACCTTATAATCACGATAGAAAGTGCGGTAAAGCAAGTCAAGGTTGTCTGGTTCATCATCGACAACCAAAATTTTAGGCTTACTGTTTGCTTGGGATTTCATGCACCGCTTTCCTGCTGCAACGGCAGTCGGATAAAGAATAATCTGATCAGGTAAGAATTTTTCTGAGTCAGGTAAGAGCAGAGCATTTTGACCAATAGGGCTATTTGGCTACATGACTGCTGAGTGTAGGAGCGTTTACTCACAGTAATTCGTCTCAATTGCTTGTGCCGATTACCATTTGCGTTGGTGCAGTGTAATTACTTTCATTGCCAGTTTTAGTGTTACAGAGTCGACGCTTGCTTGCCAAATCTTTTTTCACCTCCTGTGAGCAATGTCTGATAATACATACAGCGCTCATAGCCATCTGAAAAATCCAGATAAAGCTGCATATTAAGTTTTCCCTCCACAGCTGTTGTAATAACACTTGCAGGTAAATTTTATTTATGGTAGTCATGGTAGAGTCAGTGAAATTAGAACAATAAGATTTAAAGCCAAAGTATACTATTAGACAAATACCTCTTTCTAATTTAGCAATCAGAACTATCATTAAGACAAGTGATAGTGGTTGAGGAGTTAGAAATTAGGGTTTAGGAAACCTTACAGATTCTTATCCCAGTACCTGTACAGCCTATTTGGATAACTTGGTAGCAAAGTAGTATAAGTGTAGCGGTAACTGCAAAAAACAAGTTCAGTACTGTAACCAAGGGTGGTTTGAAACCAGAGTTTGCCAATAGTGTACTTACTTAACAATTTTGGAGATGCTGCTTACAGACAAGTTATGCTATTCCTCTGCCCACTCGCTCAAAGCTCTATCACTTTACAGATGTTTTTGTGGCAATCAGTTTGATATTCTGTCCACCTAAAACAAGGTATGCAATGAATATACTGAATTTAAGGTTATAGATTTATGAAGTTGTAACTCCTAATACTCTTTCAAAAATGCAGGTTATAAAACTCAAAACTAAAGTGTAAAAATTTGTTTAATCGACAAGCAAAAGCGAATTAGCAATATTGGTTCAGTTAAATCTCCTGGGCAACTCTTAAGTTCTGATTTAGTTTAAATCTTGTTTTAGGATATTTGAGAAAATTTTTGTTGAATAAAATCAATACTAAACTAGCCTTGAAATATCGGTTTTTTCACCCATACCACCAACAGCCAATCGATCCAGCATCCTGCCAATTCCAAATTCGTACAGCTACACCTGCTGATTTGATTGGTGTTGCCCAAATTATTACTGAAAGCTTTCACTCCCACAAGGGTATATGGGGATGGGCTTTTCCGTTGCTACGTCTGGGTATTTACGAAGACTTAAGGCATCGGATGGCATCACCTGCGCCCCGTCATGTGTGCTTAGTTGCCCTTGAAGCTACTACTGGTGAGGCTAATAACTTAGTAGGAAGTGTGGAAATGGGTGTACGCTACAGTAGTGATTCATGGAGCCAAATTGGTGTAGGTTTTCCTTACTTATCTAATTTAGCGGTTCACCCAAAATACCGTAGACATGGTGTGGCTTCAGGATTACTTACTAGCTGTGAAAAAGTCTCTCGCGAGTGGGGATTTCAAGACTTATATCTCCATGTTTTAGAAAATAACCATCAAGCACGACAGCTTTATTTCAAGCTGGGATATCGAGTGCATAAAGTCGAATCTAATTGGAATACACTTCTTCTAAGACGCTCAAGCCAGATGTTATTGCATAAGCACCTGAGTGCTGATTCCATTCTCTGAGTTTTGTTTTGGCAATTGTCAAGTTTTGTATTCCATTCCAATTAATTCGATAAAATCTGTAACTCATAGCGGTAATCAAACACAAAATAAGCTAAACCACGTCTACCTTTATAACCACAATTATTTTGACTCAGAGAAAGCTCAAAACTCAAGCCAGGACTAGATAATATACTCTTATTAAGAACTCTAGGTTTTCAAATGAACGGGGTTTAATTAGAAATTTAGCCAATATTAGCTAAATATCCATATAAATCCGCTTTGATTTCCAGGACTTACTTGATTTAGCAGGCAAGAGCTAACGATAAAGAAGGCTCTTTGAGTTATACTAAGTTTTTTCACGCAATCAAATAGGAGTCTTAATAAATCAAAACTCAAACATGTTTGTTAATTTACGAAGCGAGTAAAAAGCTTTTGATAATTTTTTATCAAAAGAATATTTTATTTTAACTTTTTACGAAAAATGCCCTCGTCGCTATAAACAAATTATCTTTTTGGCAAATATTTTTAATATTAAAAAATGTTAAATTTAGCTTTTGGGATTTATGCTTAACAAATTTTTTAAAGCAATCGATATAGATGAAAATGGACTATAATGGGAACATACGCTAAATCGCGTTGAAAGAAATCATTACTTCCTCATAATAACTTTGTAATTCATATATTCATCTTTATAAAAACTTTAAGAAAACACTAGTATAGTTTACAGACAAATGTAGTTATATCTCATAAAATATAATCACTTAATTACTGAAACAACGCCTATATATTGCTATTTTTAGTGAGATTGACTAGAAAGGTCTTGATAATAAAAGAATTCAAAAACTTGATTTGATATAACAGCTAGTTCCGTTTTGAAGTGCATACTACAACAACATTCATTAAAAGTTTAAAAAACATGGATAGCGAACAGCATCGACGCTATCAGACCTCTATGGTATCAACTTATTACCCTGAAACTACTTTCCTTGACTCTGTTGTCATGTCAGACGGAACTGAGCAATCGCAAGGCTCGGATATCCTTACACGTTTGCACAGTGGAGAAGTTTTCATCGTCAATAGTCGTAGGCGAAATGGATTAATACTCTTTAAACGCTACCATGCAGAGTTTGCTGGGCCTGGGGCTGCTGTCGGTGGGGATTATGATTGTGATTGCCAAAGGGCACTGCCCATAGGTAATCTGTCTTTATTAACTCCTGAATCTAATGAAGAACGCCAGAAGGCTTACTTGATTAGGCGACAGTGGATTCGATTGATCAAACAAATTACAGAAAACCCACTGCCTGGGCAGCGAGTCCAGAAAATTCTCGATCAATTTGAACAATACTTTCCACCAGAAATAGTGTCTCTTTTGCCGGATGTTGCCTTTGCTCTTTTAGTGGGTGTGCTGCCACAAACAGTTGGAGTAGTACGCCGTTTGGGCAGTGAGGTGAATAGCAGGTTTAATTACTGAGTAAATTGCTAAGATGACAAATTTGCCAAAGCAGCTTTTACTCGATTAACGGTGCGACCATTCTCCTCTATCGTTCCGACAGTAATTCGCAATCCTCCGCTAATGTGCCGTACAAGAGTGCCGAGTGTTCTAAGTTTCTGGTGGAAAGTTTTTAAAGCAGCATCTTGTGAATTAAAGCTATTTGGTTTAAGACGCAGGTAAATAAAGTTGGCAGCACTTGGGGTGACTTGTAGTTCTGGTTGCTGGGATAAAATTTCGATGAGTTTGGCTCGTTCACTCAGGGTCTGGGGAATTGATTCCAGCAAAAGTGTACGATTTTGTAAACCAACTAATGCTGCTGCTATGGAAAAACTGGGGAGATTATAGGGTAAGCGAACTTTTTCTAAAATGGCGATCGCTTCGGAATGAGCGACGCAATAACCAATACGGAGAGATGCTAATCGGAAAGCTTTAGAAAAAGTGCGTAATATCACCCAATTAGGATGCTGTGCTAATTCACCTACTAGGGTAGTTTGGCTGAATTCAAAGTAAGCTTCATCAATTACTACTAAAATATCCTGTGGCAAACTTCTTAGCCATGCCAACTCTGCCGCAGTTAAGCTGTTGGCAGTCGGCGAATTGGGATGCACTACGAAAACCACGCGAATCGGGGGATTTTGAGTTTGTTCGATCGCAGACTGTGCGGCGCTTATGTCAATTTCAAAATTTGTTTCATTTCTTCCCACCGCCACTACAGGAATGCCCAAAGTTTGTGCCAAAATGCCGTACATTGAGAAAGTGGGATTGGCAACGAGAATTGATCCTTCTCCTCCTAGACAGGTGGCGATTAATAAAGAGCGGATTAGTTCATCTGAACCATTACCAACAGAAATATTGGCAGCAGTAAACAAGGATGATGAGAGGGCGGCTGACTGATTAACGTACTCAGCGATCGCATCCTTAAGTGTTTCATGTCCACCATCGGGATAACGATTTGTTTCAATTACTTGCTGATACGTCCACGCCAGCTTCTCTTTTAACTCAGGTGGTAAATCGTAAGGGCTTTCATTTGTATCTAGCCGATCGAACTGTGTGGCGACAGAATCGGCTGTATCGCTACTGGGGTGAGGTTTATAAGCAGTGAATTGGGCTAAATCTGACCGAATGAAGGGAAGCATAGTTTTAGTCATTAGTCATTGGTCATTAGTCATTGGTCATTAGTAACTAACAAAGGACAAATGACTAAGGACATTAGTTATGTGTGAGTCTAATATTTTACAACTTCAAGGTAATTGGCAAAAGAGGCGAATTGACTGCCAAATTTCTTCCATAACATTACTCAAGGCGTGATCGCTGTCGAGTTCGACTAACTCCACCCAAGGACGCGATTGCGCAAAGTCCTGACTAGCTTTTATGGGAATGACTTCATCCTTTTTCCCATGCAAAATCAGCGTGGAGATAGGGCGTTGCAAAAGCTTTTCTTGGTATTGGGCAGCATCTGTAACGAAATCGTAACTTAAGGGAAGTGGGCGCTGCTCCCCATAGTGGTAGACCATGATATATTTTTCCTGTTGCCAACGCTGTACTTCTTCATCCCCTAGCTTAGGCAACCAATGGGATAAAAACCCGAAAGCTGGTGCTAGCAAAACTAAGCGTTGCACTTCCAAACTTTGTTGTCCCAAATGGGCAGCAGTCAAACCACCCAAACTTGAGCCAATGAGTGTTACTGGTGTAGAATCATTGCTGAATTCTGCGGCCACTTGAGTGAGCTGACGAGTGATTGTCAATTGGGAAAAATCGCCAGCATTGAGATCGGGAATTTTCAGATTTGTTTGAATTTGGGTAAAGTGATCGCCTATATCCTGCGCTTTGGCAGATTTAGGGCTAGAAGCAAATCCGTGAAGATATATGTAGTCCAAAGTTGTCAATAGTTAGGAGTTAAAAATTATTGAGTGTTGATAAATAAAGATTTATCAATTGTTGTGGCTCACTTATAATTCATAACTCAGAACTCCTCACTCCTAAGTTTTATTAGCGCATTGTGACAAATTCCTCTGCGGCTGAGGGATGGACACCCACAGTAGCATCAAAGTCTTTTTTGGTTGCGCCCATCTTGACTGCGATCGCTACACCTTGGATAATCTCAGCGGCACTTTCACCTACCATGTGAGCGCCTAGAACTTTGTCGGTGTTGCCATCAACCACCAACTTCATCATTGTCTTCTCTTGCTTACCAGTCAAACTGTGGTACATGGGGCGGAAGCGAGTGCGAAAAATTTTGACGGCATCACCGATTTTTTCCCGTGCTTCGGCTTCTGTCCAGCCGACTGTTGCGGCTTCTGGGTTAGAAAATATGGCTGTGGGCACAGTTTCGTGACTGAATTCGCGGCGATTATTCCCAAATTCAGTATCGGCAAAGGCGCGACCTTCGCCAATGGCCACGGGAGTTAAATTGATTCGGTCGGTGACATCGCCAACAGCAAATATATTCGGTTGACTAGTTTGACTATATTCATTGACTGCGATCGCATTTGTGGTTGGGTATCCAGGCCCTTCGATAGAACTAGCTACAACATCAATCCCAGCGTTTTCTAAACCTAATCCATCTACATTGGGAGTTCGACCGGTCGCTACTAAAAACACATCGGCAATCAGTGGTTCTTGGTCATCCCCTGATAAAGTCAGTTTCAACCCTTCTGGGATACGTTCAATTGCTTTCACCACATTATTCTTAATCAAGCGAATTCCGTGGTTCGTCATACCCTCTTCAATTTCTATGCGGACATCTTCATCAAAACCATTTAAAATCTTTTCACCTCTAGTAATTTGTGTCACCTCAGAACCCAAACCGCGCATAATACAAGCAAATTCCGTGCCGATATAACCAGCGCCAATAATGACGATGTGTTTTGGTTGTTCTTTTAGATGAAAGATTTCGTTAGAGGTAATGCCATGTTCCATCCCTGGTAAATCTGGCTTGACAGGACGCCCACCAACAGCAATTAAAATTTTGTCTGCTGTAATTTTGCGTCCATCAACTTCTACAGTGTGGGGATCTACCAATGTGGCGCGACCAGAAATTAGTGCCACTCCAGCTTTTTCTAAGAAGTTGATGTGTAGCTGCGACAGCCGCCGAACTTCCTTATCTATAGATGTAATGAAATATTCCCAATCAAACTCAACATTACCTACTTTCCAGCCATAGCCTGAAGCGTCACTGAACAGTTCGGGAAAGTGAGAGCCATAGACCATGAGTTTTTTGGGAACGCAACCGCGAATCACACAAGTGCCACCAACTAAATCATATTCAGCGATCGCCACTTTTGCGCCGTAGCTAGCCGCTCGTTTGGAAGCCGCCAAACCTCCAGAACCCGCACCAATTACAAACAGGTCGTAATCAAAAGCCATAAGTTTATGTTCTCTTTAGCAACAAGTGAGTTCCTGGGAACTTACACACAGAACGTGATTGAACTATATAAGGATATCCGGTGAATGCTGTGTAAGTCCTGTCCTTGATTTAATCTAGCGTTAGCAGATGCTATCTGGTCGTAGGGAATATCACTTTTTGCTTTGGTGGCAGTAAAGGCAGTAGTTAACAGTTGTATAGTTCTGCCCCTAATCGAGCATAAGTCTGTGCTACTGCATTGAAGCAGCTAAGTTCCACAGGAATTACGCAAAATTATGACAAAACATACTGCCTTCGGCGTTTGCATAGCATTTTTTACCCCATTAGCAATTTTTATGTACTTGGAGAGTCAGTTGGGGTTACAGGTGTTGGAGTTACGGGTGTTACAGGTGTTGGAGTTACGGGTGTTACAGGTGTTGGAGTTACAGGTGTTGGAGTTACAGGTGTTGGAGTTACAGGTGTTGGAGTTACGGGTGTTGGAGTTACGGGTGTTGGATCTATTGGGATTACGGGTGTTGGAGTTACTGGAGTTACAGGTGTTGGATCTATTGGGGTTACGGGTGTTGGATCTATTGGGGTTACGGGTGTTGGATCTGTTGAGGTTACAGGTGTTGGAGTTACTGGAGTTACGGGTGTTGGAGTTACTGGAGTTACGGGTGTTGGATCTGTTGAGGTTACGGGTGTTGGAGTTACTGGAGTTACAGGTGTTGGATCTATTGGGGTTACGGGTGTTGGATCTATTGGGGTTACGGGTGTTGGATCTGTTGAGGTTACAGGTGTTGGAGTTACTGGAGTTACGGGTGTTGGAGTTACTGGAGTTACGGGTGTTGGCTCAACTGGGGTGTCGGGTGTTGTCTCAATTGGGGTGTCGGGTGTTGGCTCAACTGGGGTGTCGGGTGTTGGCTCAATTGGGGTGTCGGGTGTTGTCTTAGTTGAGGTGTCGGGTGTTGTCTTAGTTGAGGTGTCGGGTGTTGTCTTAGTTGAGGTGTCGGATGTTGTCTCAGTTGAGGTGTCGGGTGTAGGAGTTAGCTGCACAAAAGAGGGGTTTTCAATTACTCCCTCGCCTTTTATCGGTGGCTGTGCTTCCAAAGCCGCAGAAGTTTCAGCTTGAACCTGCCTATTCAAATCAAGTTCCCGAACCATCTGGCTCGTTTCATAAAAATTTCTTAGATCAAAATCATATAACCTCTGAAATTCGCCTTTAACTATAATCACCATTTGTCCTGCTTCCAAAACCTGAGTTTGAGAAGCTTTCTTGTTAGAAACTTCAATGCCGCTATTTGTTAGCGCACCCACAATCGTGGTGTCTGTTTGTTGGTCGTAGCGTACAAATAATGCTGAACCACGAATTGCTGCTGCTGCATTTGGTGTTTGTATACGTGTTTGCCCCTTTCCTGGTGGGATGAGCAACAACACAGTCCCGTTTGTCAGTTTAAAGTCACGAGTTTTCGGCAAAAATTGAAATAACGCCTGTTCTCCAACTCGTGCCAAAGAGCCATCATTAAAACGCAAATCTGCTAGAGAAGCTCGGCCAGTTGACAGCCCGTCCCCAGGAGTCATTGCATCTAATTTGCGTGCAGCACGTTTCTTCAATTTATCTTTGGGTATTAGTTGTACGATGTTGCGGAGGTTCTGAATCTCTGCTCGCGTTAGAGGAGTTATAGCACTTACCCGATTTTGCAAAGGCAGTACTATAAGTCCCCATAAACCAATCACCAATAATGGAAACGATTTATAAAACATAGTTTGAGAAATTGTGACCTTTAACTAATATCATAAAATTTAAAGTTTAAGCTAATGCTAATTGTTGTAAGAGTTTTTTAGGTAAATTAGTTTAAATTTTAATTTAGATTTAATGCATCAAATAGATAATCAATGAAATATATGTATTTAATTGATTTAAGTTTTTCTTATGAAACTGAAATTGTATGTAATCAAGTCTGTGGGAAATTGGGAAGTTAGTATTTGATATAAAAAAATAAACGAGAAGTACCTTACATATAATCCTTTATAATCACTTCAGGCAGAGAGTCATTAATTATGGGGGACAATAACTTGCTAAGATTTGTTGTGAAACTATCCACTGGCTGTATTTCACTAAAATTTAAGCAGGAATTTTATCGGAGCATCTCAGTTTTACAAAAAAAATCTGGGAAAAATCCGAAAAGCAGTAATTTTAGTTTGTAGTTTCAGTATATACCTACAAAGCTAAAATAGATGCAATCAACTGTATCTTTGTAGTCGGAACTTCCGATACAACTTGTTGGTCTACATTTGCCAAACGCAATCAATGCGATCTAACCAGATGCGACTCAAGAACTGGAAAAATTTGTTTTTTTGTATTTTGTTAACGTCCAGTGGTGGAAGCTGGTGTTGCATTAGAGTAGATGCGGCAGAATCTGCAATTACAGATGTTTTGCATCCTAATCATTTAGCAAGTATACAGGTAACTCATGAGCAGTTATGTCATAAGTTGGAGCAAAAAGCAATTAACTCTTTGTGCAAGCTGTCGAGTGAGTCACATACTTTAGACTTTCCGATGCCGTTAAATCTGGCACAGCAAACACCAGAAACGACTCAAATCCCAGATCAAACCGAAGAACCTATAGATACTCAAAAGCAAAATGACCCGCCACAGCTAGAATCTCCGCCAAATAATTTGCCCATATCTCCTTCAGACTCAAAGGAGCAACTATTAAATTTACCTGAGAGAGAGTATTCTCAAAGGCGAGAGAGGTTGATAGAACTGCTACGATCGCCAAAACTACCATTTGAATCTAATAGCGATCGCGAATTGGGGTTGCGGGTACGGTTACGACCCCTAGAACAACAGCTACCACCACCGACAGAACAACCTGTACCTCAGTTTAAACCTATCGGCTATCTACAAGGACGTGTCGGCTACTTCCAGACAAATAACATTTTTTCCTCAAATGATAGTCCCATAGAAGATGGTTTAATTATTTCTGGACTGACACTAGCCTCTACATATTTCCCTTTGGGATCTAAGACTTTTGTAAATGGCTCAATTGATGGCAATCTGATTCGTTATATAAATCAGTCAGAATATCATTACAACCAGTTGAGATTCAATCTCAGTATTTACCAACAGCTATCCCAACGAATGTTTGGAGAAATCAGTTGGAGCAATCAACATTTATTTTATGCCAACAACAGCGATCGCTTCGATAGCTTCAAAGCAGGCGATCGCTTTTTAAATGAAAATTCCCTACAACTGTCTTTGGGACGGCGAGATCCCCTAACTTCAAGATTAACCCTAGATAGCTTCTACGAATTGAGTGTAAATTTTGCCGATCCCCAAAGTCGTAATCGGATAATCAATTCCTTTTGGGTGTCTCTGAACTACTACCTACAAAAGCCTCTCCAGGTTGGTATTGACTACCAAATGAGTTTATCAGACTTTACACAGCGCGATCGAGAAGACGAATTTTACCGGCTATTCGGACACTTAAATTACCGAATATCCGATACCATTTTTATGAATGTCCAAGCTGGAGTAAGTTTAGGTAGTTCAACCGCCGAAAACATTGATTTTGATGGCTGGTTCTTCAGTATTAATTATGGTTTGCAATTAGGTAAGTTTTGAAATTTGTCATTAGTCATTTGTCCTTTGTAATTTATCCTTTATTAAAAACTAATGACCAATGACCAATACTTCGACTACGCTCAGTACAAGTGACTAATGACTAATGACTATAAATAGGAAATCCAATCACTCCAGCTACCAACATAAAGTTTCCCCTTGCTAATACCAGCTAATTCTAAAGAAAGTAAATTCACACAAGCAGTAACGCCAGAACCGCAATATACGAATATTTCTTCAGATGTTTCTAGCTTTTCCCACCGACGCCGTTGTTCTTCTTGAGGAAGTAGGTAGCCGGAAGAGTCTGTAACTTCTTGCCAGGGATAGTTGACTGCACCGGGAATATGCCCAGCAATTTTATCAATTGGCTCTCGTTCACCTCGGTAGCGATCGCTCTCTCTTGAATCTACCAATACTACCTTGTGGCTATCTTTGCGGCTTTTTACCGCTGTAATATCTACCACCTTTTCTGTTTGTACTTGAGCGACAAACGTACCCATTCGAGGGGGAGGAATAACATCTGTAACAGAATATCCAGCTTTTTGCCATCCAGTCAAGCCGCCATCTAGTACTGCTACTTGCTCATGTCCTAGATAGCGCAACAGCCACCATAGACGAGCTGCAAAAGCAAAGCGCGAATCATCATAAGCTACAACTAAACTTTTTTGGTAATTTACCCCAATCGCTGCCAATTTGTTAGCTATATCATTAGGGTTAGGTAAAGGATGTCTTCCGCCATGCTTACCCACTGGACTGGAAAGATCCTGATTCAAATCCAAGTAATACGACCCCTCTATATGACTTGTTTGATACTGTTGTTGTCCTAATTGTGGATCGGCTAAAGAAAAGCGACAATCCACAATAACGACTTGTGGATCTTCTAGATGTTTAAAAAGCCAAGCTGGCGAAACAACAAATTGGGAATTGGGCATTAGTCATTATTTAATTTTTTTGTAAGATGTCAGACTTAGAGAATTTTACACCTAAGTTAACAGCAGATGGTTCTTTCACCTTTGTCTCTCAAGAGTTTGGTGAATCCTTTCACAGCCATTCTGGAGCGCAGCAGGAAAGTTTTTGCAAGTTTGTGGAACCTACTCAACTGGCTACAGCAGCGCAAAAACCGATCTTACGACTATTGGATGTTTGTTATGGTCTAGGATATAACACAGCTGCTGCTTTGCAAATAATTTGGGCAGTGAATCCTAGTTGTTGTGTTGAAGTAATCGGTTTAGAACTGAATCCAGCAGTTCCACGAGCGGCGATCGCTCATCAGTTGTTCGACAATTGGAACTGTAACTATATTGAAATTTTGAAAAAGCTAGCTTTTGAGCATCAAGTACAAACACCTTGCCTGAAAGCGAAGCTACTAATTGGCGATGCTAGAACTACGATTGCGCTAGTACGTCAGTCGAGTTTCTGGGCAGATGCAATTTTCCTCGATCCCTTTTCACCACCACAGTGTCCTCAATTATGGACTGTTGAATTTATTAAACAGCTGTCATTGTGTTTACATCCAGATGGTTTATTAGCCACCTATTCTTGTGCTCCTGCTGTACGTACAGCACTTTTGGCTGCTGGCTTGGTGATAGGTTCTACCCCACCCGTAGGAAGGCGATCGCCTGGTACTGTGGCAACACATTCTAAAAATGCTGAGTCTAAAGACGACTCCCCACTCACTACCCTCTCAGAAGTTGAAAAAGAACACTTGCTAACTCGTGCTGCTATTCCCTATCACGATCCTCAATTGAGCGATCCAACCGAAGTCATAGTTAGGCGGCGACAACAAGAGCAACAAACCTCTTGCCTAGAACCTACCTCTCATTGGCGAAAAAGGTGGCTATTGGGGACACAAGGCAGGGATTTTATGGGCACTAGTTTGTAGTTTGATTACAATATCATACAATATGCTACGCCTATGGACTGAAAGGCTAATTCTACGAGTTTTTACAAGCCAAATAGCTTATTTATGTGTTAGTATTTAATATCACATACTATGTAACAGTACTTGGGTATTGTTACAACTGAATAAAAATAAAAACATTTATATCTAATGATTATTATAAAGACTTGATAAAGACTTGAAACTCAAAATCCGGTATCTCGATATAAAGCAGTCAATTTTAACGCTTTCTGATGCCACAAGGCTAAAAAATCTCCGTAAAAAACCCGATTTAACATTTGTGAGAAATTATCATACTGGAATTAGAAGCAAAAAATTTGACAACAAGATACACCTTGTTTGTAACATAAAAGATACATGCTGCGAAAGATTCCGATCGGCAGCTTGACATCATGCATAATCCATATCGGAACTCGGACTCAGATACAGTCGAATATTAAATTTGTTTTTAAAATCTGACACTGTTAACTTGTGCAAAAACTTGGAGTGCCTTTGTGATTCAATGGAAATCCAACCATACAGGCTTTACAGAAAAAATTGTTAATGGGTCAAACCCCATTAGCACAGTGAAGAGTATCGGTTCAAATCATGCCGTGGAATCGCAAAATGCGGAGAGTTATTCTTTAGGCTTATCTCAAGAAGACCTTATGCTTGAAGATAGGCAAGCAATGTCTTCTTGGATAAAATCTGATGTTAATTGTGGTGATGATTTATTGGTCTCTAGAACACTACAAGCCAAAGGTTTTAAAGTGAATGGGTTTGATTTCGATCCGCCGAAGGTTTTAGTAGTTGACGATCATGCCGCCAGTCGGATGACTGCTGTTGCCCTCTTGGGGATGGAAGGATACGAAGTGATTGAGGCGGACTGTGGTTCTATTGTTGTGGGATTGGTAACTCAAAAACAACCAGATTTGATTTTGCTGGATGTAATGATGCCAGGAATGGATGGATTTGAAGTGTGCCAATTACTTAAACAGGATGAGCAAACTAGGCTAATCCCAGTAATTTTTATTACAGCGTTAAATGACAGGCGATCGCGCATTCGGGGAATTGAAGTTGGGGCAGATGATTTTCTCACTAAACCCTTCGATCGGGTAGAACTGGCGGCGCGTGTAAAGTCCTTGGTGCGGCAAAAGCGTCTTAATGAAGATTTAGACCATGCCGAACAAGTACTGTTTTCCATTGCCATGTCCATTGAAAGCCGCGATCCTAATACAGGCAACCATTGCGAACGTCTAGTAAAACTGGGACAAGTTTTTGGTGAATACCTCAACCTCTCACGCTATCAAATTCGAGATTTGATGTGGGGTGGTTATCTCCACGATATCGGTAAGGTGGGTATTCCCGATGCTGTGCTGCTAAAAAAAGGCAAACTCACTCCCGAAGATTGGCAAATTATGCAGCAGCACGTTTTGATTGGAGAAAAAATCTGCCAGCCACTACGGAGTATGCGGGGTGTAATTCCGATTATTCGTCATCACCACGAACGCTGGAATGGCTCAGGCTACCCCGATCAACTCAAGGAGGATGATATTCCCTACCTGGCGCAAGTGTTTCAGTTAATTGATATTTATGATGCCCTAACCAGTGAACGACCTTATAAAAAAGCTTTTACTTCAACAGAAGCACTTTTAGTAATGCAAGAAGAAACTGATTCCGGTTGGCGTAACCCCAAATTAATGCAGCAGTTTGCAGAGTTTATTCGCTCTTGTCAGGAACAAGAGAGGAGTGGGGAATAGGGAGTATTGATTTGTCGCTGCGTCATGAACGCTAATTGGTATTTACGATCATCTCTGCTTTTGAGGAGTGAAGTTATACCGACTCCTGAATTCCAACTCCTTTAATATTTTCAGTCTTCTATAATTAGCTGGTATGATTTGAGCCGAGATTTTAAAGTACCAACAGCATTAATCACAATTTCACTGATAGCTGATAGCTAATTATGGTAGTTGTAGCAATTCTAGCGGCGGGACGCGGCACACGGATGAAATCACGCTTACCCAAGGTTTTACATTCTTTAGGTGGGCGATCGCTAGTAGAGAGAGTTCTCGAAAGTGTAGAACCACTTTCGCCCTCACGGCGAATCGTGATTGTGGGATATCAATCCGAGGAGGTGCAAGCCGCCATGCATTCAATTCCCTGTTTGGAGTTTGTCGAACAAACTGTGCAATTGGGGACAGGTCATGCTATCCAGCAATTACTTCCTCACTTGGAAAATTACACTGGAGATTTGCTGGTACTTAACGGCGATTTACCGTTAATACGCAGCGAAACTCTTAAGCAGATGTTACAAACTCACGTCCGAAATCAAAACTCTGCCACTATTCTCACCTCGCACCTACCTGACCCCACAGGCTACGGGCGCGTTTTTTGTAACGATGAAAATATTGTGCAGCAAATGGTCGAACACAAGGATTGTACGGCTGTTCAAAGACAAAATCAGCGGATTAACGCTGGAGTTTACTGCTTTCGCTGGCCAGATTTGGCAAAGGTGCTTCCCCACCTCCAGGCAAACAATGCCCAAAAAGAATACTATCTTACCGATGCCGTGACTCAGGTGGGACAAGTAATGGCAGTGGATGTGGAAGATTATCAAGAAATTCTCGGCATCAACGATCGCTTGCAACTGGCAACAGCATCCGAAATTTTGCAAAAACGAGTCAAGGAAAAATGGATGCTGGCGGGTGTCACCCTCATCGACCCCACAAGCATCACCATTGATGAAACAGTGGAATTGCAGCCGGATGTAATTATTGAACCCCAAACTCACCTGCGGGGAAATACGGCGATCCAAACAGGAAGTCACATTGGACCGGGAAGTTTAATTGAAAATAGTCAATTAAGTGAAAATGTCACAGTGCAATATTCAGTAGTCATAAATAGCACCGTGCAGGCCGGAAGCAGAATTGGCCCTTATACTCATTTGCGTGGTCAGGTACAGGTGGGTGCTGGTTGCCGTGTGGGGAATTTTGTGGAGTTAAAAAATACGCAATTAGGCGATCGCACCAATGTAGCACATTTGTCATATATAGGCGATACAGTTGTCGGCAATCAGGTGAATATTGGTGCTGGTACAATTACTGCCAACTATGACGGCGTGAAAAAACATCGCACCAAAATAGGCGATCGGACAAAAACTGGCGCCAATAGCGTTTTAGTGGCTCCGCTCATCTTGGGAGATGATGTCTATATTGCAGCTGGTTCTACTGTGACAGAAGATGTGCCTGATGACTCTCTGGTAATTGCCCGTAGTCGTCAGGTGGTGAAACCAGCTTGGCGAAGGAAAAATGTTGAAAATGAAACCACAGATCAACATAAATAATTCATTGGTGTTAATTGCGGTTAATCTGTGGTTTATAGCCAAAATCTCAACATATAACATGCATGGAAGAACTGCTAGAACTTAGGCAATTTCTAGAACAAGGCAAAATCCATGAGGCGCTACTGTTGGTGGATGAGTTAGAAGAAATGAGCCTCAGTGACAAAATCAATAAAATTGATAGTTATGGTGTGATTCTGCTCATCCATTTAATTAAACAAAAGGCCGAAAAACGTTCTACTCGCTCTTGGGATGTTTCGATAGAAAATACAGTGCGGGAAATCAACAAAATAAACAAGCGCCGCAAATCCGGTGGCTTTTACTTGAATCAAGCAGAATTAATCGATATTCTGGAACAAGGATATCAAGTAGCACTCAAAAGAGCGGCGCTAGAAGCTTTTGAGGGGCGTTATGAAGCCCAAGAATTGGCCGCAATGGTTGACCAGCAAGAAACTTTAGCCGAAGCCCTGAAACTGATTCAACAATAGCCGATCAGTTCGTTGCCAGTCCATTCCAAGGTGTCACCAACTTTTTCGCCATCGTGGTAGGCGGCGAGTAAGATTTCGCTAGTTTTTCCCCAAGCGATCGCTCCACTAGCATCTAAGGCAATCGCTCCTAAATCGCGTTTGTTCTCGTGAGCTTCTCCAAAGGATCGCTGCATCGCCTCCTTCAATGACATCCCATCAGTGACACGCACTACAATCCGTGCGGCTAAACACTCATCGATAATATCTTCGCCAATGCCAGTACAGCTAACACCAGCATTACTAGTAGCATAATTACCTGCTGGCATCGCCGAATCACTTACCCTGCCAATCCGCTCAAATCCCTTACCACCAGTAGAAGTGCCAGCAGCTAGCTT
Organism: Nostoc sp. JL23; assembly: GCF_017115065.1. Classification (NCBI taxonomy): domain Bacteria; kingdom Bacillati; phylum Cyanobacteriota; class Cyanophyceae; order Nostocales; family Nostocaceae; genus Nostoc; species Nostoc sp. JL23. The sequence continues at coordinate 31,421 of NZ_JABXKN010000061.1, forward strand.
ACCAGATGCATCTAAAGCTACTACACCGATAGTTCCGCGTCCGGCATTGCTGGTTTCTAACAGTTCGGGTTCTGCTACCACGCCAGCCATTGTGCTTTTAAAATTATCCTGGCGCTCTTGTATCCACTCTTGTAACCGCAAATCAGTTAAAGCGTTATAGCTGGGAATTTGCATTTCCCGCGCCAACTCAGCCGAACCGAAATCTGATAGCACTCGGTCTGGCGAGCTTTGTAAAAATTGCGCTAAATCAATCGGATTTTTCACCCGCGAGATATTAATCACACCACTAAACCGCCCTGATGCACCATCCATCAAGGAAGCACTCATACGGATTTGTCCATCAGATTGTAATACTGAACCAGTACCAGCATTAAAACGGGGGTTGTCTTCGAGCATTAGGCAACCCTGCACCACTGCCTCAGAGGCAGTTGCTCCTGACAATAGCAGAGAATAAACTTCTTCTATTACTGTATGGAGCGATCGGCGCACCGCCTCTAATCCGCCTTTACCGTGGAGAGAACTACCAGCCCCTCCATGAATAATTAATTTAGGTTGCACCTGTAACTCCATTAATCTCTTGCGCTATTTGCGTCTGTATTGCGGTTGGTTTCATTTGGAGCTTCAGAACGGCGACGACGACAACGTTCTGAGCAATATTTCACATCGTCCCAACAATCTTGCCACTTTTTACGCCATGTGAAAGGACGTTGACATACCGGACAGATTTTTGTAGGTAGGTCAGATTTAGAACGAACACGTCCCATATAAATACTGTGTATATGAGAATTTTATTTCTGAGGGAGATGGAAGATAATTATAACCAGTTTGCTAAGAAGGCAGGATAAATTCGACGAATAAATATATTGTCAATCTATCCTTAGACTTACTTGCAATATTTTTTCTAAGAAGAGAGAGGCTTTGAATCTTACTATCCTTCTCTTTTAGGGACTTGCAAAAAATAAATTATCCCAAATTATTTCTAGATTTATAGGGGCGCAAGGACTTGCATTGGTTTCAAATTAAAGTTAAAGCCAGTCTAGAAAAAGCTTTTAGGAGATTATCTAGCTCTCTGTCGGAGGCTGGGAATGCGTAATGGGAGACAGCATTTCCAGACAGAGGCTGGAAACGAGATTTCAAAGGAGTTTTAGCTTAAGTTCACTGATACCAATGAAGGCTATGAAACACCCCTGACGGGTTAGGGGTGTTTCATTTCCTAAAAGGTGCTGATTTACAAGCGTTTCAATCAAAAAAAATCAGATGAATAAAAAATCTGATTGCACAAGAAAATGGTGATGCCTGCGGCAAGGCTTCTCTACGAGAGGCTACGCCAACGCTAACGCACTGAAATTGACTCTTTAAGATAGTAGTTTTTCGATTACTAACTTCACCAAATTTATTTATTGCCTATGCTGTTGGTAATATTCCTAATAGATCGAATTAAATAGCCCTGAAAGTTAGGGAATGTAAAAGTGCCTAAAGCCATAATGAAACACTTTTCAAGCAATCTCTAAATATTAGAAAATGGTACTAACTTGATAATAGACAGCAAGATGCTTTTCAAGCAATCTCTAAATATTAGAAAGTGTCATTAACTTGATAATAGAATGCTTTTTCTTTGTTGAAAGAAAATTTACGTAAAACTACTATTCATGGAATTCTAATAGTGCTATTCTTTGTATGCTGCTAAAAAACAAGTTGTAGTGGCACGACAACAAACAAGTTTACCTTACTAACTCTTAGGAAAGAAAATCATGATTATCAACGATCTTTCTCATGTAGAAACCGTTCTTGAAAATGAGAATGTTCAAGGTGGATTAGCTTTTGCAAGTGCTGCGGGAAAAGCATACGCTTTTGGTCCAACCATCACTGCCACCGATGTTGTCCTTAGCGCCGTTGCTGTCACCAAGAAATACAGCAAATCTGTTAGTTACGGTGCAGTTAGTGCTCAGGCCGGCTAAATATGCCTTAGTACTACAGTGTACTACTGTGCATTTTAGATAGAAAAATTGCTGAAAGTTCTCAAAAACTTTCAGCAATACATTCGTTTTTCAAAGAGAGCTTTTTTATGGAACGATTAAGAATTTCCGATCTCAGTTTTTGTGAAGATGAAGTTTCCGATCTTAGTCAAGTACTAGGGGGATTTGCATCTGCTTACGTAGCTAATTATTCTTATGCTATCAAGAGCAGTTATAAAATAGACAAATCCGGTATTTCAGCTGAGATTTCAGGTGCTATTGCTGGCGGTATTGCTGGCGCTATTACTGATGGTAATAAGGCTATTGCATCTGTCGTTACATCGGCAAAAGTTTCCTAAAGCTGGCATAACCAAATTGTAGGAAGCTTTTATGAACATAGCCTATAAAAGCTTGTTAGGAATGTTTTTAATACCTCTATCTTATACCACATATAGTAGTATAAGGCAGTAGGTAAAAGCGACACTTGAGCGTCGCTCACTGGCCATGCTTGTTTTTGAGTTCAAAGCTTATAAAAAGTTAGCCCAGATAACAGCAGTAGATAATGCAATTCTGACTGTAAAAATTCATTCAAAATAGGCTGTATTTGGCTATGGATGAATTTTAAAAATACAGCTAAAAAAGATTTGCATAAATTATGAAATTAATTGTGCTGTATTTGCAGCTAACTTTCCTTTTGCTAATGAACTTAACTCAATGGAAAGACTTACCAGTTGAGAACAAGCATGGTCTTCTATCTCTTGGTTTTATGACAATTGTGAAAAGGGTACTTCGGGTTTAAAACGATATCCACATTTCCAAAAAGATTGTCGCCCTGTTGATTACAAAAAATCAGGGCAGAAACTTGTGGAAGATCGAAAATCTATAACTTTTAACAACAAAAAAACATTGGGCCATTAAATTAAGAAAGCATCAATGACCTACACTATCCACTAGAACACACGTTTGTAAGTGTGGCCGTGTAATGGTTAGGGACGAAAACCCACCAATAAAGTGCGATTCATTCAGTCGAAACCAAATAATCGGGGGATTACTGGCCTCTACAGGGTAATCCATGCGGATTGAGTTCGCATTTTAATCCCTTCGAGATGACAACTTCATTTTTATCGTTATTTATTTGCATTTTTTAATGCTTGTCTGTCAGGGTGCAAAATCACAAAATTATCTGCATACCTAATGACTTGGGGTTTCTATAAATGGCATTTCCCAGACCGGAACTTCTCTTAGTGCAAACATACTAAACAGACTTTAAATCCTTATTAACCAATAACGCAACCGAAGAAGCTCTTTTACGTTTGCGTATCGAGACAGCACCAAACATAGCGCAACTAAACAGCGAACCTAGAATTGTTGAGGGTTCTGGGATAGTATAGACGCTCACTTGATTACTTTTAGATTCTATTAAGGTTAAACGAGTTGACTTATCGAAAGTACGGGAATATTTACCCTTAAAGCTAGTCAAAGCATATTCCTGTGTTCCGCCAAAAGATTTATCAATAGAAGTCTGACTTGAATCAAGAGTTATGTTACTACTCGGTTCAAATACAAAAGCATCATTGTTACCTATAGTTGATAAATTTCCAGAAATCTTGAAAGAGTCCAAAAGATTACCAGTATCGCTGTCGTATAACTCATATAAGAACTCTCCACTAGCATTTGCACGTTCAGTCAATGCATCATCAATGGATGTTTTAAGGTTAAATAAGCCACTGAAATCAAAAGAAAACTCTTTGTCTACTATAAAATCGTAACCGATAATCGCAGCAAAGCTTTCCGCCGACCCTGTATAGCCATCACCCTGACCTTGAGCTTGGCTGAAGGACAAATTAGAGGCAGAGTTGTTTGCATCGATATTAAACTTAGCTTCAGCGTTAGCATCAGCAGTTACTTGACCACCTGTGCTAATTGCTGTGGCTACATTATCAGTCAAAGTCCTAACATCTAAAGGGCTGCTACTAAAGTTGTTGATGTTAAATTTTGACTCAGAATATGCAATGGTAGCAGCTTGGCTCGGTAAGGTTGCCAATATCGAAGTAGCGATCGCTGGAGTAGCCAATGCCAAAAAACGCTTTACAACTTTAGTGTACTTTTTCATACAATTTTCTGTTTTTATTTTACGATGTTAAGATTGCAAATTTGTCATGCTTGTCTACTGCCTTACTAATGAGTAAGAACAAATCATAGGCAAGCAGGATGGTCAGCTTGGGAACTTTTCAAGCCATGTTTGTCTTATGTAGAAGAAATCTTCTATTTAAGGACTAATTTTTATTTACCAGTTTTACAACTTTACATAAGTAATAACCGTATAAGTAATTTAGTTATTAAATCTGGGGTGCAGTTAATTGGTTACATACTCATACTAGTCGTGCATCCACTAGTTTCTTGTAAAGCTTGAGTAAAAAAGAGCGTTTTTTAATTGGAATTTACGTAAGGATTCCGTAGGGAGAAGTTCACAAATTAAGTAGGGAGGAGTTCACATAAGTGATGTTGGTGCCAGAGAATGCTTTGATGAGCAAGCAACTCACTGTAAAATCAAGCAGCGATCGCCTATACCAATTGTCGAAGTCAGGATTGATATCAATGCGGTTTGCTTAAGGTGCATAGTCTAAAGATCGCCCTTAGTCCCCCTTAAAAAGCTACGGTGTACACGCATCTACACCAATTACCCTTAGCTCAAGCTTATTGCCGTATAAGTAAGCTACCAAAAAATAATTAGCCACAGTTGTGCTAACCTTCCCTGTGGGAATGCGTTCGCGTAGCGTCTCGTAGAGAAGCGCATCCGCGTTTAAATTTCAGCCCTTAATTTGCCGTGATTTCAGGCAAAGCTGCACTAAGAATCATGAATAGCTAACGGCAGCAACAAGCGACTGACTACCCGATTATCTGGTAACTGATAGAAATTCAATTCTCCTCCTAGTTCTTGCATGAGGTTTTGGCAGATCACTAGATGTAAAGCTGGTGGTTGGTCGAGCTTGGAAGGAGCAAGCACATCTTTAGGTGTCTTATCATGTAGTTCCGTAAGTAGCTGTGGTTCGATCGCACCGTTATATGTGATCGATAATTCTAGCGATGTCTGATGTTCAGCCCCTGTACTTGTAGAAGAATATTTTATATCTGAGGGTTTTGACGCATCTAAACGGCGACACCAAATATCAATTCTGCTACCAGTTTGAGAACGGTTACAGGCAGTAACCAATAATTCATGGATAACTAATTCAATTTTGACAATATCACCAGCGATCGCCATTGCAGATTGAGCGCTAGAGCTAGGAACGCCTCTGACTAATGAAGAATTTTTGGGCGATTCTTGCTCGTCAATCGGTTGTCCCAAACCATGTACCCCAATCCACAGCTTTTGTTGTTTGAGTAAATTTTCGATCCGTTCGAGCGATCGCTTCAGTAAACTCGCTATGGGCATCGTTTCCCAACTGATATGTAGTTGCCAGTTCTCAAGTTTTAGCATTCCACTCATGGAGGTGGCTGTATGGTCTAACTGCCGCAGCAATAGCTGGTAGCGCATCTGAGTTAGTTCATTCGCAGGAATGCCCAAATCATGTATTTGTTTAAGGGAGTGCGCCGTTATTCTTTGAATTTCCTCTAGACGACGATGTTTGTACCAATTAAGTTGTCGTAATTCTTCGGTTGTGGATTCTAGAAGTCGGGTAATTTGCTTTTCACGACGCCACCAGGCTAATTGAGAAATTAGAGTTGCTGTTGCACTGAGGTTTTGTTCTGACCAGCGACGCTCTTGATAGTCTACAAGCAACACTACACCAGTGGTTTCATAATCAGCAGTTGTACGTAATGCCATTACCAAAATTTGACTTTTGTCTGGAATATTCAACCATTTCCGAGTTTCTGGAGGTAAATTATCTACCTTCAAAGTCAGATAATTTTCTGTAGCGAGTGCCCATTGAATTAAGGCTTCAGCCTGGATAGAAATAGATACATCAGAAAAAATCCCAAATTGGCTATTGTCAATCACTCCAGGGATAATTTCTGCCCAACTGTCACCAGGTGCCCAGGATAGCATTAGTGCTAGGGGACAGGCCAAAATTGATGTTATTTGTTCTAGTGCTGTACGTTCTAAATGCTTGTTTTCGACTTCAATACTGTTCTGAGATTGTGTCAGGATGCGTAAGCATTGCTCAAATGCCTGGGAAGTTTTTTGCTGCTGGGTGGTGCGGTTATGTAATTGCCACTGACGAACAATTACACCAATCTGTTGACTAACGGCCCACAGCAATTCTTTTTCTAGGGTTGTCCAAGAACGATGACTTTCATGAGTAATAACTAAAAGTGCTGCTGGTATATGTTCGTGAGTACATTTACAAACAAGTAGCGATCGCACATTATTCTCTAACAACGAGGGACGCCAGTTAAAAAAGCGTAAATCTTCATCTAAGTTCTCAATTTCCACCGCTTGAGTTGAACTTTGCAAAAGCTGCCCATCTAATTCTTTGAGAGCATGAAGGGTAAATGTCAACGGTCGGCGATTTTGGGGCTGACTTTGGTAAGTAAATTGATAATTCTTCTGCTCAGGGTCATACTGCAACAGCAAAAAGCGGGTGGCACCTAATCGAGTTAAAACTCTTTTAGCACAACTATGTAAAGTTGTCTGAAAGTCATGTTCGCTATAGATACCTTGGGCAACTTGGCTAGTCAGTTGGGCATCCTCTTGAATCTGTTTAATAGTGCTTTCCATGCTTTCGGTAGATGCAACTAGGGAAATTAAACCAGCAACACCCTGAACGAAATTTTTGTCTGTGTCTGTCCAAATGCGAGGTTCATTGCTTTCTACCGCCAGAAAACCGACTAAGTTCTTTTGCCAAATAATCGGTGCTGCCAAGAGCGATCGCACCTTCAACCGTTGCAGTAATTTTGCCGTAAAATGACTATTTAAAGAACTGCGTGCATCACCAATCGAGACTATTTGGTTAACTGCCAAAGCATAATAAAAATCGCTCAACTCCTGTACAGTCATTCCCGCTGCTTGCTGACTACTAGAATTGCGATCCATTTTCACCAGTTGATTGCTCATCCGACACCAAAAGTAGCGCCCTTCCCGCTCAAACCAGTAAACATTTGTCCGGTTGGGGGAGACAAATTTATGAGTTGCTTGCACCGCTGCTTCCAGTCTTTGATTCAGGTTACTGAGGGTGCGTAAATTTTCTAGCAATTCTAATAATGGCTCTTCGGTTCGCCTGGTTTGCTTCTGCTGCTTATGCATCTCATTTTGATAAAGCACTGCCCCCAGTTCACCTAAAACCATCATCAAACGTGCTTTTGTTTCTCCTGTCAGTAGATAGCCCCAGCGTTCTGAACCCAATAACAGCAAGCCCAAGCAACGGTCTTTATAGCGAATTGGTAAAATAATCGTTCCTTGGATGTGAAATTTTTCGGCCATTTTTCGCCATTCGGTGGCACGGATTTCAGTTTGCAAATCAGCTATACCCAAAGGATGCTGTTCAATCACTACTTGCTCTAATAAATCCCCAGGGCTGAGAACAACCCTTTGGCGTAAAAAGCTCGTGTCACGATCGGGTGTGATGCCTCCTTTGCCAAATAATATGTGATTCAGGCGATCGTAAAGAGCAATCCAAATCAGTTTGTAGTCAAACTCTTCTTTGAGATAAGAAATAGTAGTTTCAATCAGAACGTCAACATCATCTTCTTCTCTGAGACTTTGGAGGACGCGCCCCAAAGAGAGGATCTGCTGTTCGGCGGCTATAGATTTTTGTGGCTGCCCCATCTGATTTATTGGCTAACATAACTTGTAATATATAAGATGCCCAGAAAAGCACCCTAAGTAATATTGTCACGAGTGTTTGCTGAAAGTTCTAGGGAAGGGGTTCTTGAAATTAGATTTATGGAGTGCTAGAGAAATGGTCGAAACTTCGTCTGATGCCCAAGAGGAGCAAAGACAAGTCTCAGAGGAAAAACGAGAATCTGCCGAAGATACCAGGCTCTCAGAAGAGAAGCAGCGAGAGTCTGGTGAAGATTTCCGGCTTTCACAAGAGGAGCAGCGGCAGATTGCTGAAGAAATAAGAAATTCTGCCGAAGAAATGCGGCAGATTGCTGAAGAAATGAGAAATTCTGCTGAAGAAATGCGGCAGATTGCTGAACAAGTGCGGCTATCTAAAGAAGAACTCCGACAAGCTAAAGAGGAAGCACGGCAAACTAAAGAGGAACTCCGACAAGCTAAAGACGAACTCCGGCAAGCTCAAGAGGAAACGCGGCAGTCTACCGAATTCCGTAGTGTTAAGGATTGAAATGGATATTTATCAACTTGCGATTCGTCCACTTTTGTTCAATGTGGTAAAAACCGATTCAGAGTGGTTACACCAGCAGACGATTCGCAGTTTTAATTGGCTATCGCAAACCCCTTCAAGTTGGGCAAACCAACGCTTAAAGCAGTCTTTATGTCTGTATGATTCACACCTAGAACAAAATTTGTTTGGGCTAAACTTTCCAAATCCCGTAGGGTTAGCGGCTGGGTTCGACAAGGATGGAGTTGCTGCTGGCATTTGGTCTAACCTGGGTTTTGGCTTTGCAGAACTAGGAACTGTAACTTTTCACGCACAACCCGGAAATCCCCGTCCTCGTTTGTTTCGCCTACCGTTGGATAAAGCTGCTCTCAATCGGATGGGTTTTAATAACAGTGGTGCAGCAGTAATGGCGGCACGTTTGGAACAAGGAAAGTATGAGTTAAACCAAGCAATACCCATAGGGATAAATTTGGGTAAATCTAAGATAACTCCCCTAGAAGCAGCCGCACAGGATTATCTCGATAGTTTTCGTTTACTCAAGGATTTGGGAGACTATTTTGTTGTTAATGTCTCTTCTCCCAATACACCAGGGTTGCGATCGCTCCAAGATGCTTCTATGCTTAGTGCTATCTTGAATTTATTACAACAAGAAAATACTACACAAAAACCAATTTTTGTCAAGATAGCGCCAGATTTATCATGGGAAGCGATCGCTGACATCATTTCTTTAGCTAAAACCTACCAACTGGCGGGAATTATCGCTACTAACACCACCATCAGCCGGGATGGACTCAAAACCCAGGTAATTGACCAAACAGGCAAATCACCCCAGGAAGAAGCCGGCGGAATTAGTGGTGAACCATTACGCGATCGTTCCACTGAGGTAATTCGTTTTATTTGGCAGCAAACCCAAGGACAAATGCCGATTATTGGCGTTGGTGGCATCTTTTCTGCTAAAGATGCTTGGGAAAAAATTGCTGCTGGTGCTAGCTTGATCCAAGTTTATACAGGCTGGATTTACGAAGGGCCGCTGATGGTACGCCGCATTCTAGCTGGTTTACTTTCCAAGCTAGAACAAAACGGATTAAATTCCATCAACGAAGCTGTGGGTTTAGATTTCAAAAATCAAAAGTAATTGAAGAAGAATACAGAATTCAGAATTCAGAATTCAGAATCAATTAGTGGAAGATTCAGACTTGCCACTAATTGTAGTAGACCATTACATTATCATTTTGGTGGGGACTTAAAGGCATTTATTCAGACGTTCGCGGGCTTGCTATCCGCCAGTCAAACATAATTCAATTCTGTTAGCGGATAGCTAAGATTTAACCCATTCTGGCTCCTGACTTCTGAATTCTTTCTTGTTAATATTGTCATCCTTCTTCCTCCACCGGGAAAAACTCTTTAGTTTTTTCCGAGTATGACCAGGCAATACCATCAGGGTCTTTGCTGCGGCTCCACTCAGGAAATTCTGGATCGTTTCGCCGTTTATAAACCGTGCTGGAATAGACATTTAGCCTTTTGGCAAGTTCAGATTGAATCAGAGAGCCAAAAATTAACTGTTTTTCCAGCGATCGTTTAGCTTCTTCATGTGTTTGCTGTGGGAGTGATTCGGTTTCTAGTTCTTCCTCCTGTGGGGTTGGTGGCGGTGCTAAGAGCGATCGCGCAGTTTTAGTAACTGGTTGAGCCGGAAGTTCTTTGACAGGCTCACTACTGTCAAGAATATTGCCAAGAATGCTGGCAGTTATAAAGTAATAAGACTGCCCTGCCTCTTCAGAGTTGACTATACTCGCACCAAATTCCGAGGCTTTACTATCCAAGTAGCGTTTTGCCGTTATTCCAGGAAAATTGCCCCTGATTGCCAAGTCCATTGGCGTAAGTCTGCCCTGATTTTCGCGAACTAACTGATGAAAAATTGGGTTAACTCGTACAGTCCACTGTTGCCATTGATATTCCTGCCAAACCTTGAAGCCAATTACCAGCACAATTACCGCCAGTAAAATTCTCCAAGTGGCAACTAGGAAAATAATCAAAAACGAGATGGGCAAAAGTAGAACGAGAAAAGCCTTACCGTTACCTTCTATGGGTTTCTCACTCATGCCGATTTTTGCCAAGTGAATTTTGGGAAATAATATTATATTGGCAAAAATTGAGACACTTTTTTGTATCGTTTGGCAAAGTTGCGGCAAAAGTTTCGGCAAAAGCTTTATTCAGCAAGTGTTATAGACTTATTACCTTTTTGCTCATCTAACATTGGTTTGCGATGCCTACGGCGGTAAACTACGCGCAAAAGTTTTTAACAGAGAAAATAAGAGGGTTGTGATGTATGGCGATCGCAATACATCTTAGATAATCTGCTCCCAAAATTCTGAGCAATGGCTTACTTATACTTCTCAGACTTTTCTTTACAAAGCAATAATTCTAAATTGGCTTACCAGACCCTTGACAATAGATAATACATATACTACATTAATAATACAAGTCAACTTTCATGAGGGAGTTAGCTTTCACCAGTAGCGAATAGCTCAAATGGCAGAGCGCCCACCTTGCCCGGAAGGGCTGACGTATCGAGGGTTATCACATATAACTAAAACACCCTTGATCAAACTTCTGGAGGTGTAGGTAAAAATCCTACTTCGCTACAGCAAATGTAGTGCTGAGTTTTGAATTTATATGTGGTGGGTAGCTCAGTGGATAGAGCGCCTAAATATCCTTATTCACACCTTGCCTGAAAAGGCCGACGAATTGAGGGTTATCGCCTGCCAAGCGGGAGGTCGCGGGTTCAATTCCCGCTCCACTACACCAAATGTAGTACTGAATTTTGAATTTTAAATTTTGAATTTTCATGTGGCGGGTAGCTCAGTTTGGTAGAGCGCTAAACATCCTTGTTCACCCCTTGCCTGCAAAGGCCGACGAATTAGGGTTATCGATTAGGGTTCGAGAGGTCGCGGGTTCAAATCCCGCTCCGCCACCCAAAACTTAATTTTGAATTGTCATCTGGTGGGTAGCTCAATCTGGTAGAGCAATGAACGGGTTAATTCCCATAGTCCTTAGTTCACAAACTTGCCTGCAAAGGCTGACGAATCGAGGGTTATCGTGAATTCATAGGTTGCAGGTACCCTACGGGAAGCAAGCTACAAATCCTGTTCCACCAGAGTAAATTTTGCGTTTTAAATTTTCATGTGGCAGATAGCTCAGTTGGTAGAGCGCCGAAAAACATCCTTGTTCACACCTTGCCTGAAAAGGCCGACGAATTAGGGTTATCGCCTCTTAAGCCGGATGTCGCGGGTTCAAATCCCCCTCTGCCACCTTTCATTTTTGTCCGCAAGGGCCGGGAGATGAAGCGATGAATTACAATTTTTTCACTAAAAAGAAAACAACTACACCCCAAAATCAACCTATCCCCGGGCGAGAAGCAGAAATGGTTCAGGGACGCTCCGGCGGTTGGATGTTTGATGCTGGTATTTGGAAAATGCTGCGCCGTTGTTTATTGGTTGGCACAGCAAAAAGCACTTACTACGCTGGTAAACAGGAATTAACTGAGGATTTTGTGACAGTTGTCAGACAAGCTGTTGCCGAAAATCCCGGTCGTGTAGCGGAAGAAATTTTGTATGCTAGCGATGGACGCGCCATCAATAACAGTGCGCCTATCTTAGCTTTGGTGCTGCTATCAATGGGTGAAACACCAGAAGCAAAACAGACATTTGGTGAAATCTTCCCGCAAATTGTCCGCACTGGTAGCCACTTCTACGAATGGCTAAACTACACTAAATCTCTGCGGGGATTTGGCAAAGTAGTGCGGGAAGCTGGTAAAACTTGGCTCTCAAGGGAAGATGTCAAGGGTTTAGCTTATCAACTGTTGAAATATCAACAGCGTCAAGGTTTCTCGAATCGAGATGCGTTGCGGTTGTTCCATGTCAAACCGCCTACAGAAAATCACCGTCAACTATTTGAGTGGGTAGTTAGAGGCTGGGAAGAATTGCCAGCAGATATCCCCTCAGAAGCATTGGCGCAGATTTGGTGGTATGAGTGGCTGAAGCGGAATCCTACCCAAACCCATGAAGCTATTTCTCAAGGACGCTTAACCCACGAAATGGCTGCACCTGTGGGCAAAATGGATAAGTTTGCTTGGCAGTTGCTATTTCAGGAAATGCCAATAGGTGCAATGTTGCGTAACCTCGGTTCTTTAACTGAACTGGGTGTGTTGCGAGCCGATGAAAGTGCCAACTTGCTGCGAGTGGAAGCAGTTCTCAACAACAAAGAACATCTGCGTAAAGGTCGCATCCATCCGATTGATGTTTTGAAAGCACTCAAAACATATCAATCTGGTGGGACATTAGGACGCAGTAAGAAAACTTGGAATCCAGTTCCTCGGATTGTGGACATTTTAGAAAAGGCGGTTGAACTGTCTTTTGATGTTGTGCAACCCACAGGTAAAGTATTCATGCACGCCGTGGACGTTTCTGGTTCTATGGGTAGCATGGTTGCAGATATGGGACTAACTTGTTGTGAAATTGCCACCACAATGGCACTGGTGACAGCAAAAGCAGAGAAAAACTACATGATTCGTGGTTTTGCTACGGAATTCCGGGAATTAAGTATCACTGCCAAAGATAGTTTTAGTTCTGCGGTTCGCAAAGCTAGCAATCAAAACTTCGGTGGAACGGATGCATCTGTAGCTTATGACTGGATGATTAAAAATAAGTTTAAAGCAGATGTAGTCTGCTTTTGGACTGACTCGGAAAGCTGGGCTGGGTATAAGCATCCAAGTCAAGCGCTGAAGGAGTACCGCAAAAAGGTAAATCCTAATGTCAAGGCGGTGTATGTCACCTTGACACCTTACCAAATTACTTTGGTAGATCCTGAAGATTCGCTGTCTTGGGATTTGGCAGGGTTCGACCCAGGTACGCCTCGGATCATCCAGATGCTAGCTACGGGTGAATTGTAGATATTGCTGAAGGGTAAAGGATCAAACACTTTATCCTTCATACTTCATGGCGGGTTATCCTTGTTCACAACTTGCCTTTTGGGGCCGAAGAATTTAGGGTTATCGGTTACGTCTCCACCATTGTGGGGATTAGCGGGTTCAACCCCCGCACCCGCCTTTGTTTGATTTTCTCCTTACGCAGGGGCGCAAAGAAGAAGGCGATTTAATTTTGAGTGGTCGTTTTTCTATTTCAGCGATGGGTAAGAGTAGGGTGTCTTCGATGTGCGTAGGCGTAGCCCGTCGTAGACATCGCAATTTTTTAAAAGCACAACACAAAAATTTGATCGCTCATCATCTATTCACCCACTCAATGTTAATTAAACAATGTCCCCAAAAAACCGATAATTGGTTTCCAAAAGATACCAGTTAACACATAAGGAGCATATTCTAAAAGCGGTAAACTTGAGTGCTTTGAGGGCTTCAGCGGTAAACACTCCAGGAGAAAAGGCACTATACAGGTGAGTCCATAGGCAGTTGCTAAGGCTATATTCCATTTCAGTTCATCTGCTACTGGTATGGGGCTACAATAAATACCCAGTAGAATGAAAGAGATCATTAAAAGCTGCTCACAAAAAAACCAGGATTGGGGCGATAGAAAATAAACTAACTGGAGAAAGCTTTTGTTATCTATTTTTTGTCGCATTCCCATTAATACAGCCCAAGTCGCAGCCCCAACTACGCCATCATCTTTCAGTCCATAAGTTCTTTGAAAACGTTTAACACCTCTTTCAGTTTCCCTACTAAAATATCCATCAGGTTCTTTTTTGAAAAATCCTTCTTCATTAAGGATAGTTTGCAGTTCCTTAATAGCATCCTGTAATTTTGGCGACATACTTTTCTGATTGCGGTAAAGCCTTGGGTAGAAAAGGCAAGCCCAACTTAGTGGCCCGACTACTCCATCCACCTGAAGATTATTGGCTTTCTGAAATTTTATTACAGCCTCTTCTGTTTCTAAGTCAAATTTACCACTAATAGTTGAGAGAAAACCCTGAGTTTGCAGTCGTTCTTGCAGTTCATTAATTGATTCTTGTGCAGAGTTTGGCGAAAAGTCTCGGTATAATATGGGACGCTTATTGAATACACAGACTTGTCTTTCTTCTGGGAAATAACGCCGGGATTGTTTTAGCCGAAACAAGAAGGTTAAAAAGCTAAACGCTTTATTTGTCATAATTTTTTAGAAGTCGATTTATCTGGAGCAACTCCTAGCTATTAAAGACTAAAATCGATTTAGATATCTACTAACATTCACTATTAACAGCAACTCAAAAGTTACTAAAATGTTAATACTTGTGGATTTAATAGTTGTTGATAGAATATGTCAAAATTTTGCCGTTAAAATGTTCCTTATAAAACATTTAATTAAAGACAAATAGGTGATATTTATGTCACATCAGTCAGATGGTGGGAATCTGCCGAAAAACTGGTATCAAAAGGTTTCACACGACTGGGATATAGATCGTTTACTGACTGACTTGGAGTCTAAAATTCAAAAGCGATACAGACAAAATGCTAAGAAAGACCTGTTACTTGGGTTGCTGTGTGGGTATAGCTTGACAAAGATAAGTCAGGACTTGTACAGAGATCATGCTGGTGTGAGAGTGGTATTGAGCAATATCTATCGAGATATTGAAACTTTGACAGGAGAATCAGACAACAGCGTGAGGTCAAGCAACCTTATTTGTATTCTAGAAAGACATGGATATCGCAAAGGTGTTGCTGTCCCCCACAATCTGCCATCACCAACCTACACAGAATTTATTGGGCGCGAGGCAGATATGAAAAAGCTACTGGAACGCCTTTCGCCAGAGCATGGCGCTCACATGATTACAGTTCATGGCATTGGTGGCGTAGGGAAAACGGCGCTGGTATTAGCAGCTGCTTACCTGTGCTTAGAAGCTAGTAACAAAAACAGTTCTGATGCACCTAAATTTGATGCAATTATTTTCACTTCAGCTAAACAACAAGAACTGATTCCCGATATGATTTTGCAACGGCAGCAAGGACAGCATAACCTGCGCGAGATTTTTCGAGTGATTGCCAATGCCTTAAACGACTCTACTATTATTCAATCTCCTCCCAATGACCAATTTGACCGTGTACGCCAATGTCTTTCTAAACAGCGCACGCTTCTGATTGTGGACAATATGGAGACTATAGAGAACAGGGATAGGGATGAGGTTATAGAATTCCTATACAATTTGCCCATTTGCGTCAAAGTAGTAATTACTACCCGCGAACGAATTGCCCTGCTGCCAATCAGTCTGCGAAACTTGCCCCTGAATGATGGTTTGCAGTTAATTCAGCAACAAGCTGAAGAGAAAGGTATAACTATCCAAGATGAGGACTCTAGCTTGCTCTACGATCGCACTGGAGGAATCCCCCTCGCTATTGTCTATGCACTCGGTCAAGTCTCCAGTGGCTACTCTTTGAACTTCGTATTGGAGCAGTTAGCCTCCGCTACAGGCGATGTGGCTCGTTTTTGCTTTGAGAAATCAGTGCAAGATATCAAAGGACAGCCACCCCACAAGTTACTCATGTCATTGGCGATTTTTCCTGACTCTCCTATCGAAGCTGCTGTGACTGAAGTTGCTGGACTGACATCTGCTCCTGATTCTGTCACTAATGGCCTGGTACGTTTGCAGCGATTCTCATTAGTGAATCTGAACTCAGAGACTAAACGATACGAAATGCTCTCTCTGACTCGTGAGTATGCCTTAGCACAATTAGCCGCTTACCCAGATTTTGAGAGAGAAGCACGGATGCGTTGGGTGAGATGGTATCTAGATTTTGCTTACAGTTACGGCGGAGAAGATTGGGAAAAATGGATACATTACAACAGGTTAAAGGAAGAGGAAGGAAATCTACGGGCAGTACTTTATTGGTGTAAAAACCAAGACCATTATGCAGAAGTTAGGGATTTGTGGCTGCTCTTGAACCACTACGCCAATCTCTATGCTTATTGGGACGATCGCCTCGATTGGTTGCAATGGCTGATAGAACAATCAGAACGACGTGGTGAATGGTCATCTTTAGTAAAATTCATGATCCGCAAAACCTGGCTGCTAATTCGGGAGTGTTCGCCCCAAAGTCTCACACAAGCAGACGAAATATTGCAGCGAGCATGGGTTTTACGCGACCGTGCAGATTCATGCGTTCAAGCTGACTTAGCCGAAAGTATGGCTAGACTGCGAATCAGGCAGAATAATTATACAGATGCACACCACTGGCTAATAGTAGAAGAAAAATTGGTGATTGATGCGAATCTAGACGAGCGACAGCACATCCGCTATTTTATTCCCGTGCTTTATCATCGGGCTGAAATCTTTTATTCAGAAGGTGAATATTTTTCAACAAAGAAGCTATTTCAAGATGTGATGAAAAGTGCAGAAAAAATTAATTGGCATCGAGTGATCAATTCTGCTCAAAATTGGCTTGCTGATATTGCCATTGAACAAGGCGATCGCGATGAAGCTCAAAAGCTATTAATTCAAGGCTTAACTGTCGCCGAAAGTAGCAATAATAAACGGCGTCTGGCTCGTTATCAACGTTCTCTAGCACGCTGGGAGAGAAGGTGGGGAAGTGTCCAGAAAGCCTGCCAATTATCAACTCAGGCTATTAATAGTTTTGAGCGTTTGGGAATGACAAGGGATGCACAGGAGATGCAAACTTTACTTGATTGCCCATAATTATCTGCAAACAACGCATTTCCGGTTAGAGAGACGCGATAAATCGCCGTCTCTACAATGGGCTACATTTTACCGCCAGCGATCGCATTTCCAAATCTTACAAAACTAAACTTACAATATACGTTGTTTGTCAACACAATGTAATATAGCTTAGTAATAATTGCGCGATCGCTATTCCTTTTATATCTAAATATTGTCTCTACATTCCTTTTCAAGGATTTTCTGAGGATGATTCTGAGTAAGATTTTGTGGGACCGCCTAATTCATCTAAAGTATTCATTAATAAGTCATCTTCTGGGATATAGTCTCTGTGTTGGGAATTTACCAAATCGTCAAGAGCTTTAATAGCTTTAAGAGCTTCAAGATCCTTAAGAGCTTCTGATGCAGACTGATATCGCTCTTTGAAGTCATCCAGCACCATTTTACTGAGAATATTAGCTAGGGATTGGCTCACCTGAGTGCGAGCGCTCCATTTGATTTCTCCATCAGCATCTCTATCTAGCTCACGGGGTGCTACACCAGTCAAGGCTTTAATCCCAACCATGCCAACTGCATAGATATCACTACTGTACTGTGGACGCCCAAAACATTGTTCGCTTGGTGCGTAACCCTGAGTACCAATACCAATGGTGAAAGGGGTTGACTCTTGACTATCAAGCTGTTTGATGCCAACTTCCTTGACGGCTCCAAAGTCAATTAACACTAGTTTTCCGTCTGAGTGTCGTCGGATGATATTACTGGGTTTAATATCCCGATGAATCACGTGGTTGTCATGGACAAATGTTAATGTTTGCAATAAGTCCCTGATAATTTTGAGCGCTGCAATTTCTTCAATTGCTCTACCTGCTAAAAGTTCTTGATTTAAAGGATGACCAATTATCTGTTCTTGCACTAAATAAAATTCTTCATCTTCTTCAAAATAGGCCAAAAGTTGAGGAATTTGAGCGTGCCTTCCCAATTTTTCTAGTGTTTGTGCTTCTGAGTTAAATAAACGTCTGGCAAGTTGCAATCCTTCCGGTTTGGTGTTGGCTGGTTTTAATTGTTTGACAACACATCGCGGATTACCAGGACGTTGAGTATCTTCGGCAATGTAGGTTTCACTAAATCCACCGGAACCGAGAACTTTGACAATTTTGTAGCGTCTAGCCAAAACTTTTCCTGATAAGGCTAAATCTCGTTGCTGGATTAGGTGTTGGAAGTCATCTTGTTGGCTGATAATCTCTTGGACAACGGGTGAAGTTTTATACTTCTGAAAAATGTCTACTAATTGGCGTTTTCTGATGCTTTCTCTGATGACTGAGGTTGCCAAATAGCAAATTCCGGTCATGGCGATCGCGATCGTTGGTACACTAGTGGGAAAAATTAACTGACCATAGATAAATAACCCATAGCTAATTACTCCCCAAGCGCCAGAAAGGCCGAGGCTATAGAAAAATCTATGGATGCTACGCTTGCGTCTGCTAATCATCAAGGCTGAACTGCCCACTAGCATTAACACAAACAAACCCTGCAATGGTGGACTCTTAATTCCTGGGGCGATCGCTTTCCCTGACATCAAAGTTGCGATCGCATTGGCGTGAATTTCCACCCCCGACATCGGTTCAGTGCTATTACTACCAGCTACTGGATAATAATCATTATGTAACTTATCTGTTGCACCAATCAGCACGATCTTGTTTTTGAACACCTTTCCCTGCTGCAAATAGGTGTTCCAGTTTTCCGGGTCGAGTACGTGCCAAAAAGGTTTTTGCTCAAATGTACCCGCAGACCCCCAAAAATAAATGCGATCGCCCTTTGGTCGAGGATAATTTACTTGTGCTGCCTTCAGGGCTGCTTCATCAAAAGAGAGTCGCTTTTTGGTAAATAAATTATCTTCACCTAATAACTTGGGAAACTCACTCGCTAATCGATGAACTTTTCCATCTACTTCTAAAGGAAAATTAACTGAGCCAATGGATACTGACCCTGTACGAAACATTTGTTGTGGGTCTGTCAGTTGCGTAAAAGACCCTTGGTGCGTCTGGGAATTTTCGTAGACGGCTGCTAAGGCAACTTTATTACCATATTTTTGCAATACTGCCTGAAATTGGCGATCGTCTGTAACTCCATAGCTGCTCACTGTATCAAAAACTACATCTAGTGCTACAGCGCGGGCACCTGCTTCGATTAATTTTGTGATTACCTGAGAGTATGCAGCCCGTTTAAAAGGATAAGATTTCAGCGTTTCTAAGTAGGCATACTGTTTCGGATCTGTTTTATAGTACTGTTCGGGAACTGATATTGATTGATCGTCTATTGCTAAAATCACAATGTCTTCTGGAGGCACAATCGGCCCACGCAGTTGAAAAAAGCCAGAAAGCACCTGATTTTCCATCAATTGAACCAATTCCCCACCAGAAGCGCTCAATAGTGCGCCCCCAATTGCCCAAGTACCTGCCAGTAGATGACCTAAGCGAACCATCCATCGGGAGTGGCGAGCAGATGCTGTTGAAGTCACTTTTGTTGGTTTACTTGACAGTCTATTGGCAGTAGAGACATAGTTTTTAGTTAAGGTAGATGTAGGTTCTTCTGCCATATCGTGTTACTGATTGATTTTAGTCCAAGACTTTTATTTATTCAGACCGCGTTTTAGTGTAAGCACATTGAAATAAGACTTAAATGATAATCTTATACATTTGTAAAGTATCTTCTATTCATCAACAAACTTTTATTGGCAGAGCCAGCCCCCAATAAATTCTTACTCAAGCACTACTTAATTTATGCTTTTTCTGTTGAATGAGTTACAAGTAGTGATTGTCTCATAGATCGGAGCCGGATATACTCTCCCTGTGAATTTGGTTGTGGCAAGATTTTACCCTCACCTAACCAACAACTACGTTACTAACTGGGTGCTGTACCAGAAGCAGTCCCAAGGCTGTCTTCTGTCCCTGATGCAATGTTGGTAATCTCCAGAAAACGTGTTCTGATACTGACAGCTTTACCGAAAGATAGGCATTAATTTATATCTTACCTTAAGCCTATGTTATACCTCTTTAGGAGTAAACTTTAGTGTTATGCAGCGATGAATGCTGTTACTGGGTCAATTTTATGGGTAGATTTTGATCGTCGAGTGGCTCTTGTAGTGCTGGAGGTGAATCAGGTTAACACCCAGGATCTCAACTTCAATATTGCAGGCGTTTTTATGTCTTGAAAGAGGTAGGATAAAAGCTATAGATAAAGAACTACTTTATAGATATTAGCAAACAAGGCATTTGAAAATTGCTATAATCTATTGTTCCATCTAAATTCATATATATTATTAGGTGTAAATTTGTATGGGTTCTCCAATGAATCGTCTGTCTATTTTTGTAGATGGAAACAATATGTTCTATGCTCAACAAAAAAATGGCTGGTTTTTTGACCCGCGGCGAGTCTTAGAATACTTCAAACATGAGCAATCAGAAACAACATTAATTAATGCCTTCTGGTACACTGGCTTAAAAGATCCACAAGATCAGCGAGGTTTTAGAGATGCTCTAATTAGTCTAGGATATACAGTACGAACTAAAATTCTGAAAGAATATTATGATGATACGTCAGGTCGTTACTCGCAAAAAGCGAATTTAGATATTGAAATTGTTGTAGATATGTTTAATACAGTAGATCAGTACGACCGAGTAGTATTATTCAGTGGCGATGGAGATTTTGAAAGAGCAATCGAACTATTACGCTCAAAAAATACACATATTACGGTAGTCTCGACAGAAGGAATGATTGCTAGAGAACTACGCAATGCTACTGATAGATATATAGATTTAAATGATATCAGAGATCAAATAGAGAAAACTGAAGGTTAGTAGCTTTAACAATTATTTACAAAAATAAGAGTAAAAGAAAAACTAGGGTTGAAGATATATTAAGCCACAAGTAAACACTAAACACCAAACGGCAAATGACAAACAAAACAGATCGAATCATTATTTTTGATACAACATTGCGAGATGGAGAGCAGTGTCCGGGAGCGACTTTGAATATAGACGAAAAGCTAGTTATTGCCAAGCAATTAGCGCGTCTAGGTGTAGATGTAATTGAAGCAGGCTTTGCCTTTGCCAGTCCTGGAGATTTTGAAGCAGTCAAGAAAATTGCTCAAATTGTCGGGACAGAAAATGGCCCGGTAGTTTGTAGTTTAGCAAGAGCCATTAAAGCAGATATTGAAGCGGCTGCTGAAGCATTAAAACCAGCAGTTAATGCCAGAATTCACACATTTATTTCGACTTCTGATATTCATTTAGAGTATCAATTGCGAAAGTCACGGGCAGAAGTGCTAGCGATCGCCGAAGAAATGGTAGCTTATGCCAAGTCCTTCATGACAGATGTCGAATTTTCGCCGATGGATGCGGCTCGTTCCGATCCAGAATTTTTGTACCAAGTATTAGAGCGAACGATCGCAGCTGGTGCAACAACAGTTAACATTCCCGATACTGTAGGTTACACAACCCCTAGCGAATTTGGAGCAATGATTAAGGGCATTATCGAAAATGTCCCCAACATTGACCAAGCGATTATTTCCGTTCACGGTCATAATGATTTAGGCTTGGCAGTTGCTAACTTTTTAGAAGCTGTGAAAAATGGCGCACGGCAACTAGAATGTACAATCAATGGCATTGGCGAACGCGCCGGAAATGCCTCACTAGAAGAATTGGTAATGGCGTTGCACGTGCGGCGGCAATATTTTAACCCTTATCTCGGCAGACCAGAAAATTCTCAAGAATCCCTGACAAATATCGACACCCGACAAATTTATAAAACCTCACGCTTAGTTTCTAATTTGACGGGAATGTTGGTACAACCAAATAAAGCGATCGTGGGAGCGAATGCTTTTGCTCATGAATCTGGAATTCACCAAGATGGTGTTTTAAAGAACAAGCTCACTTACGAAATTATGGATGCCCAATTGATTGGCTTAACAGACAATCAAATAGTTTTGGGCAAACATTCAGGTAGAAATGCTTTCCGCACCCGATTAAAAGAATTGGGCTTTGAACTGTCAGATACTGAGTTAAATAAAGCCTTCGTTAGATTCAAAGAAGTAGCAGATAAAAAGAAAGATATTTCTGATTGGGATTTGGAAGCGATCGTTAACGATGAAATCCAACAAGCACCCGATTTGTTCCGGGTAGAGTTGGTGCAAGTTTCCTGTGGTAGCAACGCCCGTCCTACTGCTACAGTTACCCTGCGTACCCCAGAAGGTGAAGAATTAACTGATGCTGCGATCGGTACTGGGCCCGTGGATGCAGTTTACAAAGCCATCAACCGTGTGGTGAATGTGCCCAACCAATTGATTGAGTTTTCTGTGCAGTCAGTAACAGGCGGTATTGATGCCCTTGGCGAAGTGACGATTCGTTTACGTTATGAATCTAAAGTGTTTTCTGGTCATGCAGCGAACACAGATATCATCGTGGCATCCGCACAAGCTTATGTAAATGCGTTGAATAGGTTGTATGCATCTTTGCAAACTCAAGAAAAGCCAGAGGAAGTCACTGTACAGAAAGTCTGAGATCGGAATCTGTGAAACTGCTAGTTTTTAGCTGATGCTAACAAACTCCTCTCCAACTTTGGGGAGGAGTTATTTGTGAGTTCTAAAAATTTGTTAGAAATTATGCTGACAGAAAAACATATCATTATTAGAGAAGGCACAATCAAAGAAGACTCACTGATTGCAAAACACTTTTACCAAATGTGGCTAGATATTGGTGTTGATGAGAGTAATATTATTCTGGAGTCGCAGAATATTACCCTCCAATTTATAGAAGAAGCGCGTCGAGATTTATTTTATAAGGCTTTTATTGCAGAGATTGATAATACAGTTGTGGGTTCTGTAAGTTGTCAACTGTTCGCAGGTTTATACCCGAATATTTTCAAAGATGAATACCGCAAATTTGGATATATTTGGGGCGTTTATGTTGAAGAGTCTTACCGCAGACAAGGCATTGCCAAATCCTTAACTAATAGAGCAATTGAATATTTAAAAGCGATCGGTTGCACGCGAGTAGTTCTTAATGCCTCGCCATCAGGTAAACCAGTTTACTCCAGCCTCGGTTTTTCTGAAGGGAATGTAATGCAATTAGATTTGATTTAAGTACAGCAATTTTTTGCCTTGTAGTTAAGTTTCTAGCTGAAGAAGGTTCTGTGGTTGCTTGTGTTCGCATTTGTGCAATATTGATTTAATTATGAATATTGTTTAATTTTTTGGATTTTTCGATTTACTTGATAAGCATAAAACTTTATTCTGAAAAACGATGTTTATAACCAGTTAGCTTGTATGAGTAGCGAGAAAACAACAGAATTGCCACTCTGGGTACAAGATAGAGATATAGTCATTGCTCATGATGAAGAAGTACAGTGGCGAGAAGGAAAACGTCCAGATTATTCATATACCAATGAATTTCTTCATCAAGAGAGTAAATTTCAGCATCCAGAAGGTTCTTTAGAAGCGATCGCTCAAAATTTAGTCCGAAATTTTGAGATGGAAGCTTCTAATAAATCTAATCCTCAACAGTGGCTTTCGATTGTTAGCGATAAGTTTAAGATGAGTACCAATGGCGGACAACAATTCACTGCTCAGGATGTTGCAACCGAAGGTACTTATAACCTGTTTTTGGGTAAAACTGAGCAATATGACTCTGAAACAGAAACCTTTGAATCTTCATTTCAAGTTTTTCATACAGCCTTTCCTAATGGCTTTCTTTGGGAATTAACAGAAGTCCTTTCGGGTCCGCCTAATGTTACCTTTAAGTGGCGACATTGGGGAACATTTAATGGTTCCTATAAGGACTATGCACCCACAGGTGAAACAATCGAAATCGTCGGAGTTAGTATTGCTCGTGTGACTGATGATTTGAAGATTGAGTCTTTAGAGCATTATTTTGATAATAATGTCTTTCTTGAGAAATTAACGGCAGGTGGTTGTCCTTTTCATTCTCAAAATCAGAATAATCAATAATTTTGATTGAGTTATAAGTCTATCAAATAGCACGCTCATCGGCGCTCTTAGCAAACAGCAGTGAGTGCCGATTGAGTGATTATAATCATCGAAAGTCTGCAATAGAAGGGAATGCGGAGAAATTTTAATAAATTGAAAAATGTCGTTTATGGTATTGGTGTTTGCACAGTAGTAGCTGGTGTATTGACTGAAGGTGTAAATCCAGCCAGTTTACCCGATTTCTGGGGTACAAAATCCGTTTCTTTGCTACCTTGAACCTCAGATAAGTAGCAATCTCGCACTGCCAACAACAAGCCTTTGATGGCATCTGGTGCGCCTGTTTTAACTAAATCGTCTGCCTTTTTGAAAAAATGCGATCGCCATTTGCCATCGTTATTGCCATACAATTCTATTAAATACCAACCTGCAAGATACTCAGCTAAAGGGTCAAGACAGAAACGGATTCTGTCTTTGGCAGAACCGATAGTTTGAATTAGGTGTAGGCGCTTTTCCAGATAATTGAGGTGTGCTTCCGGGTCATCAATACCCAAAGCTGCTAATGCAGCAAGTGCATCTGCACGCTTGGCGGTTCCTGGTTGATAACTTTGCTGCAAGCATTCCCAGGCGATGGTTTTGGCAATTTGATGCACAGTGCGGTCATCAAATTGATTGTCTGTAACATCACGATTGAGTTCATTGATATAACCCAGCATCAAATTAGGAATATTCTCTGGCAACGCAGAAATATTAGATGTAACGTCTTTACTGGCGATTAACTGTTCAGCATAAAGTTTAGCCAGCAAGACAGTAATATTATTTTGACCAACCATCAAAGAAAGACGGTTACAAGCGTCAAAAAATTCCTGGTCAGTAAAGCGATCGCGTTTACCTCGCTGCATGAGATAAGCTTCCATAAAGGACGATAGTTTATTCGCCTCAATCCGCAGAGGTTTAATTATCGTCTTATTAACCCGCCCCAGCTTTTCCTCAATTCGGGAAGTAATCACCAACGCATTCACCGGAAACTCTGGCGACTCCGGCTCAATTGCTTCTCGTGTAGTGGCATTCATTTCTGAGAAACGGTCTACAATTACTAGAATGCGTTTCTTTCTTAACAAACGTAACAGTAATTCTTGGCAAATCGGCTCTGGTTCATCAATTAAAGCTTGCAACTGTCCTCTGATGGCTTCTAAAAGTGGCGATTTACCTTCAGTTACCCGAAATTCTTCTTCTAAAAGCACAGGTAACATCAAATGTTTGCAGAGTTGTTGGTCTTCAGACTCAGCCATTGCCCACCCAGCGATTCGACACGCTAAACTGGTTTTACCTACACCCCCTTCCCCGCCAATTACTAGGCAGCTACGTTGTTTCTCAAAAGTTGAGCGCAAATTCTCATTCATCAGTTGGGGAACTGTTGTACCATCCAGAACAACGGGAATGGGAATGTAACAAGCGCGACTGCTAACTGTATCCTTTTTGGGAAATTGTTCGCGGGCTGCTTTGATATATTTAGCTACCCACGCATCTAATACTCTGGGATGGTAATGAAACCAGCCAACAAATAGCACATATCGCAGAGGTACATTAACGCTGATAAATGGGAGAGAAAAATCTGTGTAGGGTTTGAGGGCGTTGTTAATTTTTAATAACCATAAAGGGGCTACCCGCAAGAGAATTAACCAAATGGAAGGCAATAAGATAACGTAAGCGGCAATTCCCAAGAGTAATTTATGCTTAAATACCGATTCCAAAACTCTATCAAAGAGTCGAGTTTCTTTTTCTGCTTTCAGGGCATTGAGAGGGCGACGTATTAGCTTAATGTCCGTCTCTGTGAATTTATCTTTGTATTTTTGTATAGTTGCCAATACCTCTTCAAAGTCTGAGATGACTTTCTGCAACTTGGAGGTAGGTAAAGCATTTGCCTTGTCCTGAAAGCCTGCCGCTATTCCTCCTAAACCTTTGATAGCACCTAAACGCACGTAAAACTGGCTATCATTCAACAGGGCAATTAAATTCGGGACAGAAGATACTGCTTCTGTACCCATTGCACCCAGAGCGTAGGCAGAATTGTAACGTACAGTGGGGTTCTTATCTTTTAAGGCAGCAGTTAATACTGGGACAGCTACTTTCGCTTCTACACCAATTTTTCTGAGCGCAGAAGGAACATAAATGCGAACGAATTGCTCCTTGTCTTGTAATGCCGCCATCAACGATGGAACTGCTGCTTTGGCTGCTGTACCAATATTTCCTAAAGCTAAGGTGGCGTACAAGCGGACTTGTCCATCTTCATCCTGCAATGCGGCACTTAAGGCAGAAACTGCTGGTGCTGCTTCTGCACCCAAATCTCCTAAAACCGAAGCGGCGTGCCAGCGAAGATTAATATCCTGATTTTTCAAAGCCTCAATCAGAGACGGTACTGCTGGGGAACCGATATTAACTAATGCATCTGCTGCAAGGCTTCTGATGTGGGCATCGTTATCTATCAGCTTCTCAATCAGGGGAGCAATTTTGCTGTCAGTAGTGATTTGCGCCCAACTATTGCTTGTGCATAGTAGGAACAGTGTCAGGCATAAGACAACCACCTTGAGCGCACTAAGTAATACTTGTCTGGTATGCTTTGTCATTGAATCGGATTGAATCACCCGATGAACAACTCCAGTCAGAGAAACTATACCTAAGATTGTAATCTAACTGTCAATGTGGGTTAGCGATGTCTACGACGGGCTACGCCTACGCACTGATTTGCCCCCGCTTTGCTCAAGCTTGGTTAGCATGATTTTCTCTCGTTCTGTCAATGCTGTTAGAATCTAGATAAAAATATTAATTCTATAAAGCTAGAAAATATGTACATCCAAATTAAACCAGAACTAGAGCAATTTATTCAGGCACAGCTTGCAAGTGGTAGATTTTCTAATGCAGATGATGTCATCAATGAAGCCTTTAAACTGTTACAAGAAAGAGAGCAGCGACTTGAAGATTTACGGCAAAGAATTTCTGTAGGAACTGAACAAATTGCTAAGGGACAAGTAACTGACGGCGAAGTTGTATTTGCCAGATTACAAGAAAAAATTCGTCTAATTGCTGAGGAGTCCTCTGAATGAGTAATTATTCATTTTCAGATGCAGCAATTCAAGATTTAGATGAAATTTGTGAATATATTGCTCGGAGTAGCCCAAAAGCAGCCAGTAAACTTTTTGATGACATTCGCTCCAAATGTAAATTAGTAGCGAGTTTCCCTAATATGGGAAAAAGCTATGGAAGGCTTGTTGAGAAGTTGAAAGATTATTCATTAGGAACTAATGTTCATGTTCTAGAGAATGATTTAGTTACTATTGAGGGTGTAAATTTTTTAGGTTGTACCTTATGGACTGATTTTAAACTCTTTGGTGAACCACGTATGGCAGGTGTAGAAGCCAGTCAAGTCATGAACGATTACAAGAAAATTAGATTAAGTCCTCAATACTCAAAGTTAAGAACTATTGACACGGCCCTAATTTGTAAAAAATCAGTTAATTGGTTAAAAAATACATTATATGGCTTGTCTGGTAAAAATGTAATTATCAGTCATCATGCTCCTAGTGCAAATTCTATACCTTTTCAATATCAAGAAGATATTTTAAGTGCTGCTTATGCTTCAAACCTTGATACTTTAGTTGAGGAGTCTGGAGCATTATTATGGATTCATGGCCACATTCACAATCAATTAGATTATCAAATCGGTTTGACTCGCGTTATTTGTAATCCGCGTGGTTATCCAGATGAACCAAATAATTACTTTAATCCAGGATTATCAGTAGAGATTTAATAAAAATAGCAATCCGATTTGATTTTTTAAAAAATCTAAGCGTAACCTCCAGATAACGCTGCAACGTCTCTAATTCACTGTTACCAGTAATTAAAAAATAATAACTATCAATACTGTTCGGTTAAGCCAAGAGACGCGATTTATCGCGTCTCTGTGATGAGTTATCGCATCTTTAGCAATCTAAAATTTTCATCAAAAAACCTTAACCGAACCGTATTGTAATAACTATAATTCATTCTTGCGGTCAGCGAGTTGCAACCTAAGATGATGAAATTACTGAACCATTAGCTGGATAACAGAGGCTATATTCAGCATTCAAGGATATGGGTGCATCTATCATTGATTATGAATCAGCCTACAACAAAATCTTGGCAAGAAGTTCGCGCTGCTTTCAAACAAATCTGGGGTTATGAAGATTTCCGTCCACCACAGGGAGAAATTGTTAGCAGTTTATTGGGACAAAAAGATGCGCTGATTATTATGCCCACAGGTGGCGGGAAGTCGATTTGTTTTCAACTTCCTGCACTGCTACAAACAGGATTAACTTTGGTAGTTTCGCCCTTGGTGGCATTGATGGAAAATCAAGTTCAGGAACTACTACAAAGCCACCAAAAAGCAGCACTTTTACATAGTGAATTACCTTCATCTCAACGCCGTGCAACTCTGCAAGCTTTAGAACGCCAACAGCTAAGATTACTTTATTTATCGCCCGAAACTTTGCTCAGTGTCCCAGTGTGGGAAAGATTATGCCACCCGCAACTGCAAATTAATGGTTTGATTTTAGATGAAGCTCATTGTTTAGTGCAGTGGGGTGATAGTTTTCGCCCAGCTTATCGCAGATTAGGGGCGGTGCGTCCGGCATTGCTCAAATCAAAACCACCAGGAACAAAAATCAGCATCGCCGCTTTTACCGCTACTGCTGACCCCTCAGCCCAAAAAATTATTCAAACAGTTTTACAATTACAGCAACCAGAGATTTTCCGCTTGAATCCTTACCGTCCGAACTTGCATCCCAGCGTTCGCATCGCTTGGACACCACGAGGTAGGAAACAACAATTATTAAAATTTATTCAAAATAGACCGCAACAATCGGGATTAGTTTATGTTCGCACTCGGAGAGATAGCGAAGATTTAGCCCAATGGTTAGCAGAGATGGGTTACGCCACAGCTAGCTATCATGCAGGATTAGGTGCAACAGAACGCCGTGAAGTAGAAGCAAGCTGGTTAAGTGGCAAAATTCCCTTTGTTGTGTGTACCTGTGCGTTTGGTATGGGGATAAATAAAAGCGACGTTCGCTGGGTAGCACATTTTCACGCGCCGCATCTGCTATCTGAATATGTGCAAGAAATTGGCCGCGCTGGAAGGGATGGGAAACCAGCAGAAGCGTTGACATTGGTGAGTGAACCTACAGGGTGGTTAGATTCAGGGGATAAGCAAAGACAGGATTTTTTTCAAGAACAAATGCGATCGCAACAACAAATAGCGCAGCAACTTGTGAAAAAATTACCAAAGCAGGGAGAAGTGAATGCAGTAACTCGACAATTTCCCGAAGGTGCAACGGCGCTAGCTTTACTCCATAGCAACGGTCAGCTAAACTGGCTTGATCCTTTCCATTACACCATTGGGCAAAAAGCGCGAAATCAGCCACCGACGCAATTACATGCTGTTAAACAGATGCAGCAATACCTAACAACTAAGCAGTGTCGTTGGCAGTTTTTGTTAAATGCCTTTGGTTTTGGCAAAGAAGCAGCTAACCTGCGTTGCGGACATTGCGATAATTGTTGTTAGAAAGGCGACCTCCTCTTTGTCTGTTATCTGACAAGTCTGACATTTTTCTGATATATTTTGTTTAGTAGCTGACATTGTTAAATGTAATCAGCTAACTTAAACATAAAATCAAGCTCTGAGCTTTAGAGGTCAGATCATGCCTGATGGAGATAAATATCACAGTAAGCTTTCGTGGCATTATCAGGAGGCTTACCGAGAAATCTGTGAAAGAAAGTCTGACCGCAGCGAAGTTGTATGGACTTTGACAAAGGCGCTTTTAGGAAATATCAAGAAAAACTATGGCGATCAGCCCGTTAAATATGCCAAGCAGGTAGGAGCAATGTTGCAAGGGGCTATCGAAAATTCTGGTAATACTGGTAATAATAGCTCTGTGGATTGGGCTACTTTAAGTAAGGAGATTGATCGGCAGGTACAACAAGCCAAACTTAAATATTATGAGAAAGGACTACTCCTTCGTGCTGGTAAAGGTATACTCCAAGAGTTTCGCTATCACCAGAGAATAGACACCAGCAATTTGCCAGAAGTTATCGTCAGGCAGTTATTCGTAGAAATTTATAAGTCAAATTTTGAGGAACGTATTCCTCTGACCTTTGATCATTATGCTGGTCTCGATCGCATTACCGTTATGGAATGTGTCGAGGCAATCAATCCAGATATTTTGGCTGAGATCGGCAAATGGGCGAAGAAGGCTACTCTGGATGAAAATGTAAAAAAGCTGCGACGTTCTCCACGCCAGAAGGTGAAAGAGATAGACCTTGAGGAGAATCTGCTATGAACTATGAATCTTCAACTAGGCAGAAACTTCAAGATAGCGATCGCAGCACTTACACCTTAGAATTCAGCCCTGTATCAAACAGTAACGGATCTGTACGCTTCATTGATAGCTCTCTAGGTAAAGAACGAACTGTTGGCATTAATGTAGATGATTCGGTGTTTGAAAATCGATATCAGGCAAAGTTTCCAGCCATTATTGCTGATATTATTGACCTGGCCGTAGCAATTCACGCATCAGACCGACTCGCGCCCCAAAATTTGAACAATAAGGAGCGTCACCTTCATGTTGTATTGCCAGTACGTCATCCAGAATCGCTGAGTGCTGAACCATTCCAAACTAAGTTGAAAGAACTACTCGAATGGGCAACTGGAAGCCAATGGGTTTTTGAGTTCCAAAAACGGGAAGTACTAGTACGCCCTGTTGAACAGCAATTACTTGTTGCAACTCAACCTAGAGGATATGAAGTGGCACTTTGGAGTGGTGGGCTAGATGCTCTTGCAGGTCTATACACTCGTCTCAAGATGTATCCAGAAAAACGGTTTGCGTTGTTTGGAGTTGGCAACAACTCTAATGTCTATGACCTTCAAAAAAAGGTAGCAAAAGAAGTCGAATCTATGTTCCCCAGACGTTGCGCTCCTTTACGTTTGCGAATCAATTGGCAGGAAAATTGTCCACAGCAAGAGAAAAGGAAAAAGAACAAGTTTTCTCGTGCGCGAGGTGTTGTGTTCACACTACTTGGTGCTGCATGTGCGTATCTTATGGGTCAACGGATTCTCTGTGTTTATGAGAATGGCATGGGGGCGATTAACCTTTTTTACCGCGCATCTGCTGTAGGACTCGATCACACCCGATCCGTTCACCCACTAACTTTGCTGATGGTAGGTGACGTTGTTTCAGAACTTTTAGGAGAAAAATTCCAGGTACAGAACCCATTTCTGTGCTGGACTAAAGCTCAAATGTGCAAAGCATTGGCTGAAGATGGAAGAAACGACCTAGCATCGCTAACCATATCATGCGACAGTAAACACCGTAAGTCTCAGCAGCCAACACAGTGTGGTTACTGCTCCTCGTGTCTTTTGAGGCGACAAGCCCTTGCCGCAGCTAACATAGAAGATAAAACTCCTTACATAGTCCTTCATGAAAAACGCCCAGATAAGGATCGGAGCAAGGCTTTCCTGAATATGCATGAGCAAGTCCGCATCCTCAAGAACCTGCTCGGTATCTCAGGTGAAACTAGCGATCGCTGGGAAGCTTTGACCAGAAGGTTTTCAGATTTGGAAGATATTGTCGATCGAACTGCTGCTGCTGAAAACCTATTACCCGTGGATATGCAAAGTCAGCTGATTCAGCTTTATCAAACTTACGTTGCTGAATGGGATACTGTGGAATCCCGAATTTCACGCGGCCTTTTGAATAATGCTTAGTCACAGCTCATCACGCTTGAGGGAAAATATTATGACTACCAATATCCTAGACAATATAGACCCGCGGACATTGGGGGAACTTCTGGAACAAGCGCGTAAAAAGTGCGGCATGACTCAGGCAGATGCAGCGAAGGTCATTGATGTTTCACGTACCACTATGGTGGCGATCGAGAAAGGGGAGCGACGTATTAAGTCAACTGAACTGACTCAGCTTGCTCGTGCCTACGGACGTTCTGTGAGTGATTTTGTTCGACCACGCCCGATTGTGGAACCTTTTGAGGTGCAGTTTCGGGCAGTTTATCAGCGCAGTGAGGAGGAAGAGGCAGAGATTAAACCATTCATTCTTCAGCTAGAGGAGTTGTGCCAGAACTACCTAGAGCTTGAGAAGATTATGGACGCACCACTGCCACAGAACTATCCTTTGGAATACAAGGTGACGAATATGCCGATAAAGGCTGCTGCCGAGAGCATAGCAGTTGCAGAGCGTCAAAGGCTGGGATTGGGGGACGGTCCTATTCCACGCCTTCGGGACATTCTAGAGCAAGATGTGGGACTTCGCATCTTCTATTTGAAGATGCCACAAAAATACTCAGAAGTGTATAGCTACAACGAACAACTCGGTGGTTGCATGGCAATTAACGCACTTCATCCAGAAGATCGACGACGTTGGTCAATGGCTCATGGATACCTTCATTTTTTGGCACATCGGCGAAAACCTGAGTTTCACTTTGATGAACTTGATAAACAATATCAACGAGTTCCAGAAAGCGAGCAACTAGCAGAAACCTTCTCAAGATATTTCTTAATGCCTACCAGTGGATTGCTTAAACGGTTTCACGATATGTGTCGGACACATAGTGAATTCAAATTCACTCCGACTAATCTCTTTACACTGGCACATTACTATGGTGTTTCTGTACAAGCACTTGTCCGTCGTTTAGAGGAGATGGAACTTCTGCGTTCAGGAACTTGGAATAAGTTGAAAGACCGGGGTTTGAAAGTCAGAACGGTACAAAAGGAACTTGGCTTAGAAGAAATCCCACAGCGTCCTGATATAATGCCACTCCACTATCAGCGGTTGGCGATTGAGGCACTAGATCGAGGACTGATTACTGAAGGGCGTTTTGCGGATTTTTTCAATGTTGACCGCTTAGAAGCCCGTTGTATTGCAGAGAAATTGCGAGAGAAATTGCCAGAGGATTCAAGTGCAATGTTGCAGGAAACCATCGATTTCGACCTGCGCCAGATGCAGGAATAATGGAAGTGAGGACAATTTATGTACATTGCTCACTCCCACGTTCTTCTCGATGCCTGCTGCGTGCTAAATTTTTGTGCCTCGGGTAAATTGCTGGCAATTTTGGAGTCTATTCCTGCTCGGGTTGCAGTTACCCAGGTTGTGCAAGAACGTGAGTTGAGGACACTCCAACGCTTTAAAGATGAAGAAAACGAGGGTGCGATCCAGTTCGAGACAGCTATTGCACAGAATCTACTGACAGTTGTAGGTTTTGAGTCAGAAGAAGAGGTAGAATCATTTGTCAACTACGCTGCAATTCTCAAAGATGATGGCGAGTCTGCGACTTGCGCGATCGCTGTTCATCGAGGATGGGCGATCGCAACTGATGATAAGCGGGCGATCACATTTATTCAGCAGGGGGCATCATACCTTCAGGTTCTATCAACGCCAGATATAATTAAACATTGGTCAGAGGAAGCAGGTGTTGATTCCCCAGCACTACGCGATGTGCTTAATGCAATTCGGGTCAAAGGGCGGTATTCACCGGATAAAAACCATCCTCTGCGAAGTTGGTGGGAAGATGCTTCAACCGATGTTGATCGGTGATGTTTTAGATTTGTTCTTTAAGGGATAACGTACAATTTGAGAAAAAATTTACAGTCAGTAAATCTGCTAGGTGCAGAAACCCTTGTAAATAAAAGCTTTGAACAAATGCAATCCAATTGTATTGATAATGTCTCAGTACAAAACGTAGATAAAAAGGATAAAAAATCTAGAGCGAGAAAATGCTGAAAATCTTGTTTAGATTTTGTTTCAGTGGCTGCTCTATTTGCTTAACATACAAAGAATCTGTTTCGGCACAGTTTCGCCATAGGTTCATCCTATTGGATGAATTGTCATTTTCACCACCAAGTGACAATAGGGTAGTCAAGTAGAGGATAAAAATATGTCATCTGCTCAAGCGCCCTCCCTACCACCGTTGATTCCGCGCGAAATTCTGTTTGGGAATCCTGAAAAAACTAGCCCACAACTCTCCCCTGATGGCAAGTACTTGGCATATATCGCCCCTGATGAGAAAAATGTCTTGCAGGTATGGTTGCGAACTATAGGACAAGAAGACGACCAGATACTAACTGCCGACAAAAAGCGCGGTATCCGCATTTTCTTCTGGACTTATAACGCCGACCAGTTGATTTATATGCAAGACTCGGATGGCGACGAGAACTTTCACCTCCACTTGGTTAATATTCACTCCAAAATTGTGCGTGACTTAACGCCATTCCAGGGTGTGAAAGCAGAACTTGTGGAACTGGAGCCAAAATTTCCAGATGAAGTGCTGGTAGCGTTGAACTTGAACAATCCTCAAAAGTTTGACGTTTACCGCATCAACCTTAAAAATGGTGCGGTTGAGTTCGACACTGATAACCCCGGTAATATTATCAGTTGGACATCTGATGCTGAGTTCCAAATACGTGCAGCAACAGCTAGTACACGCGATGGTGGTTACGACCTCTTATTGCAGAAACCAGATAAACAGTGGGAAATTCTCCGCCACTGGGGGCCAGAAGAGGAAGGGAATTCTGTTAGCTTCTCAGATGATGGCAAAACCCTTTATATTCAAGGGAATCACGATGCTAACGCCAAACGTCTGCTAGCTGTTGACCTAGACACTCGTCAAGAAACCGTCATTGCTGAAGATGAGCAGTATGATGTCGTGGGGATAATCATTCAACCACTGACGCGAGTTATTCAAGCAGTTTCTTTTTACAAAGATAAACAAGA
This sequence comes from Nostoc sp. JL23, assembly GCF_017115065.1. Lineage (NCBI taxonomy): Bacteria > Bacillati > Cyanobacteriota > Cyanophyceae > Nostocales > Nostocaceae > Nostoc > Nostoc sp. JL23. The sequence continues at coordinate 66,105 of NZ_JABXKN010000061.1, forward strand.
ATGGCAGGTAATCGATCGCAGTATCGCCGCAGATTTTGAGGAAATCGCCAAGGTGCGTCCTGGAGAATTCTCCATAATCAGCCGCGACTTGGAAGATAAAACCTGGCTAGTAGCTTATAGAACTGACGATGGGCCAGTTTATTACTATGCCTACAACCGAGAGTCCAAAACTAGCACTTTCCTTTTTAGCAACCAACCCAAACTCGAAGCGTTGCAGTTAGCTTCAATGCAACCGATTTCTTACGAAGCGCGAGATGGCTTAACTATCCACAGTTACCTGACAACGCCTGTAGGAATACCTACGCAGAATCTCCCAACAGTACTACTGGTTCACGGCGGCCCTTGGGCGCGGGATGTTTGGGGTTTCTCTCCCACAGCGCAATGGCTAGCTAACCGGGGTTATGCCGTTCTGCAAGTGAACTTTCGCGGTTCCACTGGCTACGGTAAAGCATTTTTGAATGCTGGAAATCGGGAATGGGCTGGTAAAATGCACGATGACTTGATTGACAGCGTTAACTGGCTGGTGGAACAAGGCATTTCCGATCCGCAAAAGATTGCGATTATGGGCGGTTCTTATGGAGGTTACGCCACTCTGGTAGGATTAACTTTTACACCAGAAATATTTGCGGCTGGCGTAGATATTGTCGGGCCAAGTAACCTAATTACGCTGATAGAAACTATACCGCCTTATTGGGAACCATTGAAGGCAATGCTTTCTCATCGCGTTGGTAATTTAGAGACAGAAGAAGAGTTTCTGAAATCGCGATCGCCTTTATTCTTTGCTGACCGGATTCAAAAGCCTTTACTCATCGGTCAAGGTGCAAACGATCCACGGGTGAAACAATCAGAAAGCGATCAAATTGTCAACGCAATGCAGCAAGCTGGTTTACCAGTACAATATGCACTTTACACAGATGAAGGACATGGTTTTGCCAGACCAGAAAATCGGTTGCACTTTTTTGCGATCGCAGAGGAGTTTCTCCCTAAATACTTAGGTGGAAGATTTGAACCTTTGGCAGATATCCCTGGTCATTCAGGAATAGTTAAATAAAGTCTCAAAATGGTGGTCAGTATTATTCACTGACCACCTGAATATTTTTAATTTGGAAGGATTTATCCATACAACAACTGATTCCTAATTTCATCAGCCGTTAGTGTGTTTACCAGAATGCCAATCCGTTGCGCGACTTCATAAGCGTTTTTCTGAGGCACAACGATAATCCCAAAATGTTCTTTATTCTCGTCTATATACTGGAGATGTAACCGCTCAAAATCGACACGGTTATGTGTCAGAATACATCTGCCTACAGAAGTTGCAAATTCAAGTTGCTCACGGTCAGTTTTGCCGAGGGTTGCTTGTTCCGAAACAGCTGTGATATCCAGACCGCGCGAACGTAACAGTCTAGCAACCAACGCTGACATATCCTCATCGCTGTAAAGTGCAGCAAAAACCGTCACGATGTCCCCAATATAGCTTTTAAAGATGGATGTATTAATTCATCGGGTACTCGGTTTCGCTCAATGTATTCATTAATCTCTGCCTGATGATCGAGATAAAAACTTAAGGCATCAAACACTTGTGCCAGCGTCAAATGTGGCAAATGGTTCAGGATTTCTTCTGGCATAATCCCCAATCGCCACAAACCGACAATGGCACGAACAGATGTCCGAGTACCTATAATAATTGGCTCTCCACTCAAAATTTCAGGGTTGCGGGTAACGTAGCGCGAGGAGGTTTCAGCAAACATAGAACGAATCACTCAGCATAACTGGCGTTGCCTTTAGTTTACCAATAGTTTTGGTCAGCAGCAGGCTGGTTTGGCAGAATAGAAAATGGTTTGAGCGAGGGATGCGATCGCAGAATAATTTCTCGCCAAATACTAGTATTAACAAGTTAAATTAAATAGCCAAAGTTCAGAATCTACCAGAGGGGCCACTAGTAGAGCTTGGCGGAATAACTAAAGGAGTCTTACTTCCATAAAAAGTAACGCCATTATCCTTTAGCAGAGAAAACCAAGGATCTTTTGATACGTAATCGACTCCTTTAGATAAATGTCCTTGTAGATTAGCTTCATAACAAAGGAGCCATTGCTCACCATAAAGTTCATCTTCATTTAAAAATTGTTCCCATGTACTTGTATCTAAACTTTCTTTAATCTGTCCTTGCTTACGTGCATTTAAAGCTAAAATTGCTACTATAGAATCTTCCATTTTAGAAATAGACTCTGTAGCTAGCTTATTAATTGATAAGTCAAAAACCATTGCTGACCAAATAGCCCAAGCTACTTCACTGCTATGTCCAAGTATCGCATTTCTGTATATTTGAAAGTTAATAACTTCTTCAAGCAAGGATAAGTTAATATTATATTTATTTACCTTTTTCTCTTGAATTATTGAAAGAGAATCACGTAAAGTACTAGGCTCAATAGTAATTGATTGTAAAAGAAGACTTTCAAGAAGAGACCAATTATTTATATCAAGGTTGCTAATATTACTAATTCGTGCAACTGCATATTTAAGTACTGGTTCTCCAGGAAATTCATTTCTAAGTTGAAATGCTTTATCAAAATAACGAATAATATCTTGCATTTGTGCAAGCCCATTTTCGCTAAATTTATAGTCATACGAAAAAATAAGTATTTGAGAGCATTCAGAGGCAAAAAATTAAAATTAGGGTG
>NZ_JABXKN010000021.1:0-67566 GCF_017115065.1 Nostoc sp. JL23
TATCTAGCATCTATAGATTCCATAGGTGATATTTTTTGTCAATGCGTAAGTCCTAGTTCCTTAACTTCGGTTGTTAGCGCAGAGTTACACGTGCAAAATACAAAAAGTTTTCCAATTGATAAATCCAGTGAAAAAGTTAAGTCGCATTTTAATAATTTTCCTCAGCTTTATTCTTTGGCTAGGTGGGCTGAGTCCGGCTTTAGCAGATAACAAAACAGTATTAGGTATAACTACTCTTTACAGCAGCCCAGAGCAACAAGGACAAGGAGTTACGGTATACAAGGATATACTTAAATACGCAATTGCTACCCCTTTTGCTCCAGATTCGCCGATTCCTGCTACTAAAGAAGAGTTTGATAAAACACTAGTACCAGAACTGGTTAAAGCACTTGGAGATGGTTCTGTTACAAAAGCTTGGTTCGACTTCCAAGCTGCTAAAGGTGAAAGTACTGGCAACAAATTATTTAGTGTTGATGCTCCTTCGGGAGAGAAACTATATAGTGTAGTCGCTGGAAAACCTTTACAGCAATGTCCTCTAAAAATTCAAGATACTCAAATTGATTTCTTTCTAGATTCACATAAAGCAGCTGACAGAGCCGAAGAATTGGATAAGCAAGGTTACTTTATCTATGTTTCTCCTGTTGAGGAATTACGCAAAAAAGTACTTGATGCTTTGTACGATCAATATAGCAGTGGAAGTAATAATCCATCTTGTTTCTTAGTTAATGGCACTACTAAGAAGATTACAGTTGATTTCCAAGATATTTATACTTTACTTCCTTCTCAATTGCAGCAGCCAGCGAGGGAAAAACCACTCGTTTTCTTACCTAAGAATGAAAATGAGTTTTTATATGTTGTCAATGCCAGAGAGTCAGTTAGCTAGTACTCTACCAGATTAATTTTGCTCAGTTCGTAGTGGGTAGAGCAGTAGGGACGCACATCTGTGTGTCCCTAACACGTAGTATCATTAATAGTTGAGAATAAGCGATCGCATCTCTTTCTTTTTCACTCTCTATAGTCGCATACGCCGAACGTCTCAAAGAGTTGCAGCTTGTCGTCACACATCGCTTAACTTTCGGAACGCCTTGCAAATAAGAAATGTTAGATTTATTTATTTCTACTTACCCAATTTTTGTAAAACAAGATACATTAAATGGTAGTTTAATCGCAAAGGAACCAAAAAGCATGGCTGTTAGTAGCCCTGAAGTCATTCGTCATATATTGATCGGATTGGGATATTTAGCTCCTGAGATTGATCCTAAGCCGGATCTCACTAAATTTGCTCCCTGGAAACGGAATAACAACTCCCTGACAGACGATCCTACTGAAGAAGCGATTAAAAAGTTTCAGAAACAGTATTCACAAAAACTTACGGTTAATGGTAACGCTGATGCCGAGACTCGAACTGTCATGGAAGATACAGTCACAGGACTTCAGAATAGATTGAAGTTTCACGGTTTTGCAACCAATGCCGAAATTCCTCCAGGCAAGCCTTTTTATGGTCCAGCTACTTATACAGCAGTCAAGAAATTTCAGAAATCTCAGGGTTTAACTGAAAATGGGATTGCTACTATTGCACAGCGTCAAATTCTCCAGCAACCTAGTCTAACAGATAAGCCCCAGCCTCAGCCCCAGTCACAACTCAAGCTGATAGATTTGTGCTTTCAATTCAAAAAAGATCCTCAAAATCCTTCTTACATCGCAGCATTAAATAACTTACAACAAAATCTACCCAAGGACGTTTTACACAAAGTTACTAACAAATGGAGGGCGACAAACGATCAAAATCCTGAAATTGTCAAGCTGACGAATCTGTTTACTTATTATGATGACAATAATGCAAACCATCGTGATGCACTAAATCACTTACAAAGTCAGATTACCCCAGCCATATCTCAAGCATTTTTAAGTCTTTGGAATAAGAAGTAACAAATGGGACTTACAGCAGAATTCAGAATTCAGAACTAAAACTTTGTACCTCATCAACTTGAAATCTGCTTTTCCACATCTGATACCAATTCAAAAAATGTTTACGACAGATAAGCCCACCCGCGCTGACGCGCACCCCTTAGTAAGGGCAGGATTGGTGATATCTATTATCTATGTGTTGCATTCTTTTTTCAAATTGGTATGACATACGAGAATTAAAAACCAGATTTCTGATCTCTGCTGAGTCGAAAACCTGGTTTTTTAACAATTCTGAGTTCTGAGTTCTGAATTCTGATTTAATATTCAATTCCCGGTTGTGCTTTCACACCTTGATCGCGGAAAGGGTGCTTAACTAGGGTCATTTCAGTTACTAAGTCAGCACGCTCAATTAAAGCAGGTGGTGCGCCTCTACCTGTGAGAATAACGTGTTTGTTAGCGGGTTTTTGTGCCAAACCTGCTAAAACGTCTTCTACTGGTAAGTAAGACATTTTGAGGGCGATATTGATTTCGTCTAACAACACTAGATGAAAGTCTGGGTTGCGGATGTATTCTAATGATTTCTCCCATGCGGCGCTAGCTTTGTCAAGATCGCGATCGCGGTCTTGAGTTTCCCAGGTAAAGCCTTCGCCCATTGCGTGAAATTCTATCTGGTCTTCCCAATAACTGAAAACCCTTTTCTCGGAAGGTTCCCAGCTACCTTTGATGAATTGAACGATCGCTACTTTATACCCATGACCGAGCGATCGCAACACCATCCCCAAAGCCGCAGTGGTTTTACCCTTGCCGTTACCAGTATTTACAATAATTAACCCTTTTTCCGGTACAGCTTCTGCTATGCGCTTGTCTTGCACTTCTTTGCGTCGCTGCATCTTTTTGCGGTACTGTTCATCAGTCAGAGATGAAGACATTACCTCATCAATTAAGCGCCCAATTTCTTGGTCTGGGTTCAATTCCTGTGGTGTATCGTTTTTCATCAAGCTTGTCTAGAAATAACTGTTAAAAGTGTTGAAAATGAACTAAAATCGTCTTACTTATCCAATTTCACTTAAATTACTTGCTTGGAAATGTCCAGTAAGCTTTCATGTGAAATATTAATAGTGTGTTAGCTTTATTAACGATTTGCAGACAAGTGGAACTATATATGATACACAAGCTGAACTTATAATTTAAGTTTACTATTACTGTTTTAAATAATCTAATATGTTCATTAAAGCATTTTACCAGTAAAATTTTATTATTATCTTCTTTAGTACAATGATGAGTTAGATACTTTAAGTATCATAAGTATGATGTCTAATATCAGGAGTTATGCATTTATGGATGTTGTTGTTTCCATTTTTCCCATAAAGCCTGCGTATCTTCTGGTTGTCCGTCATAGTTGAGCAATTGGTCTGAAATTATCACCCATGATTGGGCACTGCGTGTCCAAATGTTACCCACTGGCCGTAACCAACTTGTATCATCTAAGGTTCCAGCTTTGACATTAATAGTATTTGAATTGTAAGTCCTTTCATGGAACAATCGCGTTCCGCAGTCGCCACAGAATAGGTTATTTACTTCACGTCCGCTATCATTTTTCCGAGTCCAAGCTTTTGGTTTTCCCTGAACAATTACAACAGCATCTCGTAATACTGTAAGAGACATACCAAAGGCACTAGACGATTGTTTTTGACACTCCTTGCAGTGGCATAGATAAAGTGTTAACGGTTGGGCATTAATTTCATAACGAATCTGTCCACATTGACAACCTCCAGTATATGGAATATTCACAGATTTTATCTCCTAACAATTTGTATTGCCGTATTGTAAATAAAACTATCTCAATCTTTAAGCGGGTTTTAATAGACACAAAAAGAAGACATGAGAATACAAGAAACTTTCATTATCTACACTTACCTAAATCCTTCTCATTCTTCATCTTCATCCGATTCATCATCCTCACTCCAATACTGTTGAGGTGCATTTCCGTGAACTTCTAAAATCTTCGGTTTTTTGATTTTGTTATCAGGTGGATTAATTGCTTCTAACTGCACATCAAATTTCCAGTTGTCACCAAAATCATAAAGATAGGTCATTTTACCACCCGGTTCTAGAGATAAATCACCAATCTGCACTTGGTCGGCAAATGGGGGTGTTTCCATGTAGGCATGACCGATTTTTATGATGCGACCAAAATGGTCTTTATAACTAAACTCGTACAGGTGATCGTAATCAAAGTCAAAAGCATCGAGAATTATCTCTGCTAGCCAGCTTAATGGTTTTTTTGCTGGTATGGCAATGCGTCGCCAAGCCTTAAAAAGGGATACTTTAAAAATATAAATACCATCAGTGAAGCCTTGCTTGGGAACAAGTAAATTATGCTCCCATTCTGGAAAAAATGGTTGGAAATGTGACTGTAATTTTCCAAAAGTCACATTCACATCATCCTGTAATTCTCCTCGTATACCCAGTGGAAAAAGTAATTGCAACAGAGCATCACCAAAGGGCAAGCGTTGTAAACCAGTAATGCGCCACCCCTTACCTTCTTGTGGTTTGCCATGTTTGATAGATAACAATCCAAATAACTCTAACAAGGCAACATTATGCAGTCCGGGATAATAACTAATATTGTTTTGATCTTCATATTTAGTGAATTTTAAACCTTTATCTGGGACGCGGGGCCAAAGTTGAATACATCTAAATAAGTTCCCTAATGAATCTTGATGTTCACCCAAAACTTCGTTATTTCCCCAAATCAACCAAGCTTCTAATAAGTTGAAATAGCGTTCTGTTAGGTTGAGGCTTAACCATGATTGCAAAGTTGCTGCATCTAAAACTAAAACCTGCTTCTTCCCTTGGGATTTAATTTGGGCTATTCCAGAACTGCGTAATAACAGATATAGTCCATTAATGTAGGGGTATGATTTCTGTACAGGGCGTTTGAGTTTGGTTTCAATTGGGTGACTTAACCGAGAATTAACTTCTGATAGGACTTTTAGCGGTAGAAGGTTATTAATACTACTAACTTCCACTCCGTTTGGTTGCAAGAAATCTATCAGGGTTTGAAAGTCATGCAGAATCGTACCGGGTTGATTTTCATCAATACTGAATTCTTGGAGGAGTTGTTGTTGTGACTCTGTTAGAGAAGGTAGTTCAGGATTGAGTGTGCGTTCTAGTCGCGCAAATAAATCTTCCATAAATAAAAATTCTAAATTCTAAATTCACAATTTAACCTTCTGTTTAACCTGTTTTCTTTATACTATGACTACAGAAGTTCTCCTGATAAACATTGACCTGCCAAGTGTCACAACAGGACTATCAACACCGTAAGTTTAATGAAATATGAATGATAATATTTTCACCTTCTACTTGACAATCCCAGGAATTTGATATGAATAGTAACACTCGCCTACAGATGATTTTAGCTGATACACGTATTAATACAGTATTACCTGCGATCGCTCAACTAAATCTACCTAACTGGTGGTTAGCCGGAGGTGCAGTCCGAAACACCGTTTGGTCTTCAATTTTTGGCAATGACTGTGGGTTAGGTATTAAAGATTTTGATATTGCATTCTTTGATATAGAGGGGAACCGTTCCCAAGAACTAGCAGCAAAAGCTACTCTCACAGAACAATTTCCTGATGACGAGTTTGATGTTAAAAATCAAGCCAGTTTTGCTCGTTGGCGTCTTGGTAGCAGACCTTATACTAGTACAGAGGATGGCATCAAAGATTGGCTGCACACCGCTACCGCTGTGGGAGTTCGACTAAATGCTCAAAGACAATGGCAATTTTTTACACCCTACGGGTTAGATGACCTATTTGGCGGCATTATTCGACCTACGCCAACGCATACTCATAATTTGGATGCCCATAATAAGGCATCTGGATTTTTACAGAAGTGTCCTTATCTGCGGTTGGCGTAAAAGTTACAGTCAGATTTTAGCCGCTAGTTTTCGTTACCAGGAAATAATCGCTTTTTAATTTACAACCATTGGATACTGAAGCCCAATGTTAATAATTCTCTACGTACTGGGAATAATTAAACTAGAATCCCTTTCACGATAGAACAGGGATGATGCTAATTTTATAACTTTATAGTCAAAAATCAATGCCAAATCTTACTGGATACCAAATCAAGTCGACTCTCCACGAAGGAATCCAAACAATTATTTATCAAGCACAAACGCCAAAGACGCAACAGCGAGTTATCCTCAAGCTGCTTAAAAATGAATATCCGACTCTCGAAGCCTTTACTCGGATTAAAAATGAGTATCTAATTCAGCAAGGTTTAGACCATCCCAATATAGTTAAAGCTATCAGTCTAGAAACCTTTGGAAATCGTGTGGGATTGTTGTTAGAAGACTTTGGTGGTCAGTCTTTATCTCAACTTCTACAAACAAAAAAACTTGACTTAATTAACCATTTCAAGATTGCTATTCAGCTGACTAAAGCTTTAGATTATTTGCATAATAATCAGATTATTCATAAAGATATCAAACCTAATAACATCATAATTAACTCCCAGACAGGTATTGTTAAACTCGCTGACTTTGGTATAGCCTCGCGTCTCAATAAGGAAAATCCCCAATTTAATAACCCTAACTGCGTTGAAGGCACACTTGCCTATATGTCTCCTGAACAAACTGGGAGAATGAATCGCATTCTTGATTATCGCACTGACTTTTATTCTCTTGGCGTGACTTTATATGAAATGCTAACTGATAAAATACCATTTATTAGCCAAGATCCCCTAGAAGTAGTTTATAGTCACATTGCAGTTCAAGCGAGAAACCCGCAATCATTAAATTCACAAATTCCTACCGCTATCTCTGAAATTGTGATGAAGCTGATGGCAAAAAATGCGGAAGACAGATATCAAAGTGCTATAGGATTATTAGCAGATTTAGAATCATGTCTCAAGCAGTTAGAAACTAAGGGAATCATCACTGATTTTGTGCCGGGTCGTTTGGATATATTGAGTCAGTTATTAATTCCTCAAAAATTATATGGTCGTGAAGAACAAGTTAATGAACTTTTAGCTGCATTTGAGCGAGTTACATCTGGAACTAGTGAAATGATGCTAGTTTCTGGTTATTCTGGAATAGGCAAATCAGTTTTAGTCAACGAAGTTAATAAACCCATTACTCGCAGACAAGGGTACTTTATTTCTGGTAAATTTGATCAGTTAAAACGAAATATACCCTATGCTTCTTTAATTCAGGCTTTTGCATATTTAATGCGGTATTTGCTGACCGAGAATAATGAAAAAATAGAAATATGGCGTAGTAAAATATTATCAGCTTTAGGAACAAATGGAAAAGTTATTACTGACGTAATTCCAGAAGTAGAGTTAATCATCGGTACACAACCGGAAGTTGCCCAAATTGGTGCAACAGAATCACAAAATCGCTTCAATCATGTTTTTAAAGAATTTATCCAAGTTTTTACACAAAAAGAACACCCATTAGTCATATTTTTAGATGATTTACAATGGGCCGATTCAGCCACTTTAAATCTAATTCAACTGCTCATAACTGATACTGATAGCAAATACTTTTTATTTATTGGTGCATATAGAGATAATGAAGTTAGTTCAGCACATCCTTTAATCCAAAAAACAGAAGAGATTAAGAATAGTGGCACGGTTATTAATAATCTTGTATTGCAACCCTTAAATTTAGCCAATGTAACTCAGCTAGTTGCCGAAACTCTTCAAAAAATAGAGGTTAAGCAGGATGAAGAGACAGGAGTCTTTAACCAAGAAATTATTAAACTAGCTGAGTTGATTTGTAACAAAACAGGTGGAAATCCATTTTTCATAACACAACTAATTCAGGCACTTCATCAAGAAAAACTGTTAAAATTTGACTTTACTAATGCTAAATGGCAATGGAGTCTAGAGGATATTCAGGCAATTGGAATTACCGACAAAAATGTAGTTGAGTTGGTTGCCAGCCGAGTTGAGAAACTACCAAAGTTTACCCAAGATGTTTTAAAATTAGCAGCTTGTGTAGGTGACAGATTTAGTCTGGATATTTTATCGATAGTTAATGAAAAATCACCTTCTTTGACAGCGAATGATTTACATTCGGCTTTGCAAGCGGGATTAATTCTGCCTTTAAGTGAAGCTTACCGCATTCCTTTAGTTTTTAATCAAGAAGAAGCGGTTAATTTAAATTTCGATACTTCACGGGTGGGTTACAAGTTCTTGCATGACAGAGTACAACAAGCAGCGTATTCGTTAATTCCAGAACAACTGAAGAAATCTACTCACCTGAAAATTGGGCAATTGCTTCTCCAAAATATACCTAAAGAAGAAATAGAAGCTAATATTTTTGATATTGTCAATCAGTTGAATGTAGGTATTGTTAACCTGATAGAGCAATCTGAAAAAACTGAATTGGCACGATTAAATTTAATTGCCGGACGAAAAGCTAAAGCTTCTACAGCTTACGAAGTGGCTCTTAAGTACTTCACAAATGGGATAGAACTTTTAAATATAGACTCTTGGCAAACTGAATATACCTTAACCATAGGTTTATATGAAGGAGCAGCAGAAGTAGCATATCTGGGCGGTGATTTTGAGCAGATGCAAAAATGGGCTGAGGTGGTGCAGCAAAAAGCCAAAATTCTTTTAGATAAAGTGAAAGTCTATGAAGTAAAAATTATCGCTTCTATCATTCAAAGCAAGCAATTGGAAGCTATTCAAACCGCAGTATCAATTCTGCAATTATTAGGAATAAGTTTTCCCGATGAACCAACATCAACTGATATTCAGCAGGGAATGGATGAAATCGCTGCTTCTTTAAAAGGAAAAGCCATTGCAGATTTAATTAACTTACCATTAATGACTGATCCTAACAAAATTGCAGCGATGAGAATCTTAATGGGAGTTCTCCCTGCGGCTTTTCAAACTGCTCCTGCAATGATGCCAATTATTGTCTGTAAAATGGTCAATTTGTCCTTAAGTTATGGAAATACGGCTGTATCTGCCTATGGTTATAGTCTTTATGGATTACTTCTTTGTGGAGTTCAAGGAGAAATTGATTCTGGCTATGAATTTGGGAAATTAGCTTCACGCCTGGTGTCACAATTTAATGCTGAAGAACTCAAGGCAAAAATTCTGACGGTTGTTAGTGCCCATGTGATGCATTGGAAAGAGCATGTTAGAGAGACATTAACATCATCAATGTCAGGATATTCTAGTGGTCTGGAAACTGGAGATTTAGAATATGCTGGTTATTGTGGTTACATTTATCCTTATCATTCATTTTGGATGGGTAAGGAACTTTGGGTTTTAGAAAAAGAACTGATAGCTTATTGTGATTCACTGAAAAAAATCAAGCAACAAGTAGCCTTCACTTGGAACTCAGTGTATTTGCAAACAGTTTTGAACTTGAAAGTAAGTTTTGAAAATGTGGACTGTTTAATTGGAGAAGCTTACGACGAACAAAGTATGCTGCCCATTCATCAGCAAGTAAATGACCTTTACACAATTAACCATTTATTTGTTAATAAGTTAATGCTCTCTTATATATTTGGGGAGTACTTTAAAGCTGTAGAAAATGCTGCGATCGCAGAAAAATCTTTAGGTGGTGTTACAGGCTTGTTTGTTGTTCCAGTGTTTTATTTCTACGATTCTTTAGCCCACTTGGCAATATATCATACTGCTAAAGAATCTGAGAAGCAAGCTATTCTAGAAAAAGTCCAAGCTAATCAGCAAAAGATGGAACTCTGGGCTACTTATGCTCCCACAAATCACTTACACAGATTTTATCTCGTGGAGGCAGAACGGTATCAGGTTTTGGGTCAAAAGCTAGAAGCAATGGACTATTATGAAAACTCTATTGCCAAATCTCAAGCAAACGGTTTTCTCCAAGAAGAAGCTTTAGCCTATGAGTTAGCTGGAAAATTTTATCAGTCTCTAGGTAAAGAATTAATTCATCAAACTTATATAACTAAAGCCTATTATGCCTATATTCGTTGGGGTGCAATCGCTAAAGTTAAACACTTAGAATCAAAGTATGTTTTTCTAGTAGGACAAACTACTACTATAGAAAACACTAGTTCAAAACTTGATACAACTCATATTACTACTAACACTACTACCAATAGCAGCTTGAGCGATTTTCTAGATTTTAATGCATTCATCAAGTTTTCACAAGCAATTACTAATGAAATTGTTTTAGAAAATTTATTGGGTAAGCTGATCCAAATTTTACTAGAAAATGCTGCTGCGCAAAAAGCAGTACTCCTCCTACTTAAAGATAATCACCTGTATATTGAAGCTTCTGGAAATGCTACCGACGATGTGGTGACGGTTTTACGTTCTATTCCTGTTGAAACCTATCAAGATTTACCGCTATCTGTGATTAATTACGTTCTCCGAACTCAGCAATATATTGTATTAAATGATGCAATGATTACAGAGCCTTTTAATTTTGATATCTATATCCAAAAATCTCAAACAAAATCAATCTTTTGTTTGCCCATTATGTACCAATCACAGCTTACTGGTATTATTTATTTAGAAAACCAGTTATCATCAGGAGCTTTTGTTCTAGAAAGGGTAGAGGTATTAAAAGTCTTAGTTTCACAAATGGCTATTGCCATAGAAAATGCCAGCTTGTACACAAGGGCGCAAGAGAAATCTAAAGAATTAGAACAATCGATAAAAGATTTACAAGAAGCACAACTACAACTTATCCAAAGTGAAAAAATGTCTTCTCTGGGTAATTTAGTTGCAGGTGTAGCACACGAAATAAATAATCCTATTGGTTTTATTACAGGTAGTATTGCCCAAGCAAAAGATATTGTTAAAGATTTAATAGACTATCTGCAACTGTACCGAGAAAAATTCCCCAGTCCTGGCGCTGAAATTGAAGAAAAAGCCGAAGAGATAGATATAGATTTCCTCATAAAAGATTTACCTAAAATGATTGATGGTATGACAGTGGGAACACAGCGCATTCGTAATATTAGTACTTCTCTCCGTACTTTTTCTCGTGCTGACACTACCTCTAAAGTGTTAGCTAACATCCATGAAGGTATTGATAGTACTTTGATGATTTTACAACATCGTCTGAAAGCCGATCATAATCGTCCAGCAATTAAAATTATTAAAAATTATGCAGATATCCCATTAGTAAAATGCTATTTGGGACAATTGAATCAGGTGTTTATGAATATTCTTGCCAATGCAATCGATGCTTTAGAAGAAGCAAATATCGGCCATAATTTTTTAGAAATTCAAGAAAAGTATCCGAATATTATTACTATTGAGACTTTTCTACAAGTAGATAATCACAAGGTGGTAATTAAGATTCAAGATAATGCCAAAGGAATGCCTGAAGAAGTTAAAAGATGCATCTTTGAAAATTTGTTTACTACCAAATGCGTAGGAAAAGGTACAGGATTAGGATTATCTATTAGTCGGCAAATCATAGTTGAAAATCATGGTGGAAATTTGATTTGCGAATCAGTCTTGGGAGAAGGGACACAATTTATAATTTCTCTGCCCATTTTGGGAGAATAAGGAATTTTTGATAGTTTTAGCGGCAGATTACCTACTTCTCAAATATGTTGAGGAGTTTATCACGAATATTACAGTATTGCTATAGTAATTCTATTTGATTTCTAAAAATTGGGAAACGAAAATTCATTTCCCTGTTAATAAAACTATGTAAGTAGTGACTTGATTACTTAATAAAATCAACATAAACTTAGTCACAATTAACACTTGTAAATTGTTAATTAACTGTTATAACTAATTGTATACATCAAATCTTGTATGTACTAGCTTTATCATTTACTAGAAAAGAGATTTTCTAGCAGATATAAAACGTAATTACTAGTAAAATCTATAAGCATATTAGCTAGTTTTTATGACCTAAAATTATTAGCTAAAACTTTAGTTTGTAGTAAAGTACAAGATGCGAAAATCGTAAATAATTAAGGGAGTCATCTTGTGGATAAAAGAAGAGAAAATGGGGGAATAGTTTCAAAGGCTATTTCGTTTCTGTTAAATCGTATAACTTTAATTGTGCTTGCAGTCACTCTTGTGCTGTTTGTTGGAGGTAAGTTTGAGGTAGCAAGTGCAACTCAACCTAACGCAGAACTAGAAATTCAAAAATTAACATCCTGTTACGCTCTGGGAACTGACGCCATTGGTAGAGGAAATCTCCAAGAAGGAAAGAATATTTATCGAGATTGCTTTACTCAAGATTCAGTCCTCACTGCGATTTTTCCTGATGGGGCAACTCAAACAAATTATGGGACAGATTCTTGGGCAGATTTTGTCTATTCAGTATTCCAAGGAAATGGTTATACAGCTACTCAACACTTGATGGGTACAATAAACATTTCAGTTGAGAATAATAAAGCAACGATGACCTCTTATCTCCATGCTACTCACAAACGTTCAGAAACTAGCATTGATGTCGCTAATGGCACTTATGAAGATAAAGTCGTCAAAACAAATGGGATCTGGAAAATTCGTAATCGTACCCTTAAACTCATTGATTTCTTGAATCTCAGTTCGCCAACTACTGCTTCTTCAAGCACTAATGCCCGAAGTGCTAATTCCTCAGCTACCTTTGTAAGACCAAATATACCTCGTATAAAAGAATAATTCTTTAGATTGGAATAACACTAATACGGGTTGGATAAGTATTCTTTACTTCTCTTATGACCTTGAAAAAGGGGTGAATTAAAATCTTCACCCCTTTTTTATTTGCCACTTGAGTAAAATATAGTGCAAGATAAACAACCTTTGCAGTCAGTCTTTATTCTGCTTGATATATAAATAGAGAAGTTCGCGATCGCTTCGAGGATTTACAATTAAGCATGGACTATTTCCGTAACTTCCATTACTGACAAGAACAACAGTAATGCCCATCCGGGGACAAACCCCTAAACAACTGGTGCTAACCACCCGAAATTCACCCCATAATCCCTCAAATTTTAAACGCGATTTCAACCAATTCTCTAAGTCTTCAGAAGCGGTTGAGCCTGATTGCTCGTTTGCACATTGTGAACACACAAGCACCAAACCAGACTCCCATCGGGGAGAAACGGTTGGAATAGAAGTTTCTAATCGAGAATTTATAAGGGGCGATGGTTGCTGAGAATTGGATGCCGACCTCTTGAGGATACGTTTGAGCAATCTCTTAATACGCTGGATCAGTTTTTTCATGGACGACCCTACCTATTTCTGTCTCTGAGAGAATAATATAAATTTCCTGTTTAGTCTGTTCAACTGGTTGCACCAGCAGGACGATTCATTGTCAGCAGCTACAGTAGTCGCAGCCGAGGAATAATTCCTCTGGACATTGAAACGTATTTACGACAGCTTGGATTTAAAGTAGAGGGGAGTGTTATCGCTCAAGAAGTAGATGGTTGGATACTCACTCGTGTTGCTTGGATTGAGAAAGTGCTTTAGTAGTGCGCTGTCAATCTGTCGTTTCAGTAACCGGACATTGGCTAAAAGTTTCAGCCTCAAAGACTCAAGTTACTATCTTTAATTGCAACTCAGTATTACAATCTAGGGGTTCCCACTCGCTGGGGAAACTATATGGAATTAAAATATGACTAAGCTGATTGAATACGAAGAAGCCAGCGACGAAGTACGTGCAGTGTATGACGACATCCGCGTTACACGTCAGAATGACTACATTAATAATTTCTGGAAAGCCATAGCCAACCATCCTCCCACCCTGCAAAGAACGTGGCAAACGTTAAAGGAAGTGATGGTTAGCCCTGGTGAAATTGATCCACTCATGCGCGAACTGATTTATATCGCCGTGAGTGCAACGAATGGCTGTGAGTACTGCATCGCTTCGCACACAGCGGCAGCACGTGCCAAGGGTATGAATGATACTATGTTCGGGGAGCTAATGGCGATCGCAGCTACTGCCAATATGACTAATCGCCTCGCCAATGGCTATCAAATTCCGGTGGACGAGAAATTCAAGACGTAGGAGTTTAGCCTTGTCTATCCCTGCTTAAAAATAAGGTTTATCAGAATTATTTACTATGCCCAAGGTTCAGATTAACGGGATTGATTTGTTCTACGACATTAAGGGAACAGGTGAGCCTTTGCTATTAATAGCTGGCTTTCTTTGCGATCATGCTTATTGGTCGCTAATTATGCCATCGCTGGTTTCGCAGTATCAAGTCATTCGCTTGGATAACCGAGGTATGGGGAGAAGTTCTGCTCCCGAAAACCCCTATAGTCTGAAACAGATGGCTAGTGATGTTGCAGCATTGCTCGATTGCATCGGAATTAATCAGGTGCATCTAGCAGGCCATTCAATGGGTAGTCAGATAGCCCAAGAGTTAGTGTTAGCACACCCTGAAAAGATAAAAAGTCTGATGCTACTCTCATCTTTGGCAAAAGGTGATGCATTATTCAACAGCATCATTGAAACTTGGGGCGAACTTCCTAGTAATGTAGACCTAAAACTTTACGAAAAAGTCATATTGCCCTGGATATTTACAGATACTTTCTACTCAATTCCTGACATGATCGAAGGGCTGATTGAATTTGCGATCAGATATCCTTTCCCACCTGCAACTCATTCACTCTATCATCACAGCCAAGCTATCCTTAGTAGTGACACAATAGACCGCCTCCAACAAATTCATTGTCCTACCTTAGTTATGGTTGGTAAACAAGATATTCTCACTCCGCTAAAGTTTTCCCAGCAACTTGCTCAAGGTATTCCCAATGCTGAACTTGTAGTCATCGAACATGGAGGTCACGGCTTCTTGATTGAGTCGCCGGATGCTGTGGTTTCGGCGATGCTCAATTTCCTGGGGAAGTTGAAGCTAGCTTATAGCAATTTTTGATTATTTAAGAGCATTTACCAAATCCACCGCCGCCAGGAGTTTCTATCACAAAAACATCTCCAGTTTTCATCTCTACTGTTGCTGTGCTGTCTAAATTCTCTTCAATTCCATTCAGACGTTGTATCCAGTTACGTCCTACTTTTGCTGCTTTCCCACCATTTAATCCAAAGGGAGGAGCAACCCGATGACCAGAGAGAATATTTGCTGTCATCGGTTCAAGAAATCGAATGCGGCGGACAACTCCATTACCACCCGAATATTTTCCTTCGCCACCACTATTGGGACGAAGACTAAAGCTTTCTAAAAGTACAGGATAACGGGTTTCTAAAACTTCTGGATCGGTCAAACGAGAGTTAGTCATGTGAGAATGAACACCATCGGTTCCATCAAAATTAATTCCTGCGCCAGAGCCGCCGCAGATAGTTTCATAATATTGATATTGCTCATTACCAAAAGTAAAATTATTCATCGTTCCTTGAGAAGCAGCCATAACACCCAAAGCACCATATAAAGCATCAACAATAGTTTGAGAAGTTTCTACATTACCTGCGACTACTGCGGCTGGATAGATTGGGTTGAGCATACAACCAACCGGGATAATAATTTCTAGAGGATTAAGACACCCAGCATTGAGAGGAATATTATCATCAACTAAAGTACGGAAGACATATAATACTGCTGCTTGAGTTACGGCTTTGGGAGCATTAAAATTACTATTTAGTTGTAGAGAAGTTCCTGTAAAATCAATGGTAGCACTGCGGTTTTCTGGGTAAATCGTCACTTTAACTTGAATTTGAGAACCATCATCCATTTTATAAGTAAATGAGCCATCCTTGAGAACTGCGATCGCACGTCTCACAGACTCCTCAGCATTAGCTTGCACAAATGTCATATAAGCTTGAACAGTATCAATTCCGTATTGTAAAACCATTTTACAAAGTTCTTGAACTCCCCGTTCATTTGCGGCAATTTGGGCTTTGAAATCGGCTAGATTTTGGTCAGGTTTACGAGCAGGATAAGTATGATTTGAGAGGTGCTGTCTGACTAAGGTTTCTTGAAAATTTCCCTCTTCAACCAAGAGAAAATTATCAAAAAGAATTCCTTCTTCTTCTACTGTGGTGCTGTGGGGAGGCATTGAACCGGGAGTAATTCCACCAATATCTGCCTGGTGTCCGCGAGAAGCAACGAAAAAGATGGGCATGGGGCATTGGACATTGGGCATTGGGGATGGATTATTTTCACTACTTTCTAAAAATACAGGGGTAATTGCAGTTACATCAGGAAGGTGTGTGCCGCCGTTATAAGGGTTATTAGATAGATAGACATTTCCTGGTTTTAGCGTGTCACCTTTATCGTTAATTAAGCTGCGAACACTTTCACTCATTGAGCCTAAATGTACGGGAATGTGTGGGGCATTTGCTACTAGTAATCCCAATGAGTCAAAAATAGCGCAGGAGAAATCTAGCCTTTCTTTGATATTCACTGATGTGGCTGTGTTTTGCAACACAATTCCCATTTGTTCGGCGATAAATTGATAGAGATTTTTAAATATTTCTAAGCGGATGGGATCGGGTTTAGATGTTGTGTACATTTTGAGATTTTATTTATATAGATGATTCCATAGCTAAATTTTCCCTATCAAGAAAAAACTTATTGATTTAAAGAAGGGTTTTAATAACCGGATAAACGTAAGGTGACATTTAACTTCTATTTAGTTTTACTACAAGGTACTTGCTATTGATTATCCTGTAATTTACAGACTATCACTGATGAATTAATTAATATTTACGGTCTAAAATTAGGTGATTTTGTGCAGTTAATCTGGCGTTCCAGTTAGGCTCAACTACAATTGTGCTAATTTTTTCCACAACGATCGCAGGGCCATTAAGAATATCTTCTGGCTGTAAATCTTCTCGTCTATAAATAGGAGTATCGTGCCATCTCTCAGCAGTAAACATCTTGACTGTTTCAACAGATATGGGCACTTCATCTAAAGGGCGGGTACGAATAACTAAAGGTTCTTCAGGAGTATCCATTTTTTGAATTACTTCCACTGAAGAAGATTCGACAATTAAGGTTTTCTCTAATTGAATGAAACCATAGCGAGATTTATGTTCACTCTCAAATTCTTGTCGCATCACTACCACATCATCGGCAAAATTAACAGTCAAGATAGAGTTAGTACCCTCGTATTTTAAGTTAGCTTTTCGGATTACCTCTACTTGACTCAGTGCCTCATCTATTTCATTGCTAGCTTGAGTTTCTAAATATTCCATTAGCTGCTGTAACTTAGGGACTAATGCTTGAGTTAAAGGTTGTTCAACTCCTCCTTCTCTAATCGCTCGTACATCAGCTAATCCCATTCCATAAGCAGATAGGACTCCAGCATAAGGATGTAAAAATATTTTTTTCATTCCCAAGGTATCGGCAATTAAACAAGCAACTTGTCCACCTGCACCACCAAAACAACAAAGCACATATTGGCTGACATCATAACCACGTTGTAGACTGATTTTTTTAATTGCATTCGCCATATTTTCCACTGCGATCGCAATAAATCCTGCGGCTACTTGTTCGGGAGTACAATCATTTAATGTAGCGGCTTGAATGTCTTGGGTTAATTGTGTAAATTTTTGAATAACAATATCTTTATCTAAAGGTAAATTGCCATCAATGCCAAACACTGAGGGAAAATATTGTGGATGAATTTTACCTAACATCACATTGGCATCAGTAACCGCTAATGGCCCGCCACGTCGATAACAAGCAGGCCCAGGATTTGAACCAGCAGATTTAGGGCCGACACGATAACTAGAACCATCAAAAAAGAGAACTGAACCACCACCCGCAGCAATGGTATTAATTGCTAATACAGGAACTCGCATCCGCGCCCCAGCTATTTCTGAATCTAGTTGTCGTTCATACTCTCCTTTAAAGTGGGCAACATCTGTACTTGTCCCTCCCATATCAAAGGTAATAACTAACTCAAAACCTGCTCTTTTACTAGTCTGAACTGCGCCAACAATACCGCCAGCCGGGCCGCTTAAAATACTATCTTTGCCTTGAAATTGTTCGGCTGCGACTAAACCGCCATCAGATTTCATAAACATTAATTTGACTCCGGGTAACTGACTTGCTACTTGGTTAACATAGCGGCGCAGAATCGGAGTTAAATAAGCATCGACTACTGTTGTATCTCCTCGGCTAACTAACTTCATTAAAGGACTAACTTGATGGGATACGGATATTTGGGTAAAGGCGATTTCTTGGGCAAGCTGGGCTATTTGTTGTTCGTGTTTAGGATAGCGATCGCTGTGCATAAAAACAATAGCGCAACTCCGAATTCCTGTATGGTAAACTGCTTGCAAGTCACTTTTAACTTGTTCAATATTTATGGATACTAATTCATTTCCGTTAGCATCATAGCGTTCATCTATCTCAATCACCTGCTCATAAAGCATCGTTGGTAAGATTATCTGGCGGGCAAAGATGTTAGGACGGTTTTGGTAGCCAATTCGTAGCGCATCTTTAAATCCTTTGGTGATG
The DNA here is from genome assembly GCF_017115065.1 of Nostoc sp. JL23. NCBI lineage: Bacteria > Bacillati > Cyanobacteriota > Cyanophyceae > Nostocales > Nostocaceae > Nostoc > Nostoc sp. JL23. Next base: position 18,309 of record NZ_JABXKN010000021.1, read on the forward strand.
AGAAGAACAACGCGATCGCCTTTCCTTTCTAACAGCGCATTTGTTGCTACTGTTGTCCCAATTTTTACAACTTCTATCGCTTCATTAGGAATGGCTTCGTTGCTAGCAATACCCATAATATCTCGAATACCTTGGATAGCCGCATCTTGATATAGTTCGGGATTTTCTGAAAGTAGTTTGTAGACTATAATCCATTGCTGATTAGGCAGAGTCACAATTAAAAAACGTTCAGGATGTTTTGAAAGTCTATCGATAATTGCTTGATTATTAGTAACAGCAACAATATCTGTGAATGTACCACCACGGTCAGCAAAAAACTTTAACATTACTCTGTTTACTCGACACTATAGAGGTAGCATAACAATAGAATTTGGAGTGTTTATACTTCCTCAATTTTAAGTTTTGATTTTTCAGCTAGTGAGGCGAGTTAGCGTAGGCGTAGCCCGCACTTCTCTACGAGACGCTGCGCGTAGCCTTGCTTCCACGTTCGCGCAGCTGCCGTAGGCAAGTGGTACGACAAAGCTCAGTCACCATCGTAGACATCGCTACATCGAACCCAGGCATCGCGTCTGATAAATTGTAGCTATTGGAACCAGTAAGTTTTAAGTATTCTTAAATTCATTCATAATCATGCTATTATAAAACCAATATCAAATCGGTTCTGGTGGGGATCAGCCATCAGACGCAAGGGGGAAAGTTCGGTGTAAATCCGTCGCTGTCCCGCAGCTGTAATGAAGCTTATGCCTCAAAGTCAGAATGCCCGCCGAAAGTAACAGACAAACTTACATCCATCTGCGAGGTACAGGTGAACATTGCCATAAATATTTCAAAGATACATCAGTTTCACGCTCTCATAGTGCCAGAGATACGCCACGGACTACTCATGGCTATGAAATTATAGGCAGTTTATTGATAGTTACAATTGTGCTTTGGTGTCACTGTCATTTACGCTATTTTTTCCCTAGCGTGAAAGCTTTTTTAACATCATTTGTGCCAAATTTACTCAATAGCTATGTTGCAGTTGCACGACTGCGACAACATGTCATATCTGCGATTTGGACTTAATCCTACACACTTCAAAATTAATGCTCGACAAACAACATAGTTTATTTGTTTGCACGACCTGCGCCAGCGTCTGGCAAGATGGTAAACGAGTTGGTGAAAGTAAAGGTGAGCAACTACTACTACACCTTCATGAACTTGCACAAGATTGGGAATTGCGAAATAAATTCCTCATTCAGGGAGTTGAATGCATGAGTGCTTGTAACCATTCTTGTGTTATTGCCTTTACAGCAGAAGGTAAATCAACCTATCTCTTTGGTGATTTACCAGTCGACACTAGTGCATCTGATGTTTTGCAATGTGCTAGTCAATATTATGCTAAACCCGATGGTTTATTGCCTTGGTCAGAACGACCGGAAATTTTGAGAAAGGGGATTTTGGCAAAGATTCCACCACTAAATAAGTGGGCAAAATTAAATATAAGTTGTTGTTAATTGATAATTGGGTAAAATTTTTCAGTTTCTAATCTCTAGTACCTAAATCATTAATCTTAAAAGGAATAGAAAGTAATGCAGATTAAAACAGCAAGGTTAGGCGATCCCTGCATTGGTGAAAACCGGGAAGTGAAGAAACAAAAGCCTTATGGGAGGAAGTGAATGCGACCCTCCAATAGTGTCTGGCAAGGAAATTTTGGCTACTGGCAAAACAGCTTTATTCATAATAATCTGCTGGTAATCGGCTACACAGGATGGCAGGGATTTCAGTCATTTGGGCGGGGAGTTGTCATTTGTGATGTGGATACTAAAGTTACTCACCCTACAAATACAAGTCTTGATACAGTTCCCTTCACCCTGCAATTTCTACCCTCCGATCTGATTAGGTTCTACTTGCGCTCGTTTCAGGATTGCGGAGCTATATCGCAATCAATCTGCTCATCCATGATTTCATCAATTTTCCCAGCAGTGGTAACATACAATCCCCATCAAGATATTCTTCTAGTGCTAAAGGCTGAACCTCAGATTGAGGTTAATTTTTTACACCAACTAAAAATTACTCCAGCCGATTGCTACGAACAAGTTTGTAAGCGATGGTCAGAATTTAAACCAAGCTTAATGCCCTAAAACTTACTTTATTCCTCAATGCTCAAGCCAAAATCAAGCAAGATTCCGAAACCAACTCGCTACCAAAATGCAGCGATAGATTATTACATTGGACTCACAAATTCCGACTATCTCCATTACGGGTATTGGGAACCACTACCTACTCATGGTGAAGAATTAACTCTAACTCGTCTGCGTGTGGCGCAAGTTGCATATACAGCCAAACTTTTGAGTTTTATCCCAGAGGGGACAAAAACTGTGCTTGATGTAGGCTGTGGGATTGGAGGTAACGCAGCATATTTGTGCGAGCGCGGTTTCACTGTTGAGGGACTAGCACCCGACGCACTCCAGCAAGAGAGGTTTTTTCAAAATACCAATGGTCAAGTACCTTTCTACTTAACGAGATTTGAAGATTTTAACAAATCATACTCCTACGACCTGATCTTATTTAGCGAAAGTAGTCAATATATTGCTGCTCTCGATTTAGCTCAAGGTGCGGCTCGTTTACTGGATAGTGGTGGCTACCTGCTGCTTGCAGACATGATGCGTTTCGATGCCGAATACCAAGAAGGTATTTTTTCTAATTGTCATATCGCCAGTGAACTCCAGATAGCGTTGAAAAAATCTGGATTTAATTTAATCAAGACTGAAGACATTTCAACCCATATTGCGCCAACGATTGATTTGTGTGTTGATAAATTCCGTACTTTTGGACTGACAACAGTTAAATATATTGCTGATGTTGTGGCGATCGCTGTCCCTCCATTACACGCACTTGGTCGTTTAGCATTTAAGCGTTGGTTGGAAAAACCGATTACGGAAGGTTTAACAGCACGGGTAATTTTTGAGAGCCATCTGCGTTATGAAATCCAACTTTGGCAGTTATCAAAAAAAGTTTAATCAAAATGACCCCAGAAATAAATACCCAAGATTGGTAACAAGCAGCAACTAAACACAATCATATCATGTCCGCTAGATTACTTATTAAACCTGAAGAAACCCACTCCGCCTGCGGGGAGAGGCTGGGGGTGGGGTGCAATGACTGTGGAAATGATAACTAATTATACGGACATGATATCATTTACCACGCCCGAAAATGGGACACGGATAATTATCACAATTTTTATTTTTGCTTTCAAAATGTTGACAATTAGATAGCTTGCTGGTTTAGCGGAATTACAATTACAAATTCTGTTCCCTGCCCAGGAGCAGAAATACATTCTAATTTTCCCTGATGTTTTTGAGTGATAATCTGATAACTAATAGATAAACCTAACCCAGTACCTTTATTAACTGGTTTAGTCGTAAAAAATGGTTCAAATAATTGTTTTTGTACCTTTTCTGGAATGCCTATACCATTGTCGCCAATACGAATAACTACCTGATTTTCGCTAGTGAGTTTAGTCTGAATGCGTATCTGGGGATTAGAAAACGCTTTTTCCCCTACTTCCCACTCACCATTTTCCACTGCCTCTTCTAAAGCATCGATTGCATTTGCGAGAAGATTCATAAATACTTGATTCAGTTGTCCAGCATAACATTCTACTAATGGCAGGTCGCCGTATTCTTTAATTACCTGAATTGTTTGATTGTTAGATTTATGTTTGAGGCGATGTTCCAGAATCATCAAGGTATTATCTATACCCTCATGGATATTCACAGCTTTCATCTCTGCGTTATCTAAGCGGGAAAAGTTTCGCAGAGATAAGACAATTTCTGTGATTCGTTCCGCACCAACTGTCATCGAAGTTAGCAAGTTGGGCAAGTCTGCAATTAGAAAATCTAAGTCGATTGCTTCTGTTTGTTTTTGAATTTCCTTTGTTGGATTAGGATAGTTTTGCTGATATAGTTGCAACAGTCTCAATAAATCTTGGATATATTGATTGGCATAGCCGACATTGCCATAAATAAAATTGATTGGGTTGTTGATTTCGTGCGCTACACCTGCTAATAACTGCCCCAAACTGGACATTTTTTCACTATGCACTAGTTGAGATACTAGCTGCTTTGCCTCTTGGCGCAATTGTGCTTCTGAGTATCGCAATATCTGCTCTGCTTGTTTGCGCTGGGTAATATCGTGGAGAATCACGACATATTCCTGAAAATCCTGATGGGGTCTATCTGAGATGGAAACTTCCAGAGTTCTGTTTTTTCCATTGCCGATTAGGATTTGTTCGCTACGCTTTGTCCACTGCTCTGGATAGTAGACTAATGCAGGTAGCCATTTATTGAGGTGATTTCCTGGCAACTCAGATGGGTTGACACCAAAAAACGATTCAGTGGCTGGGTTAGCTTGCTGGATAATGCCTTGATTATCTACGACTAAAATACCATCCTGGGCGACAATAAACAGGTGTTCGGCAGCAACTCTTGCTTCTGCGATCGCTACCACTTGCGGTAAACTTGTCCAACAAGCGATCGCTACTCCCACAAATGCCACACTCATCAGTAGCACCACAAATATATTCTCACCGCCCGCAGTTGCCACTTTATTAAGTTTGACGCCAAATAACCAGCCAACTGCCACGGCGCTGCACAGTAAAAAAATCAGGATGCTCACCTGAAGAATTACTGAATCTTTAATGATTACCACAGGGCGCGTGCGATATCGCCGCATCCACCACTTGGGATGGAATGCAGGGAAGTCCATACGGCGAATCACCGCATCAATTCCCATAACACCAATGGGAAATAATAACCCAATTAACAAGTTAAGCCAACCCCAAGCAAATCCACCCACGAACAGCACTACAACTTCTAACAGCAGAATGCCCAAAGATATGCGAGGAAACAAAACTTCCGAGCGATCGCGCCGAAGCCAAAGCCCCAGATGCAGTAACATAAAGGAGACAAACCAACCGATGTTACCAACAGCGACGATTCGCGCCACATCTCCCCAAATCAGATAGATTAAGCACAATAGCAGTGTCAACGTCAATGCTGGGACAAACACACCCCGACGGGAGACAACAGAAAATACTGGTGAAATGTGGTTATCTAAGGCCAGCTGATACAAAATTCGCGGGCAATTAGAAACCACCGTTGCCGAACCGAGTAGACAAGCTGCTACTAGCAAAAAAGAAATACTTACACCAGCGAATCTTCCCCAAAAGGGCTGGGAAGCCGCCACCAGATTCAGGAAAGCATTGTCTTTCAGGTTGGGATTTGTTGCCAACCGCATTACTACCCAAGAACCCCCCAAAAAGATGGGTGGCATCATCCAGGCGGCAATGTCTAGAAACCGCAGCGTTTGAGTGGGGTTGCGGCTATCGGCAACAAAGGAAGAAGCTGTTTCACAGCTGTAGGTTGCATAAGTGACGAAAAAGAACCACTTTGCCCAATCCACAAAGCTCAAAGATGACCAACTGCTAGGAAAAAACCCAGGACTCACCGGAGAAAACGCTAACCAGCCAAGACCTTGTATACAGAAGGTCATTAGTAGTCCAAAGGCTGGAATGACAAAAAACAAATGTAAAATACTCAGGGCGCGAGTCCCACTAAAGGCCACGATAAAGGGCAACAGTGTAAAGCTAATATCCAGAAATATTTCTGGACAGGCAATACCCAGCGGCTCCAAATTTACTTTAATTAAATCTCTGAGTACGATTGTATTAACTGACAGGTAGGAAACCCAGTTGAGGAGGTATCCAATTGCTGCATAGCGAGCTAATCCTGGGTAGTTTTGCAGTAGCTTGGTCGCATAGTTAGGTGTTCCTCCAGCTACATTGATGAAATGCATACCTAAGCGTTTCACTTGATAGTTGAGCAGCATTCCGAAAATCACCGCAGGTATCCAGACAAAAATAGCTTGGGAACCGAGAGCAGCATGAATTGCTGGAACCAGTGCTGTCCAAGAAATATGAGCTGTCAAACCAAAGCCCCAACTTTCAACAGCACTCAAGCTTTTAGTCAAGCGAGGGTAAGAAGATTGGCCCAATGTGGAGTGAGCAAAGTTGGACATGATTAGCAGTGTTGGGTGGGATACTGTAATTAAGCTTATTAGCTAGAGTTCCCATCTCATAAATCTTCTGCACAAAAACTTTCTGTAAAAAATAATACTTGGATGTTAATACATATATGATCAAAGAAAATTCACTTCACAACACCAGTGTTTATTGTCCTCATCCCCCAACCCCTGCTCCCAAACTTGGGAGAGGGATTTAGAGTGAAAGCTCTTTGATTCACGCAAGAAGTCTATTAGACGATTTTCGAGCGTGTATCTGCCAAGGCGGGAACTTTAACTTCTGTTTCGGCTTGTAAGTCGAAGTCATACCACTCGTTACGCCATTGCAGACGAAACTTCAAACGCGTCCAGTTGGGTGGTAGGTTGGGACAGGCAACGGGGCCAAATTGAGTCATCCGAATGCCGCCAAACCCAAAAACTACTGCTTGCCATACTCCTCCAGCACTGGCGGCGTGAATTCCTTCGGCGGCGTTACTTCTCACATCCTCTAAGTCTACCAAGGCCGATCGCAGAAAATGTGTATAGGCTTCGGTTGGTTGATTGAGGTCGCAAGCTAAGATGGCGTTAATGGCTGGGCCTAGTGAAGAACCATAACTGTGGTCGGTGCGTTGGGTGTAATAGTCCCAGTTGGTGGCGAGGGTGTTATAGTCGTAGCGATCGCGCAGTAAGTACAGAAGCATCAATACATCTGGCTGTTTGAGAATCTGCTTTTGGTTGGTGGCTTCAATTCCTAACAAACCTTGCAAAGATTTGCTGCGCGGTTCGTAATCAGCGAGGTTAACGTCTTCTAGTTGGAAAAAGCCTTCAAATTGCTCAATTAAACCTGTTTGAACATCTTTATTGACAAATAGACGCTCTTGGATTTCTGCCCAATGGTGCAGACGCTCTGTGGTTAAGTTGAGTTTTTGCGCTAGTTGGGCTGAAGTTTCAGGATAAGCTTGTTTGAGCCAATCCCACAGCGCCAAAGCTGACTGCAAATGCCACTGTACCATGAGATTGGTGAAGGCATTATTATCGACGCGATCGTGATTTTCATCAGGGCCAATGACATCTAGGATGTCATAGCTGTGGCGCTCTTGGTTCCACTGCACCCGACTTTCCCAGAAAACAGCCGTGTCAAGGATAATTTCTGCACCATAATCGCGCATCCAGTCATCATCGTTGGTAGTCTGCCAGTAGTGCAAAATTGCATAAGCGATATCTGCGGTGATATGCACTTCAATGTCACCGCACCAGATGCGGATTAATTCACCGTTGGGAGCCGGAACCCAGCGCGGAGTCACTTCATCGCCAGTAGTGGCACTTTCCCAAGCATACATCGCTCCTTGATAACCGGCTTCTTGAGCTTTGCGTCTCGCTCCTGGTAAGGTGTGGTAGCGGTAGGTGAGCAAGTTACGCGCTAGGGCTGGTTGAGTTAGGGTGAGGAAAGGCAGGATGAATATTTCTGTATCCCAAAAGATATGTCCGCTATAGGCAAAACCGGAGAGGGTTTTGGGAGGAATGCTCACGCTGTCATCGTGACGCGGTGTTACAGCAAGTAATTGAAAGAGATTATAACGGACGCTCAATTGAGCCAAGCGATCGCCTTCTATAATAATGTCACTGTCTTGCCACACTTGCTCCCATGCCGCAATGTGAGCCGCCAATAGGGTAGTATATCTGGGTTCATCAGCAAGTCTTGGTAAGGCGGCGGCAATGGGAATTTCTGTCTCTCGTGAAGTAAACAGGGTGACAATCTTTTCTACAGTTACCGTTTTTCCGGGATATAACTCTAAGGTGGTTGTCAAAATGGGAGAACTAGAAGCATTTTCGACGCTCACGCGTGCAGTCTCGTCGCCATCTACCACTAACTTAGCTGCCATCCCAAGTTGAATATTTGAGTGGATAGTTTTACTATTTAACCAGATAATCCGATCTATGCCACCTTGGTTTAAGGTTCGCCAATGTTTAACGCCTTGGGTATGTGGTTTGCTGTCAAATCCGGCTTCAACGGTAATTTCACCCTCAAAGTCTACCGATGTAATTTGAGCGCGAATCGCCAAAACGTGTTGGTCTGCTAAACTGGTGAAACGCTCGAAGTGAAAATCTAAGGTATGACCGCTAGGACTACGCCAGCGCACATCACGGCTAACTAAACCTAAGCGCAAGTCAAGCCGACGTTCGTAGTTGAGAATTTCACCACTGTCCATACTAAAGCGTTCCCCAGCTACTTTCACCACCAATGGCAGCCAGTTGGGACAGTTGACTAGTTCAGTATGAGTAATTGTCACATCATCATAAACACCGTGGATGAGTGTGGCTGGAAAATCCTGTGGATATCCTTCCTCAAACGTACCCCGCACTCCTAACAACCCATTACCAAGAGTAAAGACGGTTTCTTTGTGATGTAACTGCGTCGGGTTAAACTCCGTTTCAATAACGTTCCAGTCAGTATTGTCAATTAATTGCTGATTTTGTTGAGAATCGTGAGTGGATACGTTGAGCATGAGTGATAAAACCTATGTCTTGGGGGTTGCTGTGGGCAGGATGCAGTAAAATTAGGAGCAACCTTTAAGTGATTAACTCCTTTTTTTTAGCGCCTAGATTAAAACATAGTCTGAACGCTAAAAAATGCGCTTCATACAACAGTAACGCTTCAAATTTCATCTGTCTATAGTTAGATTTATTCAAAAATGCCAGTTATAACTCATAAATCTGAATTAGCTACGAATTGATTCGGTTTTTCATCAATTTTTGGCTGGTAAAATTTACAGGTGCAGTTAAGTAACGTTTTGTTCTTTTACCAGAAGTGGTATATTGGCACTTGACCCGACCGAGTACAAACTATGCATAAGCCCACAGGACAGCAAACTAGAGGTGTTGTACTCAGTAATACAGGACAGGAAGGGGAAGTGGGCAGATGAACAAAAATACCGGGCAAAGTAATGTTTTTTCTCTGTTTAAAGGTGTACCTCTAAGTCGCATTTTGGTAGCGTTGTTTTTGCTGCAAATCTTGCTAGCTGTGGGATTGACTGCATATTTATCAATCGGAAATGGGCAAAAGGCAGTCAATGAGGTAGCTAGCGAATTACGTCATGAAGTTGCCAATCGAGTTGAGCAGAATTTACAGACTTATTTGGCAACGCCGCGTCAGGTACTACGCAGTAATCAAAATGTAATTAATATCGGGTTGCTGAAGATAGAAAATTTGGCAACCTGGGAGTCATATTTAATAGAGCAGTTAAAGATTTTTCCAGATGCGTTGGCAATAACTGCAAGCAATGAACAGCAAGAGTATCTAGCGGTAGAGAAGCTCAACGATCGCCAATCTTTACTCAGAAAAGCTGGAAAGTCAACTGGGTACGACCTCTACACTTACATAATTGACTCTCAAGGTCAACGTACTCAATTACCAGAAGTGATTAAAAACTATGATGCGCGATCGCTTCCTGATTATCTCGCAGCAGTTACCGCTAAAAAATTCAGCTTTAGTGAGATTTTTACTCCCCGCACTGAACCAACACTCCTGATTAGTGCTTCTCTTCCCATCTATAACTCCCAAGGGGAATTACTCGGAGTCAACAGCACTCTCACTCACCTATCACAAATTGGGGATTTGCTGCAAAACATCAAAGTTGGCAAGTCTGGGCAAATTTTTATTATCGAGCGATCGGGGCTATTAGTTGCAAGTTCTACAACTGAAGAACCATTCCGCTTCCAAAATGGTAAGCCCATTAGGTTGAAAGCTTCCCAAAGTGGAAATTCTTTGACTAAAGCAACCGCTAAATACTTAAAAACTAAATTTAATAACTTTGACCAAATTCAAAGTTTACAACAACTAGATTTTTCTTTTGACGGCAAACGGCAATTTTTAGAAGTTAGACCGTTACAGGGCGAACCAAATGTCAACTGGTTGATTATCGTGGCTGTCCCAGAAGCAGACTTTATGGGACAAATTAATCGCAACATTCAAACTACAATTTTTCTCTGTTTGGGAACGTTGGCACTAGCTATTATATTGGGGATTGTCACCGCTCGATGGATTACTCAACCAATTTTGTACTTCAGCCGGGCGACAAAAGATTTAACTGATTTTAGCAACAGCGCAGACTCAGTGGTGAAAGTACAAGGCATTCAAGAACTAGAGGTGCTGGGTGGATCTTTTAATGAGATGGCACAATATTTACGCAAAACCTTTACTGCACTGATTAGCAAAAATGAGGATTTAGAACTGCAAGTTAAGCAGCAAACTCAAGAATTACAGCAACAGATTCAAGAACGCATTAACAGTGAGCAAAAACTGGGGCAGCATTATCAAGTACTCACAGAATTGGCAAATCACAAAGCGATTTTTGAAGGAAATTTAGAAACAGCATTCAAAGTTATCACAGAAAAAGCAGCCAATGCCTTAGAAGTAGAACGAGTGAGTGTGTGGTTATTCAATAGCGAGCGCACCAAGCTACAATGCATAAGTCTCTATGAACGTAGCAATCAAAAACATTCGGCAGGTTTAGAACGCAACCTTACAGATTATTTAATCTACTTTAAAGCCTTGGTGGTTTCTCGTACCATTGCCGTCTCTGACACTCGCACCGATCCACGGGTACAAGAATTATCGGATACATGGCTCGAACCAAATAATATTGTCTCCCTAATTGATACCAGTCTTTGGGTTGGGGGAAAAATGGTAGGAACAGTATTGTCTGAACAGGTTGATACTTCCCGCAAATGGGAACTGAGCGAGCAAAACTTCGTTAGCTCAATTGCGGAAATTGTCGCTTTGACTTTAGAAGTATGCGATCGCAAACGCGCAGAATCCGCGCTACGTGAGGCTAAAGAAATCGCCGAAGTGGCGAATCGTGCTAGAAAAACCTTTTTAGGAAACATTAACCACGATCTGAGAAATCCTTTAAACTCAATTCTGGGAATCACAGAGGCACTCAAAGATCAAGTGTACGGCCCTGTAAGTGAAGAACAGCGCCAGTCTTTAGATATGCTCGAATCTAGCGGTAAGAATCTACTAGAATTAATTAACCAAATCCTTGACCTTACTGACACCGAATCCAGCAAAATAGAACTGCAACTAGCTGCTACTTCGATTCAGGGAATATGTGACTTCTGCTTGAGTTTTGTCAAAGATTTAGCCTTCCAGAAAAATATCCAAATGAGGGCACAAATACCTGAAGAACTCGAACCCATCCAAGTCGATGAACGCCGCATTCGCCAAGTATTTATCAACTTATTGACTAACGCGATCAAGTTTACTAAAGAAGGAGGCGAAGTCTGGATTGAAGCCCAGCCAAGTTCCACCAATGAATATATTTTTATCAGCGTGGTAGATACTGGTATTGGGATGCTTTCCGACGACCTTTTTAAATTATTTCAACCTTTTGTACAAGTTGAAAATGCCTCTACTCGTCGTTCTACAGGCACGGGTTTAGGATTAGTAATGGTGCAAAAAATTGTCGAGTTACATGGTGGGACTGTTCACGCCGAAAGTCAGTTAGGTAAAGGTAGCCGATTTACAGTCAAACTTCCTTGGAAAAAGGCGGGACAATGGAGAGCCTAAGCTATGTGACGATAAGTATTAAACGGTAATCCAGTGCGTTGCTTCACATCAATCAATGATTTATACTCACCTCGTTGCTGCCTTTCGGCAATAATTTTTTCAGCGATCGCTCTATCCAATCCACAGGTAATTAATTCATCAGTTGAATATGTGTTTAATCGTTTCCAAGAAAAATCAGCTTCTTTTTTGTAGTTGTAGCTAAAAGTAATCAGTGGTGTAATTCGAGTTACCTGCTTTTCGGGAATTCCGGCTATTTCTATTAACTCTTCTATATGAGTAAAAACATATCCCTCATTCATCAATGATTCGATATTATTTGCATAAACTATCGGTAGCCCTAAATAATTAACTAGTTCATGTTTTGAGCATTCATTAATATCTACTTTATCGCGAGTATTCGCAACTAAATTTGCTAACTCTTGTTCTTCAGGAACTGGTAAATTTTTCGGATAGGTTTTGACTAAATAAGATTTCTTGAGATAGAAGGCAACGCCAATTTGAGCCATCCAGACAGCAAAAGCTAAACTATTTGCCGATAAAGCTAAAGCTAAAATAGAGATGCTAATTCCTAGAATAACCCAAGTTTTCGTCTTAGATTTATAACCTGCATAGACAATCGCAAATCCCCCCAATGTCGGAATTAATGATAACCACACCCAAGCAGGAGTTTGTTGAAACCAAGATTTAGATTGTGACATCATAAATCGACTAATGATTTTAATTTATAAATATTTCAGAAGGTTTTGGCGCTTTTCTTCATACTCTTCTGCGGTAATTATCCCAGAATCAAAAAGAGTTTTTAAATCAGCTAATGCACTGGTTGCATCTTTTGCAGAGACTGCTCCATTTGTGCTTGCGATAACTTGATTATATTTTGTATTGAATTCGGTATCTGACATCAAAACTAGGATGAAGAACTCAACAAAAGCTATTAAAGATGGAATACAAGTCCAAAAAAACAATAAGTACAAAATACCTGCTACATTTTGTCCTAAATAAAATTTGTGGATTCCCAGCCACCCGCCAAAAAAGCAAAGTATAATTGCTGTAGATTTAGTCTTCATAACATTTACTTCCTTAATTAACTATAATAAATATCTATTGGCATATAATACAACCAAACTTTTTGACCTTTTTTTGATTATTTATGTGTTTTATTAGTAATTTTTGCCGTCAAAAAATAAATAAAGATTATACATAGCTGACATTCCATTAAGACTAAATATCCTTTAACTATGTAGTTTAAATCTAGGTTGGAATTGAAATAAAAAATCAGAGAACCAATTGCTAGATATGGAAATAAACGCAACTGATGGAATTTGAGGTTTAGTTTTTGGTTATTAAAGTCGCTCATCAGTGGATAAAGTTATGTTGAGCAATCTTTGCTGATAAACAATCGATCGGTTATTACAAATTTGTTTGGTTTAACAGATATTGACTGTTATTTAAAGCTAATCTTAGTTAATTTCTATCTGTTAAACATCACGAATTTTACCGACTTTACTTATAGTTACATCAAAAGAGTTACGTAAAGTTTCTGATGACTAAAGTAAAATGCACAGCCGAAAAAATTACTTAAGTTTTGCCTTCTTTGCTGTTTTAGGCAAGAGAACAATCTAAAATTAAAGCATGACAGCGATTAGCAGTTCTTGTTCTACTTTGTATAACTCCTGTTCGTGCCTAAAAAGCTGCTAAAAACAGGTTTTGTTTCAATAGTGCAGACTTAAGTCTGAGGCGCTTTTATACCGTTGTAGCACTCTTAGTATTTGCTTCCTCTGAAGTCGCTTTCAAGCGTGTTGCTGTGCTTTTACGGATGCGATCGCTTTTACGAACACCACCCGCCATCTGATATTCATAGCTGTCTTTGCCGTATTTAAAAGCAACTCCAAGGAGCATTTTTTCCGTCAAGTCGCTCAAAGTTGTTTCCAAATCCTTCATCTCATTTTTGTAAGAGTCAATCAAAGCCAGAGTAGTATTATAAGCTTCTATTTTGCTACGATACTGCTGAATTATTTGTGTGATATTTTGCAAGTTGCGAGCATCCCCAAAATCCATACTCGGATCAATTGCTTTGAGTCCGGACATTCTCAATTCAGCTTTTTCTAGAACGCGATATGTACGCTTTTGACGAGGCATAATTATGTTCTTTTTATTGTGTTCTAGAACTAGCTTGCCTTACTAAAGCTTAATTTTGGTTGAGTAAAATCCACAAAATTTGTGCTTAATATAACTATAAATTAAGTAATATCCACTAAAGCTATGATGTTTGTAACGAAAATCGTAGTGGTGGTAACTAAACTCGTAACATTGTAACGAAAATAATCATGTTTGTAACAAAAATCGTAGCGTTAGTAACTACACTCGTTATTTTAGTAACAAACTCGTAATATTGTAACGAAAATCGTAGTGGTGGTAACTAAACTCGTTATTTTATTAACTTAAAGCGTGATGTTAGTGGCGATGTTTAGTAACGGCAACTGGTTTCAATTCAAAAAACCTAGATATCACAAGCAATATATTGAGAAAGTAATGCTGAACTCTGCAAAATCCGTAACGCTGAGTAGAATATGGGTTTTTTAACTTAGTTGCGGAATTTAGAACAAAAGCAGTGTGTTAATAAGTAAATAGGATGCACATAGTCAAGGCAGGATATGATACTTGAAACTGCGGCGAGCGCAATTGGTTCTGTAATAGCCACCAAAGCCTTAGAAAAAACAACCAAAAAGGTAACATAAACCTTATTGGATAAGGCTGGCAAGTTTCTCGTCACCCTCAAAAAACAATCTCCTTATACTGTAGCTGCAATCGAGAAAGCACCGACAGCAATAGCGGGAATGGGTGGCGTGGGCAAAACTGAATTAGCCACCCAATACGCCAGACGATATCAACAAGATTATGGCGGATAGAACAGGAGTGATATTGATTAGCGATCGCTTGTATGATTGCGTTAGTGGAGTGATTAATATATCTCAACGAACTTAGGTGCGATCGCTAAGAAGCTTAACCAGATAATCTAACTTCCAAAGAAATGCCAAAGCTATAACTTAATTAATGCCTAAAACAGCAAAATCATTGACACGCTAAGTATCTATGCAATACTGTTATTATAGTTTAACCTAACTATAGAGTTGATTAAAATACTTTTCCCAGAGAATAATATACAAGCAATATTAAAATAATTTGGATGAAACAAATGAACGCCAAAATTATTGCTTTCTTAGGGATTACGGCAGCCTTTGCAAGCTTAGGAAGCCAAGTCTACGCTCAATCACCAGCATCAAGCTCAAATCCCGGACAATATAGATTAACTAGTGATTCTCTACTTGGAATCGATCGGAAAACAGCCCAAGATGACTTTAGAAGTTTTTTTGAGCAAACTAATCCAGCAACTCTTTCCACCAATAATAGAAGAGAAAATAAAGCTCCAGTCCAAATCCGCTTTAACGAATCATTATCACAGCCTGACACTTCAGTTTTCTTAACACCGGCTCAGTCAGACAGTGACAATGATGGATTGCAAGTACAGTTAGATATAGGAAGAGAATAAGCAGGTATAAAGGCTGACGTTGTAGTTTTAAGGGACTTCCAAGAAATAAATTATCCAAATAAACGAACCACAGAGACGCAGAGAACACAGAGAGAAAAGAAATAAAGAGGATTTTTGTGTCAGTTTTGGGATATTTTTTTATTTGGAAGTCCCTAATTAATTATGCCTTGCCCAAAATCTTTCCTAATAATCTGTCAAGTTTCAATTAGTAAGGTAAACAAGTTCGTAGTAAGGACTTTAGTCTTTAATTTTCTAAACACTAAAGTTCTTACTATAAACTTTTCATTACTAGCTTAGATATTGTACTAGGCACAATATGTTCACTCTTGTATTTATACTTAAATCAAAACAGCTTTACTAGAAAATATCGTTCAGACAACGGCAGTTTTAGCCAATCGTCCTGTCTCCTCTACCAGAATAAAATTTTGCACCTGACTCAATCCGCCTTCCTGAGTCGATAATTATGCAATCGTTTTGCAGTAAAATTAATCGTCAAGATAAGAGGAGGGCTTTGAGATGACTCGTGTCATCATTGTGCGCCACGGTCAAAGCGGTTATAACACCGAGCGGCGTATCCAAGGACGCACTGATGCGTCAACATTAACCGAAAAAGGTCGTAACCATGCCAGTAAAGTAGGCAAAGCCCTCAGCAATATCTTATTTAATGCGATTTACAGCAGCCCCTTACAACGAGCGAAACACACAGCAGATATTATCCATAGTGAGTTAGCGACTCATGCTGAACAATCTGCTGTAGTTCAAGCTGCTGATTTGCTGCTAGAAATCGACCTACCTTTATGGGAAGCACTGCTAACTTCTGAAGTCAAGCAAAAATTTGCCGAAGATTACCGCACTTGGCATCAACACCCCGACGAGCTGCGGATGCTGCTTAATGATGCACAAGGGACAAGAGAATATTTTCCCGTTCTTGCTTTATACGAACAAGCACGGCAGTTTTGGCAAGAAATTTTGTCTCAACATCAAGGCGAAACTATTCTCATCGTGGGACATAACGGAATTAATCGCGCCCTGATTAGCACAGCGTTAGGCATCCCTCCCAGTCGCTACCACTCAATCCAGCAATCTAACTGTGGCATCACCGTACTAAATTTTGCTGGCGGATTGGGCGAACCAGTCCAGCTAGAATCCTTAAATCAGACGCAACACACCGGAGAAACTCTACCCTCATTGCGACCGGATCATCAAGGAGTACGATTGTTACTAGTGCGTCACGGTGAAACTGACTGGAATCGCCAAACCAGGTTTCAAGGACAAATTGATGTCCCCCTCAACGACAACGGTAGACAACAGTCGCAAAAAGCAGGCGAATTTCTCCAAGACGTAGAGATTAATTTTGCTGTAAGTAGCACAATGCTGCGCCCTAAAGAAACAGCAGAGATTATCTTAAAACAACATCCTAATGTCAAGTTAGAATTGCAAGATGGTTTAAGAGAAATCAGTCATGGTCTCTGGGAAGGAAAATTAGAAACAGAGATAGAGCAAGAGTTTCCGGGAGAGTTACAGCGATGGCGGCTGATACCAACGCAAGTGCAAATGCCTGAAGGGGAGAATTTGCAACAAGTGTGGGAGCGCAGTGTTGCAGCTTGGCAATCAATTCTGCAAGCAGCATCAAATAATCAATTCAAAACTGTATTAGTAGTAGCTCATGACGCTACTAACAAAACCTTGCTTTGTCATATTCTGGGTTTATCGCTGGAAAACTTCTGGAGTTTTCGCCAGGGTAATGGTGCAGTCAGTGTTATCGACTACCCTGCTGGAATCGATGGTTTACCAGTACTGCAAGCGATGAACATCACCTATCACTTTGGTGGAGGCGTACTAGATAAAACAGCAGCGGGAGCGTTGTGAGTACTGAGTGCTGAGTGAGGAGTGAGGAGTTAGGAATTACGAATAAATTTATAAGCAAGGAATTAGAAGTGAGGAATAAAGTTAGAAGCAATGATTGAGGAACAAATAACTCATAACTCCTAACTCTTAACTCCTAACTCCTAACTTCTCACTCTCACTCTTGACTCATAACCCTTAACTCATAACTAAAAATTTTTATGACTGAACTGCTGCAAAAAGTACGAGTGATTGACCCTGTTTCTGAAATCGATGAACTCTTTGATGTGCTGATTGCTGATGGTTATATCCGAGAAGTGGCTTCGCACATTTCTGACATCAGTTCCGATACTCAAATCAGAGATTGTCAGGGATTAGTTCTCGGCCCTGGATTAGTGGATTTGTACAGCCACTCTGGTGAACCTGGCTTTGAAGAACGGGAAACCCTTTCGTCTTTTTTACAAGCTGCTGCTGCTGGCGGCTTTACTAGAGTTAGCATTTTACCCGATACATCCCCAGTTATTGATAACCCTGCACTTGTGGCACAGTTGCAGCAGAAGAGGGCAGAGGGGCAGAGAGGCAGAAAGGCAGAGAAGAGTTTGTCTCCCCTGCTCCCCTGCTCCCCTGCTCCCCTGCTTCATATCTGGGGTGCAATCACCGTAGATGTTGCTGGAAAGCAGATGACGGAATTGGCAGATTTAGCGTCTGCTGGAGTTGTTGGTTTTAGTGATGGTAAGCCCTTAGAAAATTTGGCGCTGGTGCGGCGAGTGTTAGAGTATCTCCAGCCATTGGGCAAACCAGTCGCATTTTGGCCTAGCGATCGCCAGTTAACAGCAAATGGTGTAATGAGAGAAGGGACAGATGCTCTGCGTTTTGGTTTACCCCCAATCCCCGCCAGCGCTGAAACTACTGCGATCGCAGCTATGCTTGAATTGGTTGCCACCATAGGCACACCAGTTCATATCATGCGTGTCTCTACAGCTCGCAGCGTGGAATTAATTGCTTCAGCTAAGGCGGCTGGTTTACCCATCACCGCCAGCACCACCTGGATGCACCTTTTACTTGATACCAAAGCAGTTAAGAGTTATCACACCAGCTTGCATTTAGACCCGCCTTTAGGTACTGCCAGTGATGTAGCGGCGTTGCGTGCAGGGGTACGTGCAGGTGCGATTGATGCGATCGCTATCGATCACACACCCTACAGCTACGAAGAAAAAGTCCAAGCTTTTGCCGAAGCACCAGCTGGGGCTATTGGTTTAGAGCTAGCATTACCTTTGCTGTGGCAATATCTCGTTGAGACTGAAGAATTTACAGCTTTAGAATTATGGCGGGCATTGAGTACTAATCCAGCGGAGTGTTTAGGGCAAAAAGTAAGTGCGATCGTACCTCATCAACCAGCGGAACTTACTTTATTTGATCCTCAGCAAACCTGGAAAGTCGAACGTAAAAGTCTGTATACACTTTCACAAAATACACCTTGGTTAGGACAACAGTTGAAGGGTCATGTTGTGCAAACCTGGTGTTGAAAAAGCGTACTTCAAACTACGGAATATAACTAATCCCCTAAAAGATTAAGATAGATTCCCTTTACTCCCTGAATTGCTATTTTGTAAATTTATATTTTGCTGTAATTATATTTGTAAGCAGGGAGCATCTCAATGAGTGTAAAAACACGCCTGCCCTGGCGAATGGAATAGAGCCTCCGGCATGCTGATGCGTAGCTTGCTTCTCCGTAGGAGTACGCGGCTATACAAACAAAACCCACCTCTGTGGGTTTCAAATTCTTCGAGTCCGCGTAGGCGGACTTAGTTTTTGTAGCCGCGATTTCTAATCGCCTGGTATATTTGCAAAGGTGAGATGCTCCCTGTAAGCATCTCCTAACAAGGCAAACTAACACTTACAATAGTTCCTTTTTCAGGAATGCTAGCAATTGTAAATTCACCACCATATAATTTAACTATATGCTGAACAATAGCCAGCCCTAAGCCAGAACCTTGTTGTTCCCATAACTTTCGATTAAATTGTACAAAAGCTCCAATGTTATTAATCTCTTCAATTGCCATACCTTTGCCATTATCAATTACAGACAAATTAAATTTATTACCTTCTATCTTACTCAGAACTTGAATTTCGCTGTTTGGCAAAGAGAATTTAAAAGAATTCTCCAGTAATTCTTCAATCAGAATACTCAAATTTTCTTGTGATAATTGTACTGGAGATTCTTGGATATCCAGCTTTAAATCTTTTTGTCTACAGTTTTCTGTAGCTTTTTTTAGAGCCACTTCACTAATAATTTTCTCAGCAAGACATTTATCTTTTTTCTCTTTAATTTGACGGACTTTTTCGGGGTTTTTAGATATTAATTCCAGATTACTATATAATAAAAACCTTTGAACTAATCTATTCAGGCGATTGGCAGATGTGTAAATTAATTCTGCAATTTCAACTTCTTCAGAGCCAGGCATGATGCCACAACTTTCTATTAACAGCTGTGACATACCGAGAATACCATTTAAAGGCGTATTCAGTTCGTGAGGTAATGAGTGAGCAATATTCATTCTGAGTTCGTCTAGTTTGGCTTGAGTTTGGCGCTCAACTAAAGCATGTTTATCAAGACGAGAAGCGATCGCACTGAGTAGTTCTTCAGGAGTAAACGGTTTAGTCAAATAATCATCAGCCCCATAATCCATTCCCTGACGAAAATCTGAACGATCTGCTTTAGCAGTAACAAATATTAAAGGAATATTGATAGTTGCTTCATTTTTGCGTAAAGCAGACAGCACGCTATAACCGTCTAATTCAGGCATCATAATGTCACAGATAATTAAATCTGGTAATTTGGCTTGAGCAATTTCTAATCCAATCTTGCCGTTTGCAGCTATCAAAGTTTCAAAATCAGAAAGCTGTAAAATTTCCTGAATGTTTCCCCTGACTTGAGGTTCGTCTTCTATAATTAAAATTGTGTTCATCTATGATTACTAAAGATAAAAATATCAATTTTATGTTATTGGTCTAGCATGAGATGGTATAGCAATTTCCGACCTGGTGAGATACGCTTTTAAAGCTACTAACCTTGGGAAACAAAATTTGGGTGTACTTCAGTTGCTTAGAAAACGCTATATCCATACAAGGCTTATCTTGCTAAACAAGAAAAATTAATTTTCAATAATACCGCATAATCAGATTCATGCCTTAAGTATAAACGCTGAAATATTTCAACATTTTTTCATAAACTATATTATTTGCTATGGTTAAGCATATTAAACTTTTGCAAAAGCTTGGCATTTTCTGGGGTTAGTAATGTTTGTAAATTCTTCATTTCATTCAAAAACATAATTTCTCTAGCATACTCTTGTTGTAGGATATTCAAGTAGCGATCGCGCTCAATATCTGATTGAGCTTTTTTCAGCATATAGATTGCCATATTGATATTTGAAAGGGGGTTGCCTAAATCTTGTAAAAGTTTTTGTAAAACCTCATTGCATATTTCTGCCAGGTGTTGACTCTCTTGTAACTTTTGTGAATTTGTCTCTATCTGCTGCTTCAACTTAGTATTTTGTTGATGTTCTTGTTCATATTGTTGTTTGATTAAAGTTGGTTTTTCTACGCGATTTAATCTGACGTTAATTGCCTTCAAAAGTTCTTCCATAGAGAAAGGTTTTGTCAGGTAATCATCGGCTCCTAACTCCATACCTTGGCGTAAGTCACCACGATCTACTTTTGCAGTCAGAAAAATTACTGGGATAGATTCAGTTACTGGGTCTTGGCGTAAGGCTGTCAGTACACCGTAACCGTCAAGTTCAGGCATCATAACGTCACAACATATAAGGTTTGGTTGTTCTGTTTTAGCAAGTCGTAATCCTTCTAAGCCATTATTTGCAGTAATAGTATTAAAATCGGAGAAAGTTAAAATCTGTTGAATATTTGAACAAATTTGGACTTCATCTTCAATTACTAATATTTTTTTGTTCATTGACTTATTTCAATAGTAATTTTTACTAGGCAGTTTTGTGATATCTATAGACGCAGTAAATGCAGTGACTAGAACTGATTATTCAGCTTAACCAACTTGGAAATTTACATTAAACCTCGTCTAACTTGAGAACTGTAGTTTTTTAGCAAAGTTTTGTGATTGCTTCCTTCGTCACAATGACACAACAGAATAATTCAAAACTTCAGGTTTCAACGTGGACGAGGTTCAGATTCCAAACAATCTCCCGCAGTTTATTGTTCCCTAAAATTATTTACTAATAACATATTAGATATTTTTCATGCAGTAAGTCACTTATCATTAGTGGTAGTTCTACCCTAAATGTCGTACCAACTCCGACCTGGCTAGCGAAGATAATTATTCCTCTATGAAGGTCTATACAATTGTTGACTATTGCCAAGCCTAATCCAGTTCCTGGCGTATTCCCAACATTACTAGCTCGGTAGAATGGTTCAAATAAGTTCTGTTGTTCCTCTGGTAAAATGCCAATACCCTCATCTTGAATTAGAAAAACTGCGCTTTTATCTTGAACTAATAAATCAATTTCAACATTGCTACCGTCTGGTGAATATTTGACAGCGTTTGAAAGCAAATTGCTCAGTATTTGTCGCAAAAGTTTCTTGTCTATACAAGCCATAAAGCGATCATCTGTTGATGAATCACCCAAATATTGAGGAGCAAAAACTAGGGTATGGTTGGGAGAACTTAGTTGAATTTCCTCTACCAAAGAACGACAGAAATTAATCAAATTAATACAAGTTGGTTCAAATGCTAATTTTCCAGCTTCAGCCTTATTAATTAGCAAAATATCATCTAATAGTTGAGTAGTGTGTTGAACATAAGTTTGAATACACTGAAGATGTTTCTGCTTTTGTTGTTCATCTAGTTTATGGCTAAAACTTTTTAAGATTCCAGCAGAGGAAGCAATCACAGCTAAAGGAGTTCGGAACTCGTGGGAGGTCATAGAAATGAAACGAGATTTTAACTCACTGAGTTCTTTTTCTTTTACTAAAGCTTTACAAATATTTTCTTCAGCTTGTTTGCGCTCGCGTATATCTTTAACTACACCGATCACGTAAATGGGTTTACCAATCGGATCTCGAATTAGAGAAACCGTTAGATTTATCCAAATTACATCAGCATTTTTATGTAAATAGCGCTTCTCTATGGAGAATGTTTCTAGCTTTCCTGCTATTAATTTTTGCAACTGATTGAGATGGATTTGTATATCTTCTGGATGTGTGATATCTCTAAAGTTTTTCTTTAGTATTTCTTCTTGGCTATAGCCTAAAATTTCACACAACTTTTGATTAACTTTCAGAAAATCACCATCTAAAGTTTCTAGTTTAATTCCCACTGCTGCTTGATTAAAAATAGCTCTAAGTTCTGCCTCACTTTGTTGTAAGTCTAAAGCGCGTTGCTTAACCCTGACTTCTAAATCTTGATTGAGTTTTTGTAGAGCTTCTTGCGCTCGTTGTCTTTGCAGTTCAGCAGATGCTCTGGCTGCAAATACTTTGAGAATTCCTTCAAATTTCTGTTGGTCAGGTATGGGTTTGTCATCTACTATGCATAGTGAGCCAATTGGTTGACCAAAATCATCACTCAAAATAACTCCCATAGAACTTTCTGCTTCCATAGCAGCTAATCTTTTCGCATTAGGAAAGAGTTGATGAATTCTCGAACTACAGTGGTAAAATCCTTGCTTGAGCAAAATTTCACATATAGTTGATTTTGGGTCATAGCAAATATTGGGTTGTAACTGCCCATCAGACCAAAATCCTAAAGTGTGAGCTTGCTCATCAATTAACTCACTCACTAAGGTGTTACGGACATCTAAAGTAGAAGAAATATGCTCAACTAATGCTGGAAAAAAGTCACGTCCAGTCGTAGAAGCTGTACTTTCTATCAAACTTCGTAAGGCTATTTCAGCTTGTTTGTGTTTTGTAATATCGATTCCGATTGCAACGGCGGCTGTGTTTTGTTGATATTTTTGAGCTACGAGCAAATAATTGCATATTTTATCATTAATTTGGACATCGATAACCTTAGAATCTGCTACATCTTGCCTATCTAAAAACTCATGCATAAATTCTGTAAATTGCGGGCTGTTTTCCATAAACCCCAATTCTTGACCAACAAAAGCATCGGGAGTCAAGTTAAAACTTTCAGCTAAATGGCGATTAACCCCTAAATAATATCCATCATCATTTACCCAAGAAACAAACCCAGGTACTGCATCTAAAACCGTTTGTAATTGCTCTTTTGCTTGTTGCAGATTTTTTTCTGCTCGTTTGTATTCTGTAATGTCCTCGGAAATACATAACAGATATTCGGGTTGTTGGTTTTTGTCATACAAAGGAATTTTAGTCATGTGTAAAATTCTTCTGCCAAAACGAGGGCTGTCAATAGGTTCTTCAGAAATATCTTGAGGTACACCACTAGCAAAACTTTCTAGGTCTTTTTGACAGAAAAAGTCTGCTTGTTCTTTCGGGAATAATTCGTAATCTGTTTTGCCAATAGCCTGCTCTGCTGTAATTCCAAAAATATTTTCACAGGTATGATTCCAGAGCTTGACTGTCCCAAAACTTTCTGGTTTGGCATCTTTAACAAAGACGGCTACAGGCAGATTATTAATCATCGACTGTAAAAAGTTGCGAGTCTGCTGGAGTTCCTCTTGTGCTTTTCGGCTTTCAGTAATATCAATGCCTGTACAGACGATATAATCAACTTGATTATCGCGATTCAGTAAGACCTTATTTGACCAAGAAATTAAGCGGCTAGCACTATCTTTAGTAACTAAATAAGTTTCGTAACGTTGAGGAAATTCTCTCTCTGCTAAATTTTGAAAAATATCTTTGATACATTTTGTTGTATTAGGTAACAGCAGCACATCCCAAACAAGTTTTCCTTTAACTTCATCAAATGCGTAACCTGTAGCTTGTTCGCAAGTATGATTAAAGCGAACAATTTTTCCCTGACAATCTAGTACTATAACCAGAGCGTCTGCTAGATTCAAAACGGTAGAAACAAAATTACGCTCCAATCGCAGTTCTGCCTCGATTTTCTGGCGTTCTACAAGTTTAACTCGTGTATGATTGTAAAGTTCCGCTTGTAGAATAGAAACTGCCAGCAGACTGCTAGGAGTCACTAATCCAATTAATTCTCCTTGATCTCCAACAATAGGCAGATGACAAATCCGATTTTTCCTCAGCAAATGTAACGCAGTAAAAACATCTTTAAAATCTCTTAACCTCAATGTTATTAACTCTCTGATCATCACTTGGGCAACACTGATACCCTCTAGATTTTTCCCTTGTGCTGTGAGCTTAATTAAATCTTGTTGTGTAATTATCCCCACCAACTGTGAGTTTTCTAGAACTAAAACACAACTGGTGGCTTGAGATGTGTTGCTAGCTATATCTTTACCTGGGTTAGGCAAATAATTGCTATGTTTGATTGGCAAGCTATCATGATTACCTGATGCTTCATTGATTAGTGCAATTACATCTGGAAGCATCATCTCAGAGCTAACAATAAGCGGATGACGAATGATAGTCTGTTGTAAATTATCAGAAATGATAGAGTTAATGAACATTACGTATAGATGCCTGGAATAAAATTATCTTTAAAAAAGAGGAAAATAATATTTTTACTGATAATTCACTAAAAAGCATCAGTGTTTTCTATGATTATTTTTTTATATTATTTTTAATAAGCCCCTTTACTATTTGTGATTCACAGCCTTTTAAGGTCTAGTTTATGCTGTAACCGACGCTCTATACCTGCTAGTGACATTAGGTTAAAACTCCTTTTGCGATTGGACTTAAGCCTGAAATTTTAAATACACTGAAGTGGCTATAAACAAATCATTTCTAGAAAATATTGTTTGTAATAGTTTTAGTATTAAGGATTTAAATGAAAATGTAATCGAGAAAAAACAGGATTTTTTTCTGATTAAGTTGAGAGTATTTACTTGAATGGCTATTTTGAATTTCTGAAGAAATACTGAGTAGCAACTCTAAATTGTCCGTAGGATAGAGGAGATTTTATAGAAGAACAGTACAGAACAAGCCAATAAAATCGATAATGTGAAACTTTAAAAAAATCTGGCTAATGATAAAAATCACTACAAAACAGAGGTTTGAGCATTATTCTAGCGGCTATTAATGGATGAATTTTGAAGACTGCAAATTTACTGAAGCTCTGAGGAGTTGTTTAGGTAAAATTGCGAATCCCACTCGTTTATAACACCCAGTCGTAAAGCGATTAAAGTGCAAAAATTTTCAGGTCTTTGGGCAATACATCGCGCTGAAGGGCAATATAAAGATATTTCAGGTATTTTGCCTGTTCTATATTTTTCTTGTCTAAGCGTAATTAGATTTACATCAAGCTATTAACACGGTGATATCGAGCTATAATTTTTTTGAAACGCGATCGCGTTTATATTTTTAACTTATGAGTCATCCTTCTTGCCTCACGATCCTGCTGATTGATGATTGCGCTGAAGATCGGGAAGCATATCGTCGCTTTTTGGAGCAAGACAGCCTGTATACCTACCGCTTTTTGGAATTTGAGACGGGAACGCCAGCGCTGAAATGGTGTCAACAGGAGATACCAGATATCATTTTGCTGAATTTTTTGTTACCCGATGGTGATGGGCTGAAATTTATTCAGCAGTTTCGGGAATGCCATAGCAATACCCAAACTGCTGTGATTATGCTGACAGGACAAGGGGATGAAATTACTGCTGTCCGTGGCATGAAAAGTGGTGTACAAGATTATCTCGTTAAAAAGAAACTCACATCTGAAGTTCTTCAAGGTGCAATTCATCATGCCATTGAACGGATGGATTTGGCTCGACAGTTAGAACAAAGTTGGGAACAACAACAACTGATTGCTGCGATCGCCTTACGGATTCGTCAGTCTCTCAAACTAGAAGAGATTCTGCCTACTATAGCAACAGAAGTGCGACAGTTTTTGAGAGTAGACCGAGTACTTGTTTTTCAATTTCAGCCGGATATGAGCGGCACAATC
The DNA here is from genome assembly GCF_017115065.1 of Nostoc sp. JL23. Lineage (NCBI taxonomy): Bacteria > Bacillati > Cyanobacteriota > Cyanophyceae > Nostocales > Nostocaceae > Nostoc > Nostoc sp. JL23. The sequence goes on from NZ_JABXKN010000021.1 coordinate 44,340, forward strand.
AAGGCGGAGTCAGTGCTTCCAGGTTGGACTGTGGCTTTGGGGCAGCAGATTTTGGACACCTGCTTTCAAAAGGGAGCCGGAAGTGACTATCGCCAAGGGAAAAAACGAGCAATCGACGATATTCATCAAGCTGGTTTAACGAATTGTCATTTGCAGCTTCTAGAACAATTTGAAGTCAAAGCCAATCTGGTAGTACCCATTTTGGTCAAAGAGCAATTATGGGGATTATTAATTGCTCACCAATGTAGCGCGCCTCGTCATTGGCAATCAGTAGAACTAGATTTGTTGGATCAACTAGCGGTGCAAATAGCGATCGCCATTCAACAGGGAAGTGCATATCAGCAATTACAGGCAGAACTGGCAGAACGCCAACGGACAGAAGCAGCCCTAAAAGCTAGCGAAGAGAAACTCAAGCTTACCCTGAGTTTTGCTGGTATTGGCTATTGGGAATGGAACCCAATCACCCATCAAATATTTGCTAGTGAGAATGCAATTCGCTGTTTTGGTTCCGATCTGAGTGATGTGAACTGGACTTATGAAAAGTGGCTCAATCAAGTCTATCCAGAGGATCGGGAATGGGTTGAGCAAGAACTGAGGCAGGCGATCGCCACCCAAACCGATTATGCTGTGGAATACCGAGTTGTCTGGCAAGATGGCAGCATTCATTGGGTATCGGCAAAAGGACGGGGAGTTTACGACGCAACAGGACAACTACTGCGAATGCTGGGCGTGCTAATAGATATCACAGAACGCAAGCTCTCAGAGGAAGAGCGGCGGCGTGCCCAAATGCTGCAAATTGAATTACGTCTTCTGGAGCAAATTCTCGAAGTAGTCCTAGCAGGTTACTGGGACTGGGATATTCCGGGCAATCAGGAGTACTTGAGCTTAACCTTCAAGCAGATGTTAGGCTACGAAGATCGTGAATTGCCAAATACACCAGAGAGCTGGCAACACCTGATTTTTCCCGAAGATTTACTGGCTGTTCTGGAACTTTTTGAACAACACGTCCAAAGTCGTGGACAAATCCCCTTTTACAATGAGGTGAGATATCGACATAAAAATGGTTCTACCGTTTGGGTCATTTGTTCCGGTCGCGTCATTGCATGGGATCGAGACGGCAATCCCCTGCGAATGATTGGTTGCCATATTAACATTACACAGCGCAAACAGGCAGAAGCTCAATTGTTAGCGATCGCTAATTTGCAGCAAGCCATTTTAGATGGTACTGACTATGCGATTATTTCTAATAACTCAAATGGCATCCAAACCTTCAACGCAGCTGCTCAGAAAATGTTGGGTTACACAGCAGATGAAGTTGTTCGGCAAATAAGTCCAACTACATTTCATGACCCGGAAGAACTCAACCAACGCGCAGCAGAACTCTCGTTGGAATTGGGTAGGGAAATTGCACCTGGTAGGGAATTTTTTACTATCGTCACTCAAGACGGAAGCACCTATGAAAACGAATGGACTTACATTCGTAAAGATGGCTCGCGGTTCCCTGTATTTTTGTCGGTGAAAATCCTCCAGGATCTAGAAGGACACAATATCGGTTTTCTAGGTATTGCCAAAGATATTACCCAGCAAAAACAAATAGAGACAGCCCTTCGAGACAGCGAACTCCGTTATGCACATCTGGCAGAAGCGGCTCCTGTAGCTATTTTCCGGCTGGATGCCTTTGGTAACTGCATCTATGCTAACGATCGCTGGAGTGAGATGACTGGTAGACCAACACAGGCAGCATTGGGGATGGGTTGGTTACAGGCTTTGCACCCAGAAGACGCCGAGCGTTTGGGGAGGGAATGGTCTCTAAAATTTGAGCAAGAACATGTTAACCCAAGGGAATTTTATCAGAGTGAGGGCAGACATCTACGCCCAGATGGCAGCATCAACTGGTTCTATGTCCAAGTGCTACCCGAAATCAACACCAACGACACCATTATTGGCTACATCGGCACACTGACAGATATCAGCGATCGCAAACAAGCCGAACAAGAACTCATCCACAACAGGGATTTACGAGAAGCAATTTTTCACGAATCTGCTGATGCCATCTTTCTGGTTGATCCGCAAACGCTGCTGACTTTGGATTGCAATCGGCGGGCAGTGGAACTGTTTGAGGCGGTTGACAAAGCTGAATTAGTCAATATCAATGGGCAGACACTCCAACTGCGTCCATTCACTACCAGCGAAACAGATGCGATCGTCAGAGCTATGCTGTCAAAAGGTGTCTGGAGCCTAGAGATTGAATATGTGACTCTTCAGGGTAAAATTTTCTGGGGAAACATTGCAGCCAAACCCATTACTGTAGCCGGACGTACTATGCATCTAGTCCGGATCACTGATATCAGCGAACGGAAACAGGCACAAGAGGCATTGGCGAAATATGCTCATGAGGTCGAAGATTTGTACAATAATGCTCCCTGTGGCTACCATTCCCTCGACAGCGAAGGCCGATTGCTCAAGGTCAACGAGACTGAACTGCAATGGTTGCGTTATACCCGTGAAGAAATGATTGGCCAAACCCTGGTCAGTTTTTTCACTCAAGCCAGTCGCTTGACCTTCGAGCAAAACTATCCTCATTTCAAAGAACAGGGTTCGTTGAAGGATTTGGAACTTGACATGGTTTGTAAAGATGGCACAGTTTTCCCAGTACTGGTAAGCGCTACTGCTGTCAAGGATGCTGAGGGAAACTATCTATACAGCCGCACCACCCTATTTGATATCCGCGAACAGCAAGCTGCACTACGTGAACGCAAACAAACCGCGCAAGAACTGGAAGAATCACGTAAAATGCTGCAAACGGTACTAGATACATTTCCGCAACGTGTTTTCTGGAAAGACCGCCAATCGCGGTTTATTGGTTGCAATCCAGCATTTATCCGCCATTCTCAACTGACAACCGATGACATTATCGGCAAGACCGATTTTGAATTACCTTGGGCAAAGTTAGCACACCTCTACTGTGCAGACGATATGATGGTGATGAACACCCGAACACCTAAACTAGGCTATGAGGAGCCATTTGAAGGGGCTAATGGCGAACAACTCTGGCTACGAACTAATAAAGTGCCCCTGACCAATAGCGCAGGAGAGGTGATTGGCATACTGGTATCTCACGAAGATATCACAGAACGCAAACAAGCCGAAGCACAATTACGGCAAACAAATGAGCAGCTTGCTAACGCAAATATGGAACTTGCCCGCGCCACTCGCCTCAAAGATGAATTTCTCGCAAACATGAGCCATGAACTGCGAACACCTCTCAATGCGATTTTGGGTATGTCAGAGGGTTTACAAGAAAGTGTATTCGGCTCCATTAATGAAAGACAAGTAAAAGCGATCGCCACTATTGAGCGCAGTGGCAGACATTTGCTAGAACTAATCAACGACATTCTAGACTTGTCTAAAATCGAATCAGGCAAACTGGAACTGCAACTAAGTGATGTTTCTGTCCAGAACCTCTGTGATATCAGCCTTGCCTTTGTCAAACAGATGGCTTTGAAAAAAAAAATTCGTCTTATTAATCATATTTCTGACAATATTGACAGCATCCAAGTAGACGATCGCCGCCTGCGTCAAGTACTGATCAACCTGCTAAGTAACGCTGTCAAGTTTACGCCAGAACGGGGATCTATAACGTTAGAAGTCCGGCTGGAGGGAGCGGGGGAGCAGGAGAGCAGGGGGGCAGGGGGAGCAGGGGAAGTAAATTCTTCCTTGTCTTCCTTGTCTTCCTTGTCTTCCTCATCTCCCCCAAATCTCTGCTTCCATATCACTGACACTGGCATTGGTATCGCCCGTGAAGAAATTGGCAAGCTGTTTCAGCCTTTTATCCAGCTTGACAGCAGCCTTAACCGCCAGTACAGTGGCACTGGTCTAGGTTTGGCACTGGTACAAAAGATTATTACGCTACATGGAGGAACAGTCTTAGTTAGCAGTGAAGTTGGCAAGGGAAGTTGTTTTACCGTCCGTATTCCCTACCATACCAGCGATAATGTTCTCAGGACGCAGGTAACTACTTCATTACCCAGCTATCCTTTACTTACTGAAAATGCTCAAGTTTTGATTATCGAAGATTCTGTGGCGGCAGCCGATCAGATTACTCGTTACTTCAGCGATATGGGAATGCAACCGATCATCTATTCTCAAGGTGAAGGAGCCGTAGAAGAAGTGTTGCGAGTTCAACCTGCTGTAATCATTCTCGATCTGCAACTACCGAATCTATCGGGTTGGGAGGTGCTAAATCAACTCAAGACCAATCCAAAAACCAAAGATATTCCAACGATCATCATTTCAGTGGTGGATGAGCATAGCAAAGGGCTGGCTCAGGGAGCGTTTGAATATCTGGTCAAACCCATTACCCGCGCTCAACTTCAGGCAACTATAGAGAAACTACAACATCCTACCCGCTCTGACTCGCCAAATCTAATTGTAGTGCCAGAAGTCTTTCTGGACACTCCTTTGATTTTGCTGGCAGAAGATAATCAACCAAATATTGATACGATGTCCGCCTATCTTGAAAGTCGAGGGTATCATCTTATTTTGGCGAACAATGGACAGCAAGCTATTGATCTTGTGAGAGTTCAACGCCCCGACTTAATTGTGATGGACATTCAAATGCCGGGAATGGATGGGTTGGAAGCAATCCGCCACATCCGCAACGATCAACAATTTGCGCATATTCCGATAATTGCACTAACGGCGTTAGCTATGCCCGGCGATCGCGAAACTTGTTTCGCGGCTGGAGCTAACGAATATTTGACCAAACCCGTAAAACTGAAACACCTTGTAACCACAATTCAACAATTTTTAGGTAGGTAGCGGAAATTCTCAATGGATAGTCAACCCTCTATTTTAGTGATCGATGATGAACCCGATAACTTTGACGTTGTTGAAACCTTGCTCGATGGTGAAAACTACCAGCTATACTACGCTCCTAGTGGTCAACAAGCTCTCAATCGCCTCGATACTTTTCAGCCCGATCTGATTTTATTAGATGTGATGATGCCCGATCTCGATGGGATGGAAGTCTGCCAACGCATCAAAGCCGATCCACAATGGCAAGCAGTGCCGATCATTATCGTGACAGCATTAACTGATAAAGAAGATTTGGCTCGATGTCTGGCAGCGGGTGCAGATGACTTCATTAGTAAACCCGTCAATGGTGTGGAATTACGAGCCAGAGTTCATTCCATGTTGCGGATTAAGCAGCAATACGACAGGATGCAAGTATTGCTCAAACTGCAAGAAGACATGGTAAATATGATTGTGCACGATTTGCGAAATCCACTTACCAGTATTGTCTTAGGCACAGAGATTCTGCGGTTGCCAAATTTATCACCTGAACAACAGCAAGGAAAAGTCGATCAAATTTTACGTGCTGCACAACAACTACAATCATTGATTGATAGCTTGCTGATCATGGCAAAGCTGGAATCTGGGAAAATGGTTCTCAATTATACAGAAGTAGACCTTTATACGCTGTGTATGTCAGCATTGGCAGATATTGAGGCGATCGCTAATCAAAAGAACCTGACCCTGATACCTGAACTACCCGAACCTGGTGGCATTGTTGCAGTAGATGTAGTTGTTTTTCGTCGAGTGTTGGATAATTTGCTCTCCAATGCCATTAAGTTCTCCCCATCCAAGTCTCAAGTGACTCTACGGGGAGAGTATTTAGCAGCAGGTGGTGCAAAAGTGCAAGTCGCTGATTCTGGTTCGGGAGTAAGTTTGGAGTTACGACAGATTATTTTCGAGAAGTACGAAGTTGGAACTCCGATGCCAGAAGTTTCGCAAATTGGTTTAGGATTGGCTTTCTGCAAAATGGCGATCGAGGCGCATTCTGGTACAATTACCATCGAAGATAATTATCCAAATGGTAGTATCTTCACTGTACTAATCAAAAATGAATAATTAACTCTCAAGTTACTGCATTTAAGAATTACAGTATGCCCGTTCTGCTAATGTAATATCTAGTACGAAGGGATTATCATTACCTTGAAATCTAGCGATCGCCCGATTCCGTTCTATTTCAGTAGTATCAGGTAAGTCTTGCTGATTCCATTTACACAAAGTTTGACGCTGATTCTGAAAAGAATTTGAGTCCACTGTCTCAGCTTGCTGCCGATAAATCGTGTAAAAGTAGAAAATTGCCCTGGCTATATCACCTTTTACTTTCTCTCTAGGCTCAAATTTAGAAGATGCTAATTCGCTAAACTCATCGATTCCACTATTAGGAATTGTAGATTGAACAGTATTATTTCGATACCATTTCTTAGTAGTTGTATCGGCTATATCGTCGAAAGGTTTATTGCCTCGCTCACTATTAATATTTGCTCGTGTAGGAAATAGATGATGAAGGTCACTTCTGGCATTACCTTTGTCAGCCCCTTTGCTTTGCGGCCAAACATGTTCAGTATTCAGTCCTAGTTTGTCAGCTTCCTGACTAGGATCGCCATTACCAATTAAACGAATTGGATAACTGGCATAAATGTCTGTCACAATACCTGCTTGATTATCAATAACTCCAAACATTTCGTCTCTTGCGCGATCGTAATTCAAAGTTTTGCTTGGCGTATACTTCTTAGCTAGTTCGTCAACTAAAGCAACTTTGGATAGTTGAGGCAAGATAATCGCAGAATCACTTACAGGAGTGGGAATGGGTTGGACAACGGGAAGGATGGTGTCAGAGGTGGACTGGTTAACAGGTAATGTAAACGCTGCAATTACAGGATCGTGGTCGCTGACAGGCCTATTAAAGCCAACGTTTACATGCACAATGTCAATTTCGGGTTGAGCAACACTAGAAAGATTTTTACTGACTAACAAATGGTCAATAAGTTGAGGATTTCCCTTGAATTTAAAACTAAAGCGATCGCTTTGAGGTAAACGCTCCGTCAGATTTTCCAGAATGTTACCCTTCAAGGCTTTCAGAGTTAGGGAATCTGGTAAATCGTTTAAATCACCCAATACAATTACTTTGGCTTGCGGGTCAGCTTGTAGTAGTTGCGTGACGAATTCATTCACGATTTCGGCTTGTTTCACTCGTTTAACATCGCCGGGAGAACCTCCAAGCTTGGAAACAAAGTGATTAGCAATGATAAACAGTTTTTGATCGTTAAAAATAAATTCTGCTACAAGTGGCTTACGGCTTTCATCGAAAGCAGCATTCGTGGGGTCAATCCGACCTGGATTCAGCGAAATATCGACACCATTTGAACCTTGAGTAATAGCCACAGCATCTAATGAACCGCCTTTTTGGGGCACTTTTGCTAAAGTTATTCGGCTGGGTTGAAACAAGAAACCGACACGAATATTGCCTCCAGGTTCTCCACCATCTGCATCGTCACTGGGCGGAATATCAACAAAGTCGTATGCTGGACTATCGATATTTTTGAGCGCAGCAATTAGTTTTTGGTAAGTCTGATTTGCATTCACAACGTTGTCATTGGTTGGGCCGTTGTTATCCTGAACTTCAATTAAACTAATGACATCTGGTGCGTTCAAATTATTGGCAATAATTTTGGCAATATTATCAAAGCGCCGATCTTTCGGGTCTAAATTCTCGACATTAAAAGTTGCAACAGTCAATACATCCTGTGAATTTTGCAGAGATGTAGTTTCACGTTGTGCAACTACAGGTAAAGGAGTTGGCAATTGAGCTATTGAACTAGCTTGCAGTGGACTAATCCATCCAAAGAAGATAAAAACAATACTAAGTAGTAGCAATTTGATTAATGTCATTCTCTCTTCTCATGAAGGTACTTTCAAGATTAGTCTTCTTCTTAATACAGTTCAGTTAAGAAAAGTTTTAGATTGGGTAAAATTTGCAATCTCTTGGGAAAAACTTTCATATACTCATCAATAAGTCAGAACTATTTCCGAAAAAATCTCGTCCAAGAATTAAGTTATACTGCAAACATTTCAGAGATGATGAGCAACACCAAGATAGTATATTTATGTTTATTTCTCTTTGTGATGATTGTCTTGTTTAATATGCTAACAAAGCAGATTAAGACAAATTCTTTACCCGTAGCTGAACAGCAAACAATCAGAGTTTTATTTATTGGCAACAGTTATACCTATTTCAACGATCTTCCTTGGTTGACACAACAGCTAGCTGCCTCGGCAAAAGAAACTAAAAAGTTAGAAACTGAAATGGTTGTGATTGGTGGAGCTACACTCAAAAACCACTGGAAACGTGGTGAAGCACTCAGACTTTTGAAAGCGAAACGCTGGGATTACGTAGTACTGCAAGAGCAAAGTACTTTACCAATTACTAATCCCCAGGAAATGTATAAGTACGCTACTCTGTTTGATGCCGAAATTAAACGAGTAAATTCCCAAACAGTGTTTTACTTAACTTGGGCAAAGCAAAATCAACCAGAAACGCAACAGATATTGACTGATGCTTACATGAACATTGCTAAAGAACTAAAAGCTAAAGTTGCACCTGTGGGAATAGCTTGGCAAAAAATTCAGGAAGCAAATCTAAAATTAAACCTTTACAGTTCCGATCGAAGCCACCCTAGTTCAATTGGCTCATTTGTCGCAGCGTGTGTATTCTATACAACATTTTACGATAATAGTCCTGTAGGCTTGAGTCGTCGTATATATAGTAGCGATTCTAGTACTCCACAACAAAGCAACAGAATTGAGTTGGAAAGTTTAAGTGAAACAGATGCCCAAATGATTCAACAATTAGTTGAGTATATCGTCAGAAAGATATAAAAACAGCCTGTTGTATAGTTAAAAGGATAAGAGAAAGTTTTTAGACTGCATTCAGACTTTTCACCTTGAAATCAACTTGGCTTTAGATAACTTAGTGAAGCTAGTACCGCAAGGCAAAATTAAAAATTAAAAATGAATACAGCATAAGGGTTTCGTTGATTTGGAATGATTGGTTTATTTGCGCCGTGTTGTACTAGTGTAATCTAGCATCATTACCACGTTAGTTTTTTGGGGTAGGTGGGTAGTATAAATTACCTAAAAACTAATTTGGTATATAGCAATGTTCAAGACTAAATTATCGGAATCCCGTACTTGGGGGGAACTTAATACCTCAAAGTTCATGGATCGCCATATTGGGGCGATCGCAGCTTTAATTTTAATTAGCTTACTGAGTTCATTGAGTGGAACACCATTTGAACATACCATCTCTAACGCCTGGGAAGCCTTTGTGTGGGGATTAGCAGATCCAGTAATTAGTTTAAATTGTTTAGTTGGTATTGTTGCGATTGGTTTACTCTCATCTGTGTTTGCTCGTGGCGCTGCGATCGCTGGATGTTTTATCTTCGCAACAGTTTTGGGCATTGTAATGCATCTATACCAGCTAAATTTACCAGGCACAGAAATAGCCATTGCTATTTCTACCATCGTTTTTGGTACTATGCTGATGATGCCAAATCAACTAAACTTTCTAGTGCTTGCGCTAATGGGCATCAGCGCTGGTTTATTTCAGGGTTACGCGAATGCTGAATCTATTACTGGGGCAGGAATGATATCAGTGGTTGTCTATATACTAGGTATTACCTTAACTCTATTGGCAGTTGCCATGAGTGCTAGAGAAATTGGTGTTGGGATGGGTATGAGAGAATTAAACCGAATTTTACCCTGGAAAATCAGCCTTGCTGGCTTCGCTTTGTGTGCGATCGGCATTGTGTTTTTGAGCAATTCGCTTATTTAAATCAGATATTTCAATTCAGTGGAATACATTCATTCGTGGGGGCGTACAGCTAGGTGTACGCCCCCACTGCGTTTTTAGATTGGACAGGCAAGCGTTCTGGTGAATAAGTTGATGCACCTCTGCGCTAATCTAGAGGCTATATATAAATAAAAAGTTATGACACCTGAAGAAATTGCGGATACGCTAACAGAATTATTTGGCACATCGGCAGTTGGTACGCTCGCTGCTGGCGAGTGGCAAATAGACACTTCTAATTTTCGGCTATTGGTGCTGCTTTCCGAAGATAATACTTGGCTGCGAGTTTTACTGCCTATTGTGCCCATCCAAGAAGCCCAACCATTTTTAGAACAGTTTCTAGAAGCCAACTTTGATGACACTCAAGAAGTACGTTACGCTTTGTATGAAGGGGTAATTTGGGGGGTCTTTCAACATAATAGTGGTACTTTAGTGAGTGCAGATTTGTCCAATGCAATCAATCGACTTGTATCTCTCCATCAGGCTGGATTAGATAATGTCTTTAATCGACTAATTGAAAGCCGCATCCGGCAAATTATTCAGGCAGCAAAACAGCAAGGACAATCTCTGCAAGCTACGATGCAAAGCTTAGAGCGCTTTTACGCCGAAGGAATGATGGGCGAAATTAATCAAACTTCACAAGGGCGAGAAGAAGCCCTAACTGCTTGGCGGCGTCAGTTAGAACGTTTATGGAATGAGGGTTAATTTCAATTTTTCAGTTTTCCTATTAAACCAATTTACGGATATATTTATCTATCATGGATATCATTGAAATCCTCAAAGAAGACTATCAAAGATTCCCAGTCAATCAAACTTACAGTCTTTATGCTCCAGAGGTTTATTTTCAAGACCCTCTGAATAAATTTCGGGGTGTTAAACGTTACAAAGGAATGATTAATTTTATCCAAACTTGGTTTTTAAATCCCAAGATGGACTTACATAATATTCAACGTTTAGGAGACACAATAAAAACTGAGTGGACACTCAGTTGGAATACTCCTCTACCCTGGAAACCACGGATCTCTATTCCTGGTTGGAGTGAATTAGGTCTTAACTCTGATGGTTTCATTGTCTCCCATATTGATTATTGGAACTGTTCACGCCTAGATGTGGTGAAGCAGCATTTTTTCTCTTGAAAAAATTAACAATTGATATATCTAAACAGATGATTGCTACTATTACACTAAACGTAAGAGCAAAAGCCATTAATCATTATGAATGAGAAATTAAAAGGATACAAAACACCTGAATTTATGGGGATTGTTAATTTTGAATTTTGAATTTTGAATTCGGAGCGAAGCGAAGTGACGGCTGCCAAAAATCATGAAATTCCTGCTGAATTAACTATACATACAGAAGCAGAAGATATTATCATTCCCCCTAGTGATTTATGGAGTGATGAGCCTCCTTTGGAAAGCGATCTACACCGCGAACAAATTGAACTACTATTGGCGTGTCTGAAATGGTGGTGGCGTCAGCGTAATGATTTTTATGCTACTGGAAATTTAACGATTTATTTTAGCCCAGAACAGATTACCACACGAGACTTTAGAGGGCCAGATTTTTTTGTTGTCAAGGATTGTGAAAATCGCCCCCGCAAAAGTTGGGTATTATTGGCAGAACAAGGGAAGTATCCCAATGTGATTATTGAATTACTTTCTAACAGTACTGCCAAGGTTGACAAAGGTCTGAAGTTTGAACTTTACCAAGAGACTTTTCGTACGCCGGAATATTTTTGGTTTCACCCCAATACTTTGGAGTTTCAAGGGTTTAGTTTAGTGGGTGGGAAATATCAACCTTTGGAACCAAATGCTCAAGGGTGGCTGTGGAGTCAGCAGTTAGAATTATTTTTGGGAATCTATGAGTCCAAATTACGGTTTTTTAACATAAACCGCGTAATTCCCCTTCCTCAGCGTCAGCAGGGAGGGGATGTAAGCGGGTCAAAAGCGTTAGCGAAGCGGTAGCGAGTCTTCGAGCGTCAACGTCCTATTGATGATTTTTACCGTAGGTATAAACAGTCGATAGGACAGTTGAGCTTTTGACAATACTATCTTTCGGGTTTGTCCTGAGAACGGATATATTCTTTGACTATTTCTAGCGGTGCGCCACCCACTGAATTAACAGAGTAGGCATCAGTCCAAAAGCTAGGATCTTTCTCTTTCCAATAATATTGTTTTAGATAATCCTGAAATTCCTTTCTAATAATACGACTTGATGCTGATTTGAGTGAACCAATTAGCTGTGAAATGTTGTTGTCAGGATGTACGTCTATCAATAAGTGTACATGGTTGTCTTCACCACTAAACTCAGTAAGAAAACATTTACGTTTTTCACAAACACGATTGAATATTTCTTGCAACTTAACAAGTATTTCCTGCGTGATAACTTCCTTGCGGTATTTAGCAATAAGCACGACGTGTAAGTGAATGCTAAAAACCGCATGGGACGCTTTTCTAAACTGAGTTTTCATGTTGACAACTGAATTTTATTAATGGTACTATACTATGAGTCTTGATTGTTGTAAGGGGGTGGTAATTAGTGGCATTGCGTAGAGCGACTTTTAGGTTATATCCAACTAAAAAAGTGAATGATTTATTGCACTATCATCGGAGGCTTCATAAGGAACTCTATAATGCCGCAGTGTCTAATAGAATTACGTCTTACAGGAGATTTAGTAAATCAGTTTCCTACTTTGAACAACAGAATTGTCTGCCAGATTTCAAGGAAGTTTGGACAGAATATAAAAAGATAAATTCCCAAGCATTACAAGCAACATTAAAGCGTGTTGACCTAGCTTTTCAAAGATTTTTCCAAGGTCTAGGTCGTTATCCTAAATTCAAATCAATTCGTCGCTATTCTGGATGGAGTTATCCATCTTTCACAGGATGGAAATGCCACAGCACAGGTGATAACGGCTATTTAGAACTAGCTAAAATTGGTTCTATCCAAATGCGGGGTAAGGCTAGATTGTGGGGTCATTTAAAAGCCCTAGACATAGTTCACCGCAACGGAAAATGGTACGCATCTATAGTTTCAGATGTGGATGATGAACTATTAAGAAATAGCCGTAAAACAGATGATGGTGTAATTGCAATTGATTTAGGATGCAATGACGCTATCGCTTGGACTAATGGACAAGAAAATGGTTTGATTCCTGCTCCTAGATTTTTCAGGAAAGCAGAAGAAAAAATAAAACGATTAAGTAAAGATAAACGTCGTAAGCGTTCACCTAACTATAAGAAAAAACAGAAAGCTTCTAGAAGATGGAAGAAAGTTCAGAGTCAGATTAGCAAAGTCTATCGCAAAGTGGCTAATCAAAGACAGAACTGGGTTCATCAAATTACCACACGAATTGTAAGCAGTAATAGCACGGTGGTAACTGAAAAACTAGAAGTCAAAAACATGAGTGCCAAGGCAAAGAAAGGCAAACGTAAAAAGCAAAAGTCTGGTCTGAATAAATCAATTCTGGATGTCGGGATGGGGATGCTTAAGCAATCTCTTAAGGCTAAATTGGATGATGTTAGTGGTGTATTTTCACAAGCGCCAACCAAGAAGATAAAACCATCTCAAACTTGCCCTAAATGTGGGCATCAAGAAAAGAAATCTTTAGACCAGAGATTGCATATTTGCTCTAACTGTAACTACACTCAGCAGCGTGATATTGCTGCTAGTGAAGTTATGTTGCTTTGGTACTCAAATCAACTACCTGGGTTTGGAACGAACCTAGCAGGCGCAGATGATTCTAGCTCTACTTCGCGCACCCGCAAGACTGCGGGAAGCATGAAGCAACTGGGTCAAAAGAAGCGTCAGAAATCTTACTCTACTGGTGGGGATGTAGAAACCCCACCCTCAACGAAGTAGGGTGGGGTAGTTCATCGTAGATAATCAGTTGGTAGCGACTCCAGAAGAAAGGGCACAAGCCGCAGAACGAGAAACTGAGGTTGAACGACAACAGAGGGAACTTGCACAGAAGCAAGTGGAAGAACTGAAGGCTAGATTGAAGGAATTGGGGGTTAATCCAGAAGAGTTAAAGTAGGAAAAATAAGCGTATAGGACTAGTCCTTTCAAGGTGACTCGTAAAATAGGATTGTTTTTTCTCAGCGCTCTCTGCGCCTCTGCGGTTTAAAAGTGACTTATTTAACCACAGAGGCGCAGAGGACACAGAGTAAAGAGCTTAAGAGGAATTTATTGACCAAAATTTTTATCCACCTTGAAAGGGCTAGTTCTAACTACTTCTCTTTCTCTTCATCTAGTGCTTTTTGAATAGCACGACGGCAAAATTCTGGTGGGTCATCTTTAGCCTTTACCTCTTCCTTCATAGATTCGGTAACACGAAAGCTCAGATTTGCTATTAACTTTTCTTCTCTGTTTGATTCAATAGGGTTTAAATTTTCTGGTGTTCCTTTGGGATTAGGCATTTATATAGAAACGTAAATATACCTTGAACGATATGCGCGCATAACAATAGATTGTATTTAAGGTAGGTGTTCACCCTGGAAAAGTTGACACCTACCAATATCCACTATCAAAAATGGACACTTCTATTTTATGTTCACGCGTTCCGAACTTGAAATCAAAACCATCCGAGAGTTACGCGACTTATGCCGACGCTACGGTGTCAAGCCGACAGGAAACCCAGGATACAAAGTTTCTTACATCACTTCTCTGATGGCATTCCCGCAATTAGCACTACATCAGATGCAAGAGGGAAGAGGGTTAAAAGCTCCCACTTTCACGACTTTTCAGTATATTGGCGCAGCAATAGATGAGATGAGTTCACCTACAGATGAGCAAATAGCACTGATTCGGCTAACGCTAGAAGGTAGGAAAATGACTTACCCCGATAGATTTGAACAAGAAAAGCTGTTGAACTTGCACAAGGCGAAGATGCTTGTTGAGCAAGCTTTTGCCATGTTGAGCCAGTAAATAGGCCTTACAGCAATTTTTAGGTAATTAAACCATAGTGCAGGGCAGCACAACTGTGCTGCCTACTGGGGATTGAAACAAAATCCCTCAATACTTTAGAGTTAATAATAAACTCAACTCCAAAGCGCGATCGCAATGACTGATAAAGAACTCAAACATCTAATTGAGAGTAATGCTAAAACAGTCCAAGCTATGTTAGATGAAATGGCGGAAGCACGTCAGGAACGCCAAGAACTCCGAGAAGGAATGCTTCAAATCCAGAGTGCAGTAGCACAATTAACGAATATACAAGAGAGAATAACCAATCTACTAATTTCTATTGATGGCGATCGCCCTACAATTCTTAAAAAACTCTCAGCACTGGAAACTAAGCTTGACCAATTATTGCAGCAAAACCTAACGGATGAGTTAGGGTAAATACTCATAATAATGCCTAGACGTGTTGAAACAACATTTATTTTCCTTAAACAGTCGATAATGTAAATAAATGTAAAAAATTCTCAGGCAGGATAAAAGCATCTATGCGTGTAATTTTAATGACTGGTAAAGGCGGTGTGGGCAAAACTTCCGTTGCTGCTGCAACTGGACTGCGTTGTGCGGAACTAGGCTATCAGACGTTGGTTTTAAGTACAGATCCCGCCCACTCTCTCGCAGACAGTTTTGATATGGAACTGGGACATGCACCCCAAAAAATTCGCCCAAATCTGTGGGGTGCTGAATTGGATGCACTCCAAGAACTGGAGGGAAACTGGGGTGCTGTGAAACGTTATATTACCCAAGTTTTACAGGCAAGGGGTTTAGACGGCATACAGGCGGAAGAATTGGCAATTTTACCAGGGATGGATGAGATTTTTGGCTTGGTAAGGATGAAACGCCATTACGATGAAGGTGAGTTTGATGTCTTAATTATTGACTCGGCCCCCACTGGCACAGCACTGCGTTTGCTGAGTTTGCCTGAAGTCGGTGGCTGGTATATGCGCCGTTTTTACAAGCCATTTCAAAACATCTCGGTGGCACTTAGACCTTTAGTTGAACCTTTTTTTAGACCAATTGCTGGTTTTTCGCTACCTGATAAAGAGGTGATGGATGCACCTTATGAGTTCTATGAACAAATTGAAGCTCTGGAAAAAGTATTAACAGATAATACTCAAACCTCAGTGCGTCTGGTAACAAATCCCGAAAAGATGGTGATTAAAGAATCCCTCCGTGCCCATGCTTATCTGAGTTTGTATAATGTTGCAACAGATTTAGTAGTGGCGAATCGGATTATTCCTAGTGAAGTCCAAGACCCATTTTTCCAACGTTGGAAGGAAAGTCAGGAGCAATATCGCCGGGAAATTCATGATAATTTTCACCCTCTGCCTGTAAAAGAAGTTCCCCTATTTTCTGAGGAAATGTGCGGCTTGGCTTCATTAGAACGCCTGAAAGAAACTCTTTATAAAGATGAAGATCCAACTCAGGTTTATTACAAAGAAACAACTCTTAGAGTAGTGCAAGAGGAAAACCAATACAGCTTAGAACTTTACTTACCTGGTATTCCTAAAGACCAAGTTCAACTTAGTAAAACTGGAGACGAATTGAACATCACTATTGGCAACCATCGTCGTAACTTAGTTTTGCCACAAGCCTTAGCAGCACTACAACCAGCCGGAGCAAAGATGGAAAATGACTATCTAAAAATTCGCTTTGCTGACAATACAAAAGTTTAATTTTGTTGAAGGTTACTCTGTCAACAAAAATTTAAAACTAAAATGCAAGAAATTTCTCTTGTAGCTAGTACAGACGCAATCTTTTTAGCGTCTGTTTTTATGATGTTTTGGTGAATTCTGATAAAAGGGAAAAAATATTTTTATTAATGATTTGACCGTAGTTTTACTGAAGACAAAATGATGAAATAAATTTCACAATGTCTTTAGATTTAATTATGCCTGTTTTCAAATTATTAATTTATTTTGCTATAACAATGGCCTCCAATCCTGAACAAGATTTGCCCTTATGTCGCGATGAAGAAAGTTTACTACGCCGTATTACAAACCGTATCCGACGAAGCTTAGAGTTGGAAGAAATTATCACAGTGACAACGGCAGAAGTGCGATCGCTATTAAAAACCGATCGAGTGATGATTTACAAATTTCATCCTGATGGTAGTGGTCAAGTGATTGCTGAATCGATTAATAAAAATTGTTTGCCGTCGCTACTGGGGCTAAATTTTCCCAACGATGACATTCCATCCTATGCCCGTGAACTATTTATCAAATCACGGGTGCGTTCTGTTGTGAATGTTGATACTAAAGAGATTGGTCAAATTCATTTGCGTGACTTGGATAATGGAGAAACTATCTCAGAGAAGATCCGTTACCGCCCTGTAGACCCCTGCCATATTGAATATCTGACGGCAATGGGGGTAAAATCCTCTGTAATAGCGCCTATTCTCTATCAAGATCAACTTTGGGGGCTGCTAGTCTCTCATAATTCTGGAGCGCGTTCGATTTCAGAATATGAGCTAGAAGCAATACAAATGGTAGTCGAGCAGCTGTCAGTAGCGATCGCTCAAAGCACCCTGCTCACTCAAGTTCGCAAAACAGCCGAACGAGAAGCGATCGTTAACCGCATTGCTACCTTACTACATTCACTACCAACGATAGTCTTACAGCCAGCCCTAGAAGCGGCTGTTGCTGCTTTTAATGGTGTTGGTGGCAGGCTTTGCATTAGAAATGAAGCTTTTGATTTCCACAATGGCAACGTCACCAGCTTAACAGAATGCTTAATACCAGGAAATACTTGTATCAAGCTTTATATCTGTGGACAGCAACCTGTAATGCCAGAACAAACTATATATCCACTCATCGAGCAATATAGTATCTGGCACGAACACTACAAGTTTACTAACTACGATGTTTGGGCAATTTCAGATATATATAACACTCCTGGGTTGCGGAGTTTGCAAGTTGCTTTTGAGCCAACTAAAATTCGCAGTGTGTTGATGATCCCACTCCAGTATCGTCAGCAGTTGTTGGGCTACTTAAGTATTTTCCGCAATGAAGTAGATATAGAAACTTTATGGGCGGGGCAGCATGACAGCGATCAAAGACAACTGTACCCCCGGCGATCTTTTGAGGTTTGGCGCGAATCTAAAACAGCACAAGCTCAAAAATGGACAATTGAAGAGATTGAACTGGCTAGAAACCTCAGTAAACACTTTGCTTCGGCAGTTCAGCAGTATGAACTACACCAACAAGTACAAGTCTTCAATGAAAATTTAGAAAAACAAGTTAAAAGACGCACAGTTGAGTTACAACGCACATCTGAACAAGAACAAGCTATGTTTAAAGTTATTGCCGAAATTCGAGAATCTCTAGACACAAATACGATTTTTCAGACCACAACTAAAGAAGTTTGTCAATTAATTAAAGCCGATCGCGTTTCTGTTTATCGTTTTGATGCTAATTGGGGTGGTGAATTTGTCGGGGATTTCGAGGCTGCTAGTCCATACTGGTCGAATGAGTCGGAACTAGGTATTAATACAATTTGGAATGATACATACTTACAAGACACACAAGGAGGACGCTACCGCAATAATGAAACATTTGCAGTTGATGACATCTACAAAATGGGGTTTGCTCAGTGTCATATCGACAATCTAGAGCAGTTTCAAATTCATGCTTTTGTGCTTGCGCCGATTTTTGTTGGGCAAAAACTTTGGGGTTTGCTGGCAACTTATCAACACACTGGCCCTCGGCAATGGAAAGCTTCTGAAGTTAACTTTCTCAGTCAGATTGCCGCCCAAATGGGCGTAGCACTCCAGCAAGCTGATTTACTCTCTCAGACACAACAACAGACATTAGATTTGCAACAAGCAGCAGAACAACAACGGGTATTGTTTGAAGTTGTGGCAAAAGTTAGAGAATCTCTTGATCTAGATGCGATTTTTCAGGCAACTACCCAAGAAATTTGTAAATCACTACAAGCGGATCGAGTTGCAGTCTACCGCTTCCAGGCTGATTGGAGTGGTGAATATATCGCCGAGTTTGTGGGTGATAGTTGGATAAAGTTAGTAAATTCTAATACTAATACAGTTTGGCAAGATAGCTATTTGCAGGAAACCCAAGGTGGGCGATATCGTCACAATGAAACCTTTGCAGTCGATGATATCTATGAAGTTGGCCACTCTCAATGTCACATTGCAGTTCTAGAGCAAATTCAAGCAAGGGCTTATGCGATCGCACCTATATTTATTGGGCAACAGCTATGGGGCTTGTTAGCAGCTTACCAGAATTCTGCACCCCGCCATTGGGAAGCCTCGGAAATTAAATTTATTACTCAAATTGCCAATCAGCTTGGGGTTGCACTCCAACAAGCACAATTACATAATCAAACCAAAGAGCAGACTCAAAAGCTAGCTCAAGCTTTGCATGATTTACAGCGAACTCAAACCCAACTGATCCAAACTGAGAAAATGTCCTCACTAGGTCAACTGGTAGCTGGTGTTGCTCACGAAATTAATAACCCCGTGAACTTCATTTATGGCAACATCAATCATGTCAATGATTACGCCCAAGATTTACTTAGTATACTAGAACTCTATTTACAAAATACCCCCAACCCTAGCTCTGAGATTAGCGATCGCGCCCTCGATATCGACTTAGAATTTATCATGGAGGATTTGCCCAAAACTCTATCTTCCATGAAAATTGGGGTCGATCGCATTCGGCAGATTGTCTTGGGTTTACGGAATTTCTCTCGCCTTGACGAAGCAGAAAAAAAACCAGTTGATATTCATGAAGGTATTGATAGCACCTTGCTAATTTTGCAGCATCGCTTGAAAGCAAAACCAGAAAGTCCGGCGATTACATTAGTCAAAGAATATACTAACCTTCCTTTAGTGGAGTGCTATGCCGGGCCGCTAAATCAGGTATTTATGAATGTTTTAAGCAATGCGATCGATGCTTTAGAAGATTATAGTGAATCTCAATCAAATTCCCATAGCAGTCAAATTACAATCCATACTGCTTTTGGAGAACTTGAAGGCAATATCAAGAGTGTAGTAATTCGCATAAGAGACAATGGGCCAGGAATACCCGAAGCTCTCAGAGCAAGAATCTGCGATCCCTTTTTCACAACTAAGCCAGTGGGAAAAGGCACTGGCTTGGGGTTATCAATTAGTTACCAAATTGTAGTAGATAAACACGGTGGTGTGTTTAGATGTGATTCTCAGCCGGGGTTAGGTACAGAATTTTGGATTGAAATTCCGATTCAACAAATTCGTCATTAGTCATTTGTCATTTGTCATTGGCAAAGACTTTTACCTTTAGCTAAACCGTATTGCCCAATCTCCGACTTTTTGAATAAGTTGGGGATCTAAATTAGAGTTAAATGACATTTAATCCTACAGTAATTGGATTTTTACTTGATAAATAATCTCTAACTTCTTAGTTGCACAGGCATAGCTAAATAGGTCATTTTCAAGCCACCCAATGGTGTAAAAATTACTGGCGTTAGGCTTTGATTTAAATGCATTTGAATTTCGGAAGATGGTAACTCTTTCAAGCCTTCCATCAAATACTTAATGTTAAAGGCAATTTCTATATTTTCCCCAGAAATTTGTGCCGGCATCGACTCTCTACCACTGCCCACATCTTGAGCTTCACAAGATAAGGTAATTTCTTGAGCTTCGCTATCAATACTGAGCTTGACAATATTATTTTTCTGATCGGCTAACACAGCAATCCGCTCCAAAGTGCTGACAAATTGTCGCCGTTCAATTGTTACTTGTCGCTCAAATTGGCGCGGAATTAATTGCCGATAAGCAGGATATTGTCCTTCTAATGTGCGACTAGTCAAACGTTGATTTTGCCATGCAAACACAACTTGACCTTGATCGAAATATAAAGCTACAGGTTCATCTGATGATGCGCTATGAGCTAGCATCCGTTGGAGTTCGCGTAATGCTCTCGCTGGTACTGTTACTTCTAGTTGACTGGTTCCGCCTAGAGGACGCTCGTTGCTAGTTTCTACTACTGCGAGGCGATGTCCGTCGGTAGCTGCAAATTCTAGAGTATCTTGTTTAACTGTTAAATGAACTCCTGTGAGTACTTGCTTGGTTTCATCAGCACTCGTAGCAAACAATGAACCGCGTAATCCCTCAATTAATGCAGTGGTGGTGAGGTTGATTACTTCTGTATTTTCAATTATGGGCAGTTCGGGAAATTCTTCCGGCCCCATTGCTCGGACTTGGTAATGTCCACTTTTGGGTGTGAGTGTAACTATTAAACCTTCTCCACCGGATGTTGCACCTGTCAAGGCTGATTCATCATCAAGAGTGATTTCGCCTTCTGGAAGACGAGAGGTGATATCTACAAGTAACTTAGCAGGAAGTGCGATCGCCCCACTTTGCCATACCTCTGCGTTAAAACTGGTACGGATTCCCAAGCTGAGATCGAAGGCTGTTAAACTTACTTGGTTAGTTTCAGCATCCGCTTGTAACAGCACATTGGCAAGTACTGGATGAGTTGGCCGTGAGGGGACTGCACGACTAACGAGTGAGAGATTTGTACTGAGATCGCTTTGGGAGCAAACTAATTTCATAAGTCAGATGCAGCTTGTGAAAGATATCCTAACATTCTTATGTTTATAGGCGATCGCTGGCAAAATTACTTAAGGATAGAAAACTCGTGTAAACGGTTGGTTACGATAGCGCCGATATAATATTAAAATCTTTATCGAGTGTGGCGATTGCAGCGACATTCAGGCGTTCAGAAATTACCACAAGGGATAAATCCGAAAAATCTCCTGGCAAATCAGCGTACTGGGCATTCAGTTCAGCAATCCGAGCAAAATCTTGAGATGTAAGAAATTCACACTCATATATGTGATTTGCTAGGTGGGACAGAAACTCGTTTTGCACCTGCCAGTCAGAGGCTAATAGCCACATCACTTCAGTGACACAACCTTCACTCGTTACCAATCGACTGGTACATCCAGCAAAAAACTCAACCACCCGATCGTGATGTGAGTCTGCTGAGTCATAAAAAGCAACCAACAAACCTGTATCTACTAAAATCGTAGGATAATAGGTCATGATTCCTGTTGGCGACTCTGCTTTATCCGTGATGCAATAATCGCTCTCCGAACATCTCGCTCTGATAAATTACCTACTGAGAGCAAATGCTGGGGAATTCCTCCCATGCGCTCTAGAATGCTTGGCTCAGATGGCTGGCTTTGCTCACCATGAGATGTGGAATTTTTTTGATCTTGTCTACCTTTTATGAATAGCAAAAAGTCTAGTACTTCTTCTACTAAAGAATCTGAAACCTGTTCAATTTCCTGAATAAGTTGCTCTCTGGCTGTCATAAATTATCTGCCTCAATACCAACAGGACTTCATCGATCGCGTTAACAAGCTTTAAGGGGCTATTTTATCGTAAGAGTTAAGGCAAAGGCGATCGCTATTTGTTTGATTAGCGCGTAGGCGTAGTCCGCCACAAGCATTGCTTCTACGCTTCAGGCTGTAAAAATTTAAACCTTTGCAACACATGCTCTTCCATGTATAAGAAAGGCTTAAGTATTTCCAAGAAATGTATAATTAATTGCTGCAATGGCTTAATACTTTGCAACACATGCTCTTCCATGTATAAGAAAGGCTTAAATCATTGCAGCATTTGTTGTAATGAACTTATGAATTGATTTACTACCTGAAATCTAAAAATAATTTAAGTGAAATTAACTAAGCTTTGGAAAATGCAATGTCTAATATGGGCTACGCCTACGCAACTTATTTGTAGTATTTCCCCATGACATTAAAAATATTTTTGTATAAAACAGTACTATTAACCTAGTAGCAGAGATGCATTATGGCACGTCGTAAAAGAAATTCCAGCGTTTTAGAACGAGCCGATCGCCGGATTGAAAGTTTGCAATCTATCAGTGTAGAACTTGATTTTGGCCAAGGATTGACTATAGAAGCTTATAATAGGACAATTAACGATCTCCGATCTAAGCTTGCTGCTTACAACACTGCGTTATCTACAATTGACAAACTCACGGATGACGTGAAGAACGCAGAACAGGTTGTAATAGCTATGTCAGAAAAAATGTTACTAGGAGTTGCCAGCCGTTACGGTAAAATCAGCCAGGAATACGAGATGGCGGGTGGTGCTAGACGAGGTAATACTAAGAAGAAGCGAAGCGTATTAGGCAATTCCAAAGTCACCAATCCTTTAATAGCCGATTCTGTTCAGCCTTCTTCTGTAAATGGATCTATGAATGGCGTGTCAGGTGCGATCGTAAGTTAGCTAAGATTCCAACAGGAAATTTAAGTTGTCAAGAGCCTTAAGGATAATGATAAGTAAATAGAGGGGTAGAAGGCAAGTGTTGCTTGCCTCCTACCCATGTCCTTATGCACAATTATCATTCTTATTAAAACTATTTTGAGTATTTTAATTGATTGACAAAAGGGACTTTATTTTAACCTCTTGCGGATTGATAGATTTTGAGGTTAGTCAGGTTAGCCAGAGGGGAAACATCGCTCACCTGCGTTCTTCTAAGATTTAGCTGTGTGAGGTTGGTCAGGTTAGCCAGAGGGGAAACATCGCTCACCTGCGTT